>NZ_OY762267.1:1803000-2103500 GCF_963665245.1 uncultured Paludibaculum sp.
GCGTCGTCGTAGTCCCAGATGTCGTGATGGACCATCTGGAAGTGCCAGAGGCGTTTGCCGGTGCGGGCGTCGAGGGCGAGCAGGCTGTCGCTGAAGAGGTTGGCGCCGGCGCGGTCGGCTCCATAGAAGTTGTATTTGGCGCTGGCGGTGGGGGCGTAGAGGATGCCACGCCTGACGTCGAGGGACATCTCGCCCCAGACGTTGGCTCCGCCGACGGTCTTCCAGGCGTCCTTGGGCCAGGTTTCGTAGCCGGCCTCGCCGGGATGGGGGATGGTGTGGAAGGTCCAGACGAGCTTGCCGGTGCGGACGTCGAAAGCGCGGATGTCGCCGGGCGCCGAGCCGTAACCCTGGTTGGTGGCGGAGCCGAGGATCAGGAGGTCCTCGAAGACGCGGCCGGGGGTGGTGGACTGGACGAGCGAGAGGGTCTCGGGGTCGCGGCCGAGACCTTGTTTGAGATCGACGCTGCCGTGCGTGCCGAAGGTGTCGATGGGCTGGCCGGTACGGGCATCGATGGCGCGGAGGCGGTGGTTGCTGGCAAAGAGCAGGCGGCGGTCGGAGCGGTCCTTGCTCTCCCAGTAGTTGAGGCCGCGGTTGGTGATGACCTTGGTGTCGGGTTCGGGGGTGTAGGTCCAGAGTTCGGCGCCGGTGGCGGGGTCGAGGGCGACGATGCAGTTCTTCCTGGCCATGACGTACATGCGGCCGTCGGCGACGAGGGGGTTGAAGAAGTACTTGCTGCCGTCGCCGGTCTTGAAGGTCCAGGCCGGCTTGAGTTTGGCGACGTTGGAGCGGTCGATCTGCTTGAGATCGGAGTACTGGGCCGCGTCGGGGGCTCCGCCGTAGTCACGCCAGGTGCCGTGGGTTTGTGCGAACAGAGGCAGGGAGAGGAGCACGGCTCCTCGGAGGCATTGGGATAGCAACAGCGGATCTCCAGAGTGGGATGGCCGGCGCGACCACAGCCGCCGGAGGTATGGGGTTATCTTATCGTGGCCGGGGTGGGGACGAGTGGGGACGGGGTGGCCCAGTGGGTTTGATTGCTCAGATTTTTCGAATTGGCTGCTGTTTGGGTCGTTGCGGCGGGCCCTGGGCAATGCCCAGGGGAATGGTGGAGGAGAGGTTTGGGTTGTTGAGGCCGGTTGGGGGAATGGGTTTGTTCGCTCAGATTTTTCGAATTGGCGGGTGTTTGGGTCGTTGCGGCGGGCCCTGGGCTACGCCCAATCTCGCCCACCTCAACCCCATAACGTCCACCGCCTTCTGTCTGTCAGCGACTCTCCCAACCCCAACGACACCCACCCCCAGCATTCCCCTGGGCATCGCCCAGCCCCGCCCCAACCTCGAATCCACTCGCCATCCAACCACAACGGCCGCAACCGCTCCGCCTCCAACCCCAACGCCACCCGCCCCCAGCATTCCCCTGGGCATCGCCCAGCCCCGCCCCAACCTCGAATCCACTCGCCATCCAACCACAACGGCCGCAACCGCTCCGCCTCCAACCCCAACGCCACCCGCCCCCAGCATTCCCCTGGGCATCGCCCAGGGCCCGCCCCAAGCTCGAATCCACTCGCCATCCAATCACGACGGGCCCAACTGCTCCGCCTCCAACGCCACCCACCACCACCATTCCCCTGGGCATCGCCCAGGGCCCGCCCCAACCTCGCCAACTCGCCCACCTCAATCCCAACTCGCCCACCTCCTCCTGTCAGCGACTCTCCCAACCCCAACGACACCCACCCCAGCATTACCCTGGGCATCGCCCAGGGCCCGCCCCAACCTCGCCAACTCGCCCACCTCAATCCCAGAACGTCCACCTCCTCCTGTCAGCGACTCTCCCAACCCCAACGCCACCCACCACCACCATTACCCTGGGCATCGCCCAGGGCCCGCCCCAACCTCGAATCCACTCGCCATCCAACCACAACGGCCGCAACCGCTCCGCCTCCAACCCCAACGACACCCACCCCCACCATTACCCTGGGCATCGCCCAGGGCCCGCCCCAGCCTCGCAATCTCTCGAACCCCAACTCAGACGGCCCCAACCACCGCCCCCCGCGAGCACCTCGACCACCCCGTCCGTCTCTCATAAACAAGCCCAACAGCTCCGAAAATCTCCTTGCCACGAGCATTGTCTGGTGTTAGCCTTCCCATAAAGGATTTATGGGAAAAGGAGGCCGCCAGCTCACCTGGCCCGGAAGCCCCACATGCCCCTCGAACACATCACAGCCTTCCGTCTGCGGCTGAGGGCCCTCCTCCAAAGAAGCCGCCTCGAACGCGACCTCGACGAGGAACTCGCCTTCCACCACGCCATGCGCGCCGAACAGTATGGCGAGGATCCCGAGGCCCAGGCCGCCGCCCGTCGCCAGTTCGGAAACGCAACCCGCATCCGCGAATCCTGCCGCGACCTCTGGACCTTCCCCACCGGAGAGTCCCTCTGGCAGGACCTCCGCTACGCCGCCCGCACGCTCGCCAACGCCCCCGCCTTCACCCTCGTGGCCGTCCTCTCGTTGGCTCTCGGCATCGGAGCCAACATCGCCCTCTTCAGCCTGATGGACGTCATGCTCCTCCGCACCCTCCCCGTCAACAACCCCCAACAACTCGTGGAGTTCGCCCGCGCCAGCGCCGACGCCACCATGACGAATCTCCAGTACCCCGTCTTCGAGTTCCTGAGCCGTGACCGCGACGCGCTGTCAGACATCTTCGCGATCCGCTCGGCCAACCCCGCCTTTCAGACGACCGGCCCGCCGCGCCTCACCCGCGCCCACGAGGTCTCCGGATCCTACTTCCCCTCCTTGGGCGTCTCCCCTCTCCTGGGGCGTACCATCAGCCCGGACGACGACCACGCCGCGGCAGCCAATCGCGTCGTCATCCTCAGTCACGCCTTCTGGAGCACGCAATTCGGTCAGGATCCCTCGGCCCTCGGAGCCGCCGTCCGGCTCTCCGGCGAACGCTACACCATCATCGGCATCATGCCGCCCGAGTTCTTCGGTGTCGATCGCGCCGCCGTGCCCGACCTCTGGGTCCCGCTCTCCGTCGACCCGGATCCCGGCGAGGTCTGGATCCTCGGCCGCCTGCGGCCCGGCGTCTCCGCCGCCTCCGCCCGAGCGCGCCTCGACCCGCTCTTCCGCCAAGCGTTGGCGGCCCAGTCAGCCGGCTTCCAACACACCCCGCAACGCGATCGCGACGCCTTCCTCGCCCAACGCCTCATCGTCAACCCGGCCGCGGCCGGGACCTCCTCCGTCCGCTGGACCTACTGGGACTACTCCAGCACTCTGAAGATCCTGCTCGGCCTGACCGGACTGGTCCTCCTCATCGCCTGCGCCAATCTCGCGAACCTGCTCATTGCCCGCTCCGCTGCGCGTGCCCGCGAGATCGGCGTCCGCCTCGCCCTGGGAGCGGGCCGTTGGCGCCTGGTCCGCCAGTTGATGACGGAAAACCTGCTCCTGGCCCTGTCCGGCGGCGCGCTCGGCCTGCTGGTAGCCGGCTGGGCCCATCCCCTCATGGTCGGTTTCCTCACGCGGGACCCGCGGCGGGTCGCCCTCGATTTCCGTCTCGACTACCGGCTGTTGGCCTTTGGCGTCGCGCTCTCCGTAGCCACCGGACTCCTGTTCGGCCTCCTACCCGCCCTCCGGGCCACGCGAGCCGGCATCTCCGGCTCCATCCGCCACGCCGGCCGCCCGGGCAGCCCGGCGCATCGGCCCTGGGCCCGCATCCTCCTGGCCGTGCAAATCGGACTCTCGATGATTCTGCTCGTCGGCGCGGGCCTGTTCGCGCGCAGCTTGCGGAACCTCGGCTCCGCCGACCTCGGACTCCAGCGCGACAATCTCCTCCTCCTCAGCGTCCAACCGGCCGCGGCGGAGCCCGAAGCCCGCCTGCAGTTCTATCAGGAGTTGACCCGGCGCGTCTCCGCGCTACCAGGCGTCCAAAGCGTCGCGCTCGCCGGAGACGCCGTCTTCGGCAACGGCGGCTGGAACCAGACCGTCTGGGTCGAGAACTCGTCGCAACCCGCGAAGGACGCAAAAATATCCATGAACCTGACCAGCCCTGGCTTCTTTGCGACGACCGGCATCCCCCTCCTGGCCGGACGCGAGTTCGGGGCAGCGGACCACGCAACGGCCCCGCGCACGGCCCTGGTCAACCAGACCTTTGCCCGGAGATTCTTCGGCACGCGGAACCCCATCGGGCAGCACTTCGGAGACCAGGGACCCTCCTCCAGCGGCCGCTACGAGATCGTCGGAATCGTCGGCGACGCCAAGTACGGCACCATCCGAGAGAAACTCCGCCCCATGGTCTTCTACCCTCTGTGGCAAGCGCCGCCCAGCGCCTCTCTCGAAGTGCACGTCCGCACCAGGACGGACCCGGCCGCCGTGATCCCCGTCCTGCGCCGGGAAATCCAGGCCGTCGACGGTGAAGCGCTGATCAGCGAAATCAGAACCCTGCCTGCCGTGGTCCGGGCCCAGTTGCGCCAGGACCGCATGTTCGCCGCCTTGGCCGGCTTCTTCGCCCTGCTAGCGCTGGCCTTGAGCGCCATCGGCATCTACGGCGTGCTGGCCTACCGCGTCGCGCGCCAGTCGGCCGAGATCGGAGTTCGCGTGGCGCTGGGAGCACAAAGATCGGATGTCCTCTGGCTGATCATGAAGGAGACGCTACTCCTGCTAGCCGCCGGAGCCGCGATAGGAGTCCCGTCCGCGCTAGCCGCCGCCCGCCTCCTCCGCAGCCTCCTCTTCGGCCTGGCCCCTTCAGATCCCCTGACCCTGGCCTGTGCCGTCACCGTCCTCTTCGCCGCCGGAGCCCTGGCGGGCATTTTCCCCGCGCTCCGCGCCATGTCGGTGGAGCCCACCGTAGCCCTCAGGACCGAGTAGTGGCAGCCGCCGGAGAATCGAAGAGAGAGGCGTGCGAAATCCGAACCACGAATGCCCAGCCCTTTGTGGGAAAGGATTCATCGGTTGGGCAGGACTCCACTGTGGAGCAGGACGCAGACTCAATGGAGGGCGGACTTCAGTCCGCGTGGGGCTTCAGCCCCGCTCCTTCAGCTCTCGCAGAATCTCCACAGTTTCCACCACCGCGCGAGCCGCGAAGCGCTCAGGAATCGCGACGGTGGGGCCCCCGCATGGCGCAACCTGCCCCTCCTGCCCAGCCATCACCCCGAGCCTGCCTCCACTCCGTGAACAGTGGGAATCCGGATTCACGCATCCGCATCAGGGCTCGTCCTGGCCGACCCAGTCCCGAAGCGTGAGCGACGGGCTCCTCAGAGGCGGCCCCGTCCTTGTCGCGAAAACCAGCCCGTCCCTCCGCCTGTACCCCCAGCCTCCACCCGAAGCCCACATCGTTGCCCGCCTATGCCGGAGCTCTGTGTTCCAACCAGGAGCCAAAGGAAATTGGTGCGTCGCTGCTCAACTGCAACTCAAGGTACATGGCGTATTGCACCCTCGCGAAAACGGTCTCCGCCAGCAGCCGAAGCTCTGGCTCCTCGAGTTCGCCGATCGTCTTCGTTCCAGCCAGATAGTCGGTGGACGAGCCGGCGTACTGCTCCAACAAGGTGCTGGACCAAGCCTCCATCTCCGGATCCTGAGGAAGCAATTTGCGGACTTGAAACTCGGCGACAAGTCGAGCATGATACGCCGCCGCTTTCTCCCGTTCGACCCGAACGTCCCAAGGCATCACGCTCGCCTGGGGAGCCTCTGGCCTCTCGTGCAGGCCCTGCATAAGCCGCAGGTCGGGACGCGGGAAGTGCTCCAGCGGCTCCAACTGCGGATCCATTCCGAGCACCCAGCGAAGAAGCCGGAGTCGCTCGCACCAGACGACAATCGAATCCCGGTCCGCACCCGCCCATGTGGCGTCGGCTGCGCTCATCAGCGCTCCTTCATTTTCTTCCAACTCCTGCCAAAGTCCGTTTTCGCGAAGCCAGGTATTCTGAACCTGCCGGGTAACTCCCTCCACTTTTCCATCCTTGTGGAGGATTTCGCTGCCCGCGCGTCCAATCAGGCAGCTGAGGATAGCAGCCCGTTTGGCGAGGTAGAGCCCCACGGCGGCCGAAGTCTGGTCGGGTTGTGAAGGCTCCGCCTCCGGCCGTCCGGTGAGCGAGAAGGTCAACATCTGTTGATCGATCTCATGCGATCGGCGCAATGCGAAATAAGCGATGATCGCGGTGCCGAAGAGGACCCCATAAACGGCCAGGGCCTGTCCTCCGTCTCGTTGCCGCCAGGGCACGATGAGAAAGTAGCCGGCATAGCCGATCACGTACACAAACGCGAAAATGACCTTCGCGACGAATACCCGGGCCCGCCTGTCCTGGCGGCACCGTCGGAGTGCAATCCAAAACGATTTCCAGAACGCCCTGCGCCAGAATTCCATCCCTGCCCCTTGTGCCTCCACTCGTCATCACGCATGCAGAGCCGGCCTGCCCGCCTTGGACCGCATGTACCGATTGAATATTCTGCAGTACTGATCATCGAACTCAATCCGGAAAATCTGGTCCAAGGTGAGTCGGCAGTAGTCCTCCCATTCACCGGCGGCGTCGTAGCAGTAGATCCGCACGCCCTCCACATAAACGCCTTCGAGCCGCCCGAGATAGAGAGCACTCTCGCCATCCTCGAAGACCGCCTCGATCGCGGGCCAGATAGATCGCCGCATCAGATTCTCCAGGACATCTTGAATCGTAGGGCAACCCGTCAGCCATGCTGGTACTCTCAGGTGCTTCATGGCTCCGAACTTGGGGGCATTCAGTGGCCCGCCCTCTTTGTTCTCGCGGTGTGCCCCTCTGCGTCAGCCAGGCGCGGCGTTTCCCCAGTTACCTCATAAACGACGCCAATGATCTGCCGCGCGTACGCCATGACTGGCACACCTGGGAACCGCCCATCGTGGGCTTCAGTTGCCACAATTTCCGACGCCCCAAGCCCTCCAATGGACTCGAATTTCCGCAGGGGGGCCATTGCCTTCGGCAACTGCGGTCCCACGCGTTTGAATATGCCACTGCCTTCTTCGAGCGTTAATGCAACCAGTTGCCCCACGTAACCGTCTAGCTCAGCAGGGGTAATACGCGGGCCACCAAGCACAAGTTGCCTGGGAAGCGCAAGGGGCAGTGCGCTATCATCTCGCACTCGGTATGCAGTGGATACCTGGGCAAGCACGTCAGCACGATCTACCTGCACCGCCTCTTGCTTCTCTCGTGGCGGGTACATATTTCCAAACAAGACACCGACGATGCGGTGAATTCGTACAGTAAATGGCTCCAGAAACACGGTCGGAGGGCTAATTCGTGGATCGGGGTTCTGTGCGGCAAGTGACACAATTCCTCCTCTCGATGATCGGAGGAGCCGACGTGCATACGTCTTGGTCTCGGTCAGGGCAATGACGAGGTTACGATCATTGCCAGGTTTTGGTTCGCGTTCGACCACAACAATGGAGCCTGAGGGCGCTGCGAAGCCAAGGTTATCATTCTTGAGGTAGAAGAAGGCTTTGTCGGAGAACCAACTGCTTTCGAACTCAGCATCATCGAGAGCTTGGGTTTCACCCCCCGGAGATAGTCCTGTGAAGGCAGCTAGGTCAGGATAGATCCTAACTCTAAAGTGCGGGGGAGGGCTGCTAGATAGCGAGACCACGTTTGCCGGGATTTCTTGTCCGGGTTCCCGCCACCGCCACCGCCTGAATTCCTCGTGGAGCTCCTCAATACCCCTTCGAAGCCGCTTTAGATCTTCCCGTACACTGTGGACATCGCTGTAGGTGATGGTAGCTTTGTGGCCGTGGTGCGCCTTGTTTAGTAGAGCAAGGCACGCTGCGCCCTGAAGGAGCGCCTTGTCTTTACAGAAATTTGCTAAGGGGGGGCTTCGAAAGAGGTCGTTTGGAGGTGAAGCCACCAATCCTTGTAGGCGACCGAGGTGATCAGCGAGTGTTGGCGCCTTGGTTGGAACCGAATACGCGGGATAGGCTGGACTGTCGAACAGATCTGCAAGCCTGGCTTCAATGAATACCCGGGCCTCTGCGGCGTACTCCTGAGCAACGGTCGCATCGTCGACTTTGTTCTCGAAATCTACTCGCTTCTGGTCTAGAGATTCGACCGTAAGGGCTGTGGTTATCGTCGTCCTCCCACTATTGACAGGGTGGACACTCCGATGCTCTATGAACCCCTGCTTGCGCGCCTCTGAAACTGCGATTCGGGCGAATCGCCTGTCGTGTGTAGTAACGAACAGTTGAGCGCCAGCGCCTACAAGCTCCGGGAGCGAATGCGCCAGTCGTTCACGATTATCCTCGTCCAACAGTTCTTGGGGATCATCCAAAAGCAACAGTTGAAGCCCTCCGCGAGTGTTGAGCACATGTTCCCAGAATGCTAAAAAGAACCCCATCAGACTCGCTCTGAGCGCTGACGCGTTTGCAACGTGCTGCGCCGGAGCTGTTGTTCCTTCCGAGCCCACCAAGATGCTCAGAGTGCCTTTTGAATCCATCTCACTGCCCACAAGAGCGTGACCAGCGGAAACATACGCGTTTTGATAGAAACGGCTCCGCCAATGCAAAGCGCGCTCATGGAGGGCGCCACGAAGATCTTCCACTTGTTGTTGTGCAAGGCCTCCCAGAGCAATGACTTCTCCTAGTCCCTCCCCAGTGTTGCGGTAGGCCTCAATCCGCGCCTCCTTCTCCCGGCGAAGCATCAGCTCACGGGACATTCGTTTGGAAAGGACCAATGCTCGAGTGATCGGCTGAGCGCCCTTAACTGTCGCTTCGAGGGCTGACAGCTTCCACCGAAGTGGCGACCGCGCATTGATGGACCCGCCTTCACGTGCCTTGGTTCCGAGAGTTGAGAACGATACAGCTTTTACCTCTTGGTGGTGAGCCTGCCGCCATCTGGAAAAGGCAATAGCTCGATCGAGTCGGTTGAGCATCTGCTCCAGTTCGTCTGCGGATTCCGCCACCTCACGACCGAACTTCTTTCTTGGCGGTTCGTTGAAAGGCGGGAGCCCATTGATCGCTTCGATACAGACGGATTCTGCGTCCGGCCTGAGCGCCGACAGGATTCCTGTGAACGGCAGTGTTTTGAAGAGTTCCACGCTCACCGCATTCTGGATCAGAGTTCCTGGGGTCGCGGGCAGCTCAGTGTGAAGTTCCTTCCTTAGTGGGTCGGGCAACGACTGCGCCAGTTCTCCGATCCATGATTGGCTCCAATTGCGGACAGTGACACCCAGTAATTCCGCATCTCCTGCCAACATCTGCTGGAGGTGATCACGGACAGGCCTACCTGATGCAACGTCGATAGCCGACTCTAAGCTGGCCCCGCAAACCATGCAGTTGTCAGTGCCCTCAAGCTTGTGCTGCTGCATCCATGAAGCCACCCGCGCGTAGAGTTGTTTGCGACGGGCAATGTCCGAATCTGTGGCCAACTCGGCTAGGACCACTGCCTGCGAACGAATCTGCGATACAAGGGCTTCGGCGACAGACAGTTGTTCCTCACTGAGCGTCGCAAGTCCTGCCAGTCTTGCCGCGCTCTCGAGTTGCTGGATTTGGCTCAATTGAGCGAGAGCTGGCTGGATATTCATTTCGAGATCATCACGAGAGATAGAGCTAGAAGGGTCGAACGACTGCCCAAGCACTACGCGTGCCTCTTCGAGGGCTTTGCTCTTGAGCGAAACAAAGCGATCTTCGAGGGTTTGTAGCGCCACTTCCAGGGACCGATCCTCCGAAGGTGTGGGCAGGGGTAGTCCCGGATCGATGACAGGGTGCTCGACAATTAGTTCGCGCAGCTCCCCAAGTACTTCCGTGAATATTCCGTCTTGCTTTGCGATTTCTGCCGTCCGGCTCTTGGTGAAATCACCTGCAAGCTTTTGCTTGACCTTCGTAGCATGTCGGGCGAGTTCCACCAATTCGGCCAAGCCTGTGAGTTCGGTAATCGACTGCCCCAGTTCCGACACCGAGCCAGCTTGGATGAACGGGATTATTCCGGGCATAGTTGTGCCTATTCGAAGGGCGATTGGGTCGACCCTCAAGGCTGAGAGAGCTGGTTCCGTCTCGGTTACAGTTCCCCGAGTACTGCGGGTTTGCGTGCGCCGGATCGGCTGAAGGGACTGTCCGCTCTCATCAACAAAGGTGAGTTCAACCCAAGTATCTAGCGGTAATTTGCTTTGCGTCGCATCGGGGTGGAATCGTGTAGGACTGGGCAACGGGCTTACCGGCGTGAGTTTGTGGTAAGTTGCATCTGCAGGTGATCCTGCAGTTTCGCGTTCAATTCGGCATTCAAATTCGATGTTGCCAGGCTCGGGCTTCCTTTGGGCCCTGAGGAGTTGTCCCGTTAGGCACCAGATAATCGCATTCAGGAGTGACGTCTTGCCTGAGCCATTCCATCCTTCGAACAGCGTGATTAGTTTGGTTGGTTCAAAGACAAAGTTCGTTGGGACGTCCGACTTGGACGAGATGGCGTGAAGCCCGCCGAATTGGTGAGCTTCCATTTTGGCGAGACGAAGCCTATGGGGGCTGTGTGAAGCATCACTCCCTTCGGCGGCCAAGATGGGCGGCTGGCTTGTGGCGGCGTCCACAATGGATTCGACATCTCGCTCCATGACGTTGGAGGCCCACTTCGAGCGATTGATGCGGTACCAGTTCAGTATGGCCCTGGACGCCGCCGATCCCAGCGAATGGGTATCGTTTTGCTTCCCCGCCGCAATAGGACGACCGCTGATTAGGTCCGCGCAAAGACTGTCAATCGTGTGGAGGTGAAGTGGACGAACAAGGTTCTCGTGTGACATAGTACAGCAATCTGTCGCCCCTGATGTCGATAAATAGTAGCGGGGTTCTCCAATTCTTCCACCGATTTCCCGTTGGTGCAACAAATGATGGTTCGGAACCAATCCGCATATCGGTGTGAGATTGTGGGTCGCGAGGACCAACCTGGAAGTGAAGAGGTGCCATCGCTGTGCAGGTCACCTTGGCAACCGCCTCCCCATTCCTTTCTTTCAATTCCGGACGGGACGATTGGCATCCCGACTCGTCATAGGTCAATTCGCCGAAACGCATGCGGCTGACTGGGTGGGACCGGCTTGGGCCACTCCATCCCTCTCCGTTCCACAGCACGGGGAACTCGCATACGATAAGTCGACGGAACCCAAGCTGTCGTTGGAGGAAAACCTGAAGCGTAATTGCGAATACCCGAAGAGAATCTTCGACAGCAAGGCGCGGCAGACTCCACGAAACGGCAGCATCGAGCGTCTTAGGAGTGAACCATGAAACTGCCTGTACTCGCCTGCGTCTGCCTGACCTGCGCGTTCGCCCAGAATGGCGGGGAGCCGCCGCAACTGCTGCAACTGGTGCGGCGCGCGGGAGGCGATGCGCGGCCGATGCGGCCCTATGCGGAGTTGCAGGCTCCGCTGAACGTGTGGGGGCTGACGACGCTGACCGGCGTGTCTGAGGCGTGGGCGCTGGAAGCACACGACTCCTTTGCCAGCATCGAGGAGTGGGACAAGCGGCTGAATCCAGTGGACGGGCAGCGCGCGGACAACGGAGACAGCGGGTTTGTCGCCGACGATGTGTTGGGGCCGAGCAAGGCGATGGTGGCGATTTATCGTCCGGACGCTAGTTACCGGCCCGACCAGGCGTTGAAGGCGCTGGCGCGGGCGCGCTATGTGCACGTCACCATTTACCGCGTGCGGCCGGGGATGGAAGGGGGCTTTGCGACGGTGGCCGGATACCGGCGCAGTGCGTTCGACACGATGAACCTGGACCGGCCCGATATGGCCTATCAGGTGGTGGCTGGGGCGCCATCGGGGACTTATCTGCTGCTGGCGCCGATGGCTTCGCTGCGCGTGCTGGATGAAGGGATATCGCGGCGTGAGGCCAGCGGGCGCGGGTACGACAGCAATGCCTCCAAGGCGATGTCGGAGACGATTCTCGTGCGCGAGCAGCGGCTACTGCGCGTGGAACCGGCCATGAGTTGGGTGTCAGATGAATTCGCGGCGCCGGATTTGGATTTCTGGCGAATGCGATCCAGCCCCAAACAATAGCGGCCCGGGTGGTTACGCGGCATCCCTCCCGTTGACGCCGCAGTAGTCCGCTCCCGTACTCAGTATAGGCATTGCCGGCCATCTGTCAGCAAGTACCGGGTAACGCAGATGCCCGGACTCGAATGGACAGCAATGGCACTTGGCGAGAGGTCCTTTCTATGGAATCGTCGCTGCATCGTGTCACCCGAACGGGACCCCGTCCCCATCGATTCCGAAAAGCTCCTCACTCACTTTGTACTGGAGAAGCACTAGAACAAAGGCCATCGCGGCACACGAAAGCGAGACGACGTACCAGGTGCAGGCACGCCTGTCACGGCCGCGAATCAGAATGAGATTCGCCAAAGCAGGTGTGCCAAGAAGGAAGACGATCAAATGTCCTACATAGACGATCGACCCGGACAGTTCCTGGATGCGAATGCTGCCTACGGTCGCCAACAATATCAATTCGGCCGCGAATAGACCCATGACCACGGCGGACGCCGGCCTGAACAGGCGGGCTACCCATTCGAATCGTACAAGCAGTCGCAGGAGGACAACTCGATAGAGTGCGCTGAGCAAGAATGCCGCCGGGATGGCGGCGGCCAATCCAAAGAGTTCCATTCCCGGCACGACGGTAGCAGATGCGTGCCCGCCATGTCGTGACGACCGCAAACTCCGTCTTCTCCTGGTGGTCGGGGGGGTAGCGGAATCTCTTCAGGACTATACTCAACGCCGGGAAAATGACGAATCGGCCATTAGGTAGCTCGGATCGAGGCAATCACGGCAAGACCGGAAACAGCGGCCCGGACTAGCTTGGTCCACTCCATCCCTCTGTCCCCGCAGATCAAGATTCGGGTGGCTGCAGGACGGACGCAGATCTTTCGACTGGATGCTGGACCGAAACCGGTGGGAATAGTTGCCACATGGCGGCAGGAAGCTTTGCTACGTGACCACTCAGGATTGCGACGATGGCAACGATGGCCCACACGACGATGGGGCCAACCACCCGTTCTTTCCTAATGCACCGTCCATCCCGGCTGTACTCTCCCCTAAACTCGAAAGCATTCTTCACTGCCGTCTCCCTCCTCGCCCGCTCAAATGTCGAGCTCCTCGATCCGCACCCCTAGTTCCTTTATTGCCTGTCTGGCCGCGAAGTTCACTTCCACGTCCGCCGCAGCATGCTCCAGGGAGTTAAAGACACGTAAGCTATTCCCCCACGTGCTCTCCTCATCCTCCTTCCAGGAGTAAACGACTGCCGCACCCTTAGCTGTGATTGCGACGGCATAGCGGCTGGAGGTTGTACCTTCCTCATTCGTCAACTCGATAGCCTTATTTGGCGGGAATACCCAACGCCCGTAAAATGCCTTGATCTTCGGGATACGGTGATCATCGTAGTCGTTGAATGACACCTCAATGCGCTCGAAACCCTTTGCCTTGGCCTCGCTTTCATTTATGAATCGCTTCAATGCATTTACTACGACCGGCGATAGCTTATCCCCTGCGAGCTCTCGTGCACGATCCCAGATCGGGCCTTCCTCGTCACGCAGGTAAATGGTCTTGTTCATAGGGCTTCTAGCAAATGGTACACTTGGTACATGCGTTCGTCAAGCAGGATCTTTGTTCTGCCCCTCAGCTCTGTGATCTGACCAAGCCTTGGCGGTCACCGAGCGGGACCGATCTATCGAACGGGAGTCACTCTTTCGATCAAGCGACGGAATGCGAGGTAGCTTCACCCAGAGTTGGGCTCGCCATTCACGCCCCCAGCAACCGCACCATCTCCCCCCGCCCATGATGCCGGGCCCAATCCGCCGCCGTCCCCCGATAATCCAAATCCCGCACCCCTGGGTCCGCCCCGTGCTCCAACAAAAACCGCACCACAACATCCCCATAGCGCTCCATCGTCGCCATCCGGTGCAGCACCGTCACCCGGCAATCCAACCCCGGCACAATCGCATTGATCTCCGCACCCTGCCCCAGCAAAAACTCCGCCGCCTCCAGCCGGTTGTTCACGCAAGCAAAATACAGCGCCTGGCTCAACACGTTCGCCCGAGTCCGCTCGCACTGGAACGGCGACAGGCCTTTCAGCTTCCGCTCCAACCCATAAGGATCGGCCAGCGCACCCGCCCCCGGCTTCAACGAGCCATCCGCTTCGAACCAGCCGCGCACGGCATCCATCCGGCCCAACCCGGCCCCAAATCGCAAATCCAGTTGGGCGCCCCGCGCAGCCAGCAACTCGGCCACGGCCTGGAAGGCAAAGTGCATCGCGTACCCCATCGGCAGCCCATCCCCATCCACGCCATCCACCTGCGCGCCGCCATCCAGCAGCGCCTCCACCACCCGGATCGCGCCGAAGCTGACCGCCGACGTCAACGGTTGTCCGCCATCCACCTCGACATCCGCGCCCGCCTCAATCAAGGCCCTCGTCAGTTCGTACTCGTTCCCTTGACGGTTCGTCCCGCGGAAGACCGCCTCCGACACGCAGAACAGCGGAATCGAATCGTTAGGAGGAGGCTGCGGAGCCGCGAACCCAGCCACCCACCGCCGGTTCGCCGCCGCCGGATCCGAACGCAAGATCTCCTGTAGCTGAGCGAGATCCCCGCTCCGCACCGCGGCAATCGCCGCCCGCACCCCCGGATCCAGATGCAGAAAGCTGTCGTACTTCTCCCAGTACGCGTACCCCTCCGCATTGGCCACCAGCAGCCGAGCGTCCCGGTGGGACAGTGAGGCCGCCCGCGGATCATAATTCTCGAAGCGTTCCCGGGCGTGCGCCGGCTGCAGCAGCCGCAGCTTGACCTGCGCGTCCCCAGCCGCAAACTCGGCCTGCAGCCGCAGAACCCGAGCTTCGACGTCGGTCTGCAATTCGACGTGCTGCTTCAGCTTGGGCCAGCTCGAGAACCCGTACTCCCGGGCGATCACCAGTTGCGCGTCGCTCAGCGTCGCCGCTTCCGATCCGCCGGCTTGCCGGTGCTGCTCGCGAAACCGCGTCAGGGCCTCAGGTGCGCCGCCGCGAAACTCCTTCAGCAGGTCCTTGGCTTGGTGCTTCAGTTGAATGAGGCTCGGTTGAGCCGGGAGAGATCTTTGCATAAACGAACGTCCTTTCGCTATGCCTGATGTCCGCTTGTGCAGGCCGAAAGAAAGTTCGTATCGGTCTCGAACGCCAACGAGTGGACTCAGTCCTTCCCGCGGACAGGAGGCGCCTCGAACGCCTTGACCCGAAGATAGCATCCGAGCCGCGCAGCCGCAAATGCACCCCGCAACCTGCCGACTGCGACCCCTATGCGCCGCGGCGGTGCGTCTTCGCCCGCACAATGTCCACCAGCCCGCACCCGGTCGTCCACCGGCACGCCTCAGATCCGCTGGACCGGATCCGCGGCCTCAAAGCGGAAGACGGCAAGGACAACTGGCTCTACGCTGGAAGCAAACTCGCCTCGGCCCTCGCGGGAGAAATCGACGAGCTGATCCGGAAGATCAACCCCGCGATCCTGGGCTCCGGCATGCCCCCTTTCGACGGACGCCCCGCTGCCCTGTCCGCTCAACTGCTGGAGCACAAGGTGTACCCCAACGGCCTCGTCCTGACCCGCTACCGCGCAAGTCGCTAGCCTCCGCACTCTGAAATCCACACTGGAAAGCACAGGTAGGGCGGACGCCTCGTCCGCAGCCGGCCCCCGGGCCGGCTTTCTGTCCGACCACAGGTGCGCAGGTTACGGAGTCAGCCCGAGCCCTGCGGAAACACTTCGTCGCTTTACTTCCTTGTCAAACTTCCAGACCGAGAAGCTCCGTGAAGCCGTAAAACCCCCAGACACCAGCGGAAACGGCCCATGAATAAACTCTCATCACACTCGGATGAGAAAAATATTCCCCATCAATTTGAAATCCACACTGGAAAGCACAGGTAGGGCGGACGCCTCGTCCGCAGCCGGCCCCCGGGCCGGCTTTCTGTCCGATCACAGGTGCGCAGGTTACGGAGTCAGCCCGAGCCCGGCTGAAACACTTCGTCTCTCTACCTCCTTGTCAAACGCCCAGACCGGGAAGCTCCGTGAAGCCGTAAAACCCTCGGACACCAGCGGAAACGGCCCATGAATAAACCCTCATCACGCTCGGATGAGAAAAATACTCCCCAATCAATTTGAAATCCACACTGGAAAGCACAGGTACGGCGGACGCCTCGTCCGCAGCCGGCCCCCGGGCCGGCTTTCTGTCCGATCACAGGTGCGCTGGCTACGGAGTCAGCCCGAGCCCCGCTGAAACACTTCGTCTCTCTACCTCCTTGTCAAACGCCCAGACCGGGAAGCTCCGTGAAGCCGTAGAACCCTCGGACACCAGCGGAAACGGCCCATGAATAAACCCTCATCACGCTCGGATGAGAAAAATACTCCCCAATCAATTTGAAATCCACACTGGAAAGCACAGGTAGGGCGGACGCCTCGTCCGCAGCCGGCCCCCGGGCCGGCTTTCTGTCCGATCACAGGTGCGCAGGTTACGGAGTCAGCCCGAGCCCCGCGGAAACACTTCGTCTCTCTACTTCCTTGTCAAACTCCTAGGCCGAAAAGCTCCGTGAAGCCGTAGAACCCCCGGACACCAGCGAAAATGGACCATGAATAAACCTTCATCACACTCGGATGAGAAAAATATTCACCAATCAATTTGAAATCCACACTGGAAAGTACAGGTAGGGCGGACGCCTCGTCCGCAGCCGGCCCCCGGGCCGGCTTTCTGTCCGACCCAGGTGCGCAGGTTACGGAGTCAGCCCGAGCCCTGCTGAAACACTTCGTCTCTCTACTTCCTTGTCAAACGCCCAGACCGGGAAGCTCCGTGAAGCCGTAGAACCCCCGGACACCAGCGAAAATGGACCATGAATAAACCTTCATCACACTCGGATGAGAAAAATATTCACCAATCAATTCAATGACTTAGCACACCTGACTACCCCGGGTCCTTGGTGAGCCCTCTCTACCCTGGATGCAAAGGAATTCTCATGACTACGCTATTGAAGAGTTTGGAAAACACACCGGGAACACGAAGAAGCCGTGGCCCGGCACCGGAACAGAAGAACCCGCGGGCCGCGAGCCCCGCCATGGCTGGCCCCGTACCGGAAGCCCCCACGCCGTCCTGTGTCCGCGACCGCCAGGCGCTGGCCAGGCATCTGGACTTCCTCCGGCGAGAGATCCGCATTTGCGAGCGTAAGGAATCTGCCGCATTCGCCAAACAACGGCAACTCGATTGGCGGGAGTTAGGAAACAGCACCCCACCCTGGAGCATCGATCAACTGAACCGCCGGGCCTGGATCCGCTTCCCGCGGGAAGAGCGGCTGCGAATCACCCGGCTTCGCAGGCGTCGCAATCACCTGTTGCGTGTCAGCGAGCAACTCCTAGCGCGCCTGTCTGGCGACTCAACCGCTGCCACTGAGATCGGCGCCCACCAATCCGTCAACCCGCCCCAACAGCCCAATCCGCCCCTCCAGCATTCCCCTGGGCGCAGCCCAGGGCCCGCCGCAACACCAACGACGCCGGCCAGTTTACTCCCAACGAGCGAACAAACCCATTTCCCCAACCCGCCCCAACAACCCAATCGGCTCCTCCAGCATTACCCTGGGCGCAGCCCAGGGCCCGCCGCAACACCAACGACACCCGCCAATTCACTCCCAACGAGCGATCAAACCCATTCCACGAACGCTCCCCATCAATGCAAACCGCCCCTCCAGCATTCCCCTGGGCGCAGCCCAGGGCCCATTCCAACACCAACGACACCCGCCAATTCACTCCCAACGAGCGAACAAACCCATTCCACCAACGCACCCCATCAACGCAATCGGCTCCCCCAGCATTCCCCTGGGCGCAGCCCAGGGCCCGCCGCAACCCCAACGACACCCGCCAATTCACTCCCAACGAGCGATCAAACCCATTCCGTCAACCCGCCCCAACAGCCCAATCCGCTCCTCCAGCATTCCCCTGGGCGCAGCCCAGGGCCCGCCGCAACACCAACGACACCCGCCAATTCACTCCCAACGAGCGATCAAACCCATCCCACCAACGCACCCCATCAACGCAATCCGCTCCCCCAGCATTCCCCTGGGCCCAGCCCAGGGCCCGCCGCAACGCCAACAACGCCGGCCAATTCACTCCCAACGAGCGAACAAACCCATTCCGTCAACCCGCCCCAACAGCCCAATCCGCTCCCCCAGCATTCCCCTGGGCGCAGCCCAGGGCCCGCCGCAACGACCCAAACACCCGCCAATTCACTCCCAACGAGCGAGCAAACCCATTCCACCAACGCTCCCCATCAACGCAATCCGCCCCTCCAGCATTCCCCTGGGCGCAGCCCAGGGCCCGCCGCAACACCAACGACGCCGGCCAATTCACTCCCAGCGAGCGAACAAACCCATTCCACCAACGCCGCCCATCAACGCAATCCGCCCCCCCCAGCATTACCCTGGGCGCAGCCCAGGGCCCGCCGCAACACCAACGACACCCGCCAATTTACTCCCAACGAGCGAGCAAACCCATTCCACCAACGCTCCCCATCAACGCAATCCACTCCTCCAGCATTACCCTGGGCGCAGCCCAGGGCCCGCCGCAACACCAACGACACCCGCCAATTTACTCCCAACGAGCGAGCAAACCCATTCCACCAACGCTCCCCATCAACGCAATCCACTCCTCCAGCATTACCCTGGGCGCAGCCCAGGGCCCGCCGCAACACCAACGACACCCGCCAATTCACTCCCAACGAGCGAACAAACCCATTCCACCAACCCACCCCAACAACCCAATCGGCTCCCCCAGCATTCCCCTGGGCGCAGCCCAGGGCCCGCCGCAACACCAACGACGCCGGCCAATTCACTCCCAACGAGCGAACAAACCCATTCCGTCAACCCGCCCCAACAGCCCAATCCGCCCCTCCAGCATTCCCCTGGGCATTGCCCAGGGGAATGCTGGGGGTGGGTGGCGTTGGAGTTGCAGCGTTGGACGGCGGAGCGAGGGAACTGGGAGACGTGGTTTCTGCTCGCCGCCTGCCGCACTGATGACCACACGAGGAATTCGCGCTATGCGCCAGAGAATCAAGGTCTCCGACAGGGTAGGGTCGAGACTCACTTCTCCGGCTGCGAACTACGCCAGGAGTTCCTGGGCTCGGCCGACACGCTCCTGGATTCGGACTCCGTTGGGGCAGTCCACGGAACACGTGGTGCAGTTCGTGCAACGGATGGAACGGGCTTGTTCGGGCAGTTCCAGATAGCGCTCGCGGGCCATGGCGAACTGCCCGTAGCCTTCCGCATAGGTGAGGATACGGAGGACGTCCGGGACCGGCACTCCATTCGCGCAGACGCCGTTGCACGCGCCGCACATGCGGCAGTAGATGGGGCTGATGCGGGCAAGGTGCTCGGCTAGCAACGCCTCGTCCTTGGGGGTGTAGGGCTCGGCCATGGCCCGGAGGTCTTCCTGGAACTGGTCGTGGTCCGTCATGCAGACGATGGCCGTGTCGACGGACTGGTTGCGCAGCGCCCACTTGATGGCCGCGAGCGGGACGCCGGGCTGGCCGAGGCGTTGGGAGAGGGCCTGGGGATTGGCGCCGTAGAGACGGTCGCCGCGCTGGACGCGGGTGGTGCCGCCGGCGAGCGTCTTCATGACGACGATGCCCATGCCGGATTGGCGGGCCTCGCGAATGGCGGAGGTCATGTCTGTCTTCGCGGCGTTGGTGTCTGTGTTGGCGCCGGCCGCGACGGAGCGCATGGCGAAGTTGTAGGTGGTGAGGACGACGTCGGTCTGGCCGAGCTTGGCCAGGTAGGGCAGCATGCGGTCCATGTTGAAGTGCGTGCTGACGCCGGCGAAGCGGATCTTGCCGGCCTTTTTGGCGGCGCGCTGCGCTTCGAGGAGCTCCTCGGTCACCTCGGCCGGGTCGTTCTTCATGTGGAGGTACCAGATGTCGAGGTAGTCGGTGCCCAATTCGCGGAGGCTGGTGTCGAGGTCCGCCAAGGCGGTCTGGGCTGTCTTGCCGCCGCTTTTGCTGGAGATGACGACCTTGGCCCGCCGGCTCTTGAGGGCGGCGCCGACCATGCGCTCGTTGTTGCCGTTCTGGTAGCTGCGGGCCGTATCGAAGTGGACGATGCCGGTGTCGGCGGCGCGCTCGATGACGCTGGCGTCGGTGGTGGTCATGCAGCCGAAGGAGAGGGCGGTGACCTTGAGGCCGGTTCTACCGAGGGTGCGGTAAGTGAGTTTGGGTTCGGCGGCGGGCAGCTGAGACGGGGCGGCCAGGGCGGTGACGGGCAGGGCGAGCGGAGCGGCGAGGAAGCCTCGGCGGGAAGAGGAGTGTTTCATCTGAAATTCCTTTTAGGGGGAGTATATCGTCTTTGGGGCGGTGGGCCGTGCGAATTGACCTGTCAGCTAGAGCGGCCGACCGGTTTCGACGTGATCCAAACCCTGGTCAGATGGGAAGCGGGCACGCAAACGAGCATGGTGATTAGGAGCAGCGCTGCGTACGCCTGGTTTTCGTGATCCGCGAGGCTCGTGCTTGCACCAAGCGGGATCAGGAAAATCGCCAGCAGGTAGCAGAGGAGCATGGCGGAAGTGGAGCGCGAGGCCACGTGCAGCTCCGCGGGCAAGCTGCCAAGAATCACGCCCGCAGTCGCCACGACGAAGCTGGCGGGCTCCCACAACAGTCCGGACATGAACGAGTCCGCACTGGGAGCCAGTTCGAAGTGATTGTTGAATAGGTTGAGCCAGGTCCTACCTGTGCACACCGCCAGCAGGCAGAGCCCCCCCAGCAGGTACCCACTCCTCGGCCTCTGCCGGTTGCGGCGGAGAGTCCCCACGATCAGGGCAGCGACGGGCAGCAGGATCATGCCGGGAAAGAGAAGATCTACCAATCCGATGAGGAGGGTCCACTGGGCATCGCGACCTAACTTCGCGATGGACTCCTGCAGCCAGGGCGCGCTAATCATGGTCAGAATCGTCCCGGCTCCGTACAGCCACGGCGCGAGCGTCCTCAGCTTCATAGGACCGGCCAGATTGCTTTGGAGTGAGGCGAAAGGGAAAGCCAGGGCCGCCAGGCAGAGCGTCACGATGGCGTCTGAAACATTCGTCCCCAGGGGAAGGTAGAGGTACTGAAGTGGGACAATCGCGAGCAGGAGCAGGCCGAAACCGTAATAGATGCGCGCCGCTCTATTCCTGAAAACCGAGTGAGGCATGATCCCTGGCTGCCGGTCACCGGAGGAATACCGCCTTCCGTGGGCCACCATGATTATAGTGGGACGGCGGAGATCCAGGAGAGGCGCGGATTCGAAGGGGCCCGCCCTGCCGGTATTCTGGACACACGGGGGCTGGAGCCGGATTGATGACCAGATACGACATTCTTCGCCTGGGGTTGCTGGCGGCGCCTTTCGGTTCTACCGCTTTGCTGTCGGGGACTGCGGTGCGCAAGATGGTGCTGGTAGTGCAGGAGGGCCTGGGGCAAGTGGTCCTGTTTCCGCCGGACCATCCGGAGCGCAAGAAGGCCGTGCGCGTCGGCGAGAAGCCGCATGAGATCGAGGTGACTCCGGATGGAAAGACAGCCTTTGTCTCGAACTTCGGCCTGCTGGAGGTCAACCACCAGATTGGGACTCCGGGCACCACAATTTCCGTATTGGACGTGCGGGCGGTTCTCGAGCGCGCCCGGTTTCAGTTGCCGGCGGGTTGCACCGCTCCACATGGGCTGAAGCTGCGTCCGCCGAAGCACCGGGAACTGTTCACGAACACGGAAGTGGGCCGCGAGGCGATGGTGGTCTTTGATGCGGTGTCGGGTATGGTACTGCGCACATTTGACCTGCCGCCCGGCGTCCACAACTTCATCTTCCAGGCGGACGGACGGTCGCTATTTGCCTTCACAACGACCGGCCGTGTGCTGAAGGTGGACCCGAAAGGCGGCGCCATCCTGGCCCAGGCCGAGATCGCAGCGCCAAGAGGGTTGGGCTGGACCGCGGATCGCCGGCGGCTGATTGTGGGCGGCCGGAATGAACTCGTGCTGCTGAATCCGGCCGATCTCTCGGTCGAAGCGCGATTTGGCCATCTTGGCGTGGGTCAGATCTTCTATCCGTCGGTGAGTGCGGACGGCCGCTGGATTCTGGCGCCGGCGGTGCTGGATGGGATCCTGCTGGTGATCGACGCAAAGACCGGCCAGGTGGCGCAGCGGGTCAAGACCGGCAGCCCGCTGCTGGTTGTGCCCGATGGGAAACATGCGTGGGTCTCGAATGTTCTCGTGCCTCCGCAGATGATGCCGGCGGGGGCGGAGGCGCGCAACGGGGGTGTCGCGCTGTTGGACCTGGAGACGTTTGCGGTTGTTTCTATTGGCGCGGTTCCGGATGCGAATGGGATTGCAGTGGCGGCACCGAGGTAGGGCGAACTGGCCGGCCCGTTGCCGTGGCGCAGGCGCTCAAGGCCGTCTTCGGCGTGTTGCCGTACGCCGCCGCGACCAGGCCAGGAGTCCCAGACCGGTAACGCACATCCAGGCCGCCGAGGGCTCGGGCGTCGCCGTGATCTGCAAGCTGGCACTCGACGACAGAAGCGCCGCCGGCGGGGGATTCAGCAGGTCGTACGCCGCATTCGCCAACAGGTGATGCGCGGCCGTCGTCGGGTGAATGTCGTCAGCAAAGACGGAGGTGGCACAGTCGGCTCCGGGCGAACCCGCATAGCCCGCGAAACAGGGCGTTGTGGCGTTGGTCAGACCATAGAGCGAGCCGCCATTCTGAGCGTCGGCGTACAGCCCCTCAAACAACGAGTAGGTGTCCAGCAGGTGGAACGTCGAGCGGGGTAGAGCGGTCTGGAAGTAGTTGACGTAGAAACCAAGCGTGGTGTTGTAGGCTTGCGTCGCCGCTGTGGCCGCCGCCTCGTTGTTGCGAACGAGCTTCGCTTCCGGCGTGTTCCCGATGTCCGGGGCGTTCAGGACGAGAAAGTTCCTGGCACCCAACTGCTCGAGGATATACATGGAAAAGACCAGGTATTCGGCCGAAACGGCAGCGGCCGCGTCGCGCTCGGCCGGGCTCAACAGGGACGCGTCGCGCAGGTCGTTGCCGCCGCCAAACAGGACGTACAGCGCGGCCGGATCCGCCGTCAGATTCGCCTTCGTCACGTAGTAATAGAGTTGCCAGTACACACCCGACGGAATCCCATAGGAGTCCAGCGTTCCGGTGGTGTCGTTGCGGGCGCCTCCAATGGCGTAGTTGGTGCCGCCGTTGCCGGAGATCTCCAGGTTGAAGTAGTTGGGCCCCAGCGACATGCCAGCGGCTTTGGCGGCGTTGGGCAGCCCCATGGACTGCGCGAAGTACTCCGTCCACACTGGCCCGTTCGAGAAGCGCCCTGGCGTGTAGGGCGTGTTCGGGTAGAGTCCCGCTGTCAGGTTCCCTACATTGCCGGTGTCGGACAGGCTGTCGCCAAAGAAGTATATGCCGGAGAGGGGAGCCGCGGCGGCGACTGGAGCCAGCGACAGCATGGTGAGCAGGAACAGCTCGCGACGGGATTGCATGGTCTTTTATACACGGAGCAGTACGGTTTGTAAACGGAATTGCGGGCTTGCTGACTGGAGGTGCCGGGGGCAGGCTTGCGCTCTCAGCTCTCAGTCGCCAGCCCTGGGGCTTTCGGGGGCGGCGGCGGGCGCGCTTCCGCTCTCTGACGATCGCGGCTCTGATTGCGCGCTGTTCGTTTCGAGACGGAGGACCGATTGAGACGGGGCGGCCGATGCGGCACCTGGGCGGCAGGTGCGTCAGGTCTTCTTTTTCCAGTACTCCATCGTGGGGCCGGTGTAGACGCCAGACCCGACGATGGCCCTCCTGCGGACATCCGCAGTTTCCTCCGGCGTCATCTTCTTGAAGTTCTGGACAGCCCGGATGTTGTCTTCCATCTGACCTTGCGTGCCGGCGCCGCAGACGGCCACGTGCACACCCGGCTGGCTCAATACGTAGCGGAGGCATTCGGTGGGGCTGAGAGACCTCAGCAGGAACGCCTTGCCGAAGACCTTGATCGCCTGAGTGCCGAGACCGCGCTCGATGGCCTCAGGCAGGGCCGTCTTCTCGAAGCTCAGATAGGCGTGATCGGCGGCGTGGATGGGCATCATGACGGTGTCCCATCTGTCGTAAGCCTTCATCAAGGCGGCGTGGGCTTCCGGATCATAGTGGCCGGTGAAGCCGATGAAGCGGCATTTGCCGGCCTTCTTCGCTGCTTCGAACGCCTCGATTGCTCCGCCGGGCGCCAGGAGCTTGTCGATGTCGTCGCGGTTCTGCACCGCGTGGGCCTGCCACAGGTCGACATAGTCGGTCTTCAGCAGGCGGAAGGATGTCTCGAGCTCCTCCATCGCTTCCTTCGCCGAGCGCTTGACGGTCTTGGTGGTGAGAAAGACGTTCTTGCGGACGCCCTCCAGTCCGATGCCGTAGGCCTCTTCCGCACGGCCGTCCCAGTAAAGCCGCGAGCAGTCGAAGTAGCTGATGCCCAGGTCATAGACTTTGCGCACGTGAGCGGCGGCCGTGGGGATATCCGGGAGGAGGTCCATCCGTGCTCCGCCCTGCGCGATGACGCTAACCTTCACTCCGGTCTTGCCGAACGTGGTTGTGGGAATATCCCCGGCCTTGACCTTCTGGGGCGCGGCCAAGGCGCCGGTGATGGACATGCCTGAGAACGCACCTCCCACGAAGATTCTCCGTTTCATGGATTCCCCTTTCTGAGGCTCAGCGGCCGGTCATCTTCTCGATATGCTCTGGATACCGGGTCCCCTGAATGGTGATATTAGCGGCGGCGCTCTCGATGGCGGCGAGGTCGGCCGGCGCCAGTTCGACGGCTGCGGCTCCGATGTTCTCCTCGAGGCGAGATAGCTTTGTCGTCCCTGGAATCGGCACGATCCACGTCTTCTGGGCCAGCAGCCACGCGAGCGCGATCTGCGCCGGCGTCGCCTTCTTCTGCTCCGCGATCTGGCCGAGCAGATCCACCAGGGCTCGATTGGCTTTCATGGCTTCCGGTGTGAAGCGGGGCAGGATCCCGCGGAAGTCGCCGCTATCGAGTTTGGTGTTCTCGTCCATCTTGCCCGTGAGAAAGCCCTTGCCCAGAGGACTGTAGGGCACGAAGCCGATGCCGAGTTCCTCGACGGTGGGCAGGATCTCCGCCTCGGGACCTCTCGTCCAGAGCGAGTACTCGCTCTGGAGAGCCGTCACCGGCTGGACGGCATGCGCACGGCGGATGGTCTTGGCGCCTGCCTCGGATAGGCCGAAGTGCCTGACCTTGCCCTGCTCAATGAGGTCCTTCACAGCACCGGCCACGTCTTCGATGGGCACTTCCGGATCCACGCGATGCTGGTAGAACAGATCGATGGCATCGACCTGAAGCCGCCGCAGTGACGCCTCGGCCACCTCTTTGATGTGCTGGGGCCGACTGTCCAAGCCTGCCTGCTTGCCGGTCTCCGGATCCAGTTTGAAGCCGAACTTGGTGGCGATCACCACCTGACCGCGGAAAGGCGCGAGGGCTTCGCCCACAAGCTCTTCGTTGATGTAGGGGCCGTAGACCTCGGCCGTGTCGAAGAAGGTAACGCCCCGCTCCACAGCGGCCCGGATCACAGGGATCATCTCCTGCTTGTCCTTGGCCGGACCGTAGCCAAAGCTCATGCCCATGCAGCCCAGGCCAAGCGCCGACACTTCCAGACCGCTCTTGCCAAGCTTTCGCTTCCGCACGTTGTCTCCTTTGAAAGGCGCATCTTCCGAGCCCATCGCCCGGCCCGGCCGGCAGGACGAAGCGCTTTCGCGTCCGCCGCCAGCCCGGAACCGGCTCTCCCGAGAATGTACCGCCGATCCTGTTTTCAGGCTAGCGGCACGCCCCACGCGGGCGGTATCCTGATCCTTCCGATTTATTGCCTATTCCTCTCGACTGGTGGCAAAACAGTGCATCTCTCCAAAACACTACCTGTATTCTGGGACTGAGGAGAGCGACACCGTGACCAACCGCAGAGATCGCGAAGTTCCGCAAGCCGGACCAGCGCGGCAGGCGTTGGCCGAGCTGGCCCGGAAGATTGATTTGTACATGGGTTCGCAGGTGAAGCGGGTAACGGACATTCCCGGTCTGATGCTCGTCCGTCGGACCGAGCTTACCGCTCCGGCGTGCATGACCTATGAGCCGAGCATCGCCGTGATCGCCCAGGGGCGAAAGCGCGTCGAGCTCGGTCGAACGACATTTCTATACGGCGAATCGCGATTCCTGCTGACGTCCGTCGACTTGCCCATCACCAGTCAGGTGGTGGAAGCCAGTAAAGAGGTTCCCTTCCTCGCTCTGTCGCTCACGTTTGAGATGCCTGTCGTCCGCGAGATGCTCAGCCGGGATGAGATTCCCGCGCCGGACGCTCCGCCGGACACTCCGGCCATGGCCATAGGCGAGACCACTGTTGAGTTGCTCAACGCCTGCTGCCGGCTGGTGGACCTGCTGAGTACTCCGGCGGACATCCCATTTCTCAGCGGTCTGATTCAGCGCGAGATCATTTACCGGATCCTGCGGGGCCCTGAAGGGGCGCGGTTGCGTGCTATAGCGACGCTGGGCGATCAGAGCCACCGCACGGCGAAGGCGATTGGGTGGATGAGGGTGAACTACGCGAAGCCGCTGCGGGTGGAGGATCTCGCTCAGATGGCGGGCATGGGCGTGTCGACGCTCCACCACCATTTCCGGGCGCTGACGGCGATGAGCC
This sequence comes from uncultured Paludibaculum sp., assembly GCF_963665245.1. Classification (NCBI taxonomy): domain Bacteria; kingdom Pseudomonadati; phylum Acidobacteriota; class Terriglobia; order Bryobacterales; family Bryobacteraceae; genus Paludibaculum; species uncultured Paludibaculum sp. The sequence continues at coordinate 1,829,631 of NZ_OY762267.1, forward strand.
CGTTGCAGTATCAGAAGCAGCTCCGGTTGCAGGCTGCGCGCTCGCAGATGCTCACGGATGGACTGGACGCCGCCAGCGCCGCATTTGCGGTGGGCTACGAAAGCGCCAGCCAGTTCAACCGGGAGTACAGCCGATTCTTCGGCCAGCCGCCGATGCGCGATATCCGCACACTGCGCGCGCCCAACGCCCCTCCGATGGAGCGGGCCGGGCATCCTTAACGCTTCACGTCACTGAGCGGGTGGGGTGCGGTGCGCGGATGGTCACCCTGCGCGCAATGCCGTAAGCGGATCGGTCCGGGAGGCGCGGCGCGCCGGTAGATAGCCGGCGGCTGCCGCGGCCATGGTGAGCGTTGCGGCCATGCCCAGGTACGTCAACGGATCGCTGCTCGTGATGCCATACAGCAGGCCCGTGAGCATGCGCGCCAGGAACCAGGAAGCCACGAAACCGATGGCCATGCCAGTCCCCGCCAGGGCGAGCGTCCGGCGCAGCACACGCCCCTGGATATCGGAAGCGGAGGCACCGAGCGCCATCCGGATGCCGATCTCCTGCGTCTGCTGATTCACGGCATACGAAATCACCGCATAGACTCCGAGCGCCGCCAGCAGCAGCGCGAACGCCGAGAAGACCGAGGTCAGGACGACGATGAAGCGGCGTGGCGACACAGACCGGTCGACCAGATCCTTGAGCACGACGAGTTCGGCCGGCAGATTCGGCTCAAGCGTCCGCAGTCCGGCGAGGAGCGCGGAAGCGATGCCCAATGGTGGAATCGAACTGCGGACGACCATGTGGACCGCGGAGTAGTCGCGCGTCTGGCGGATGGGCAGATAGATCTCGAATCCAGACTCGCGCTCAAGTGCGATGTGCCTCACATCGGAGACCACACCCACCACCTCCCGCTCCGCATCAGCTTCGATGTACTTTCCCAGCGGTTCTTCGTCCGGCCATAGCTTGCGAGCGAGGCTCTCGTTGATGAGGATGACTGGCTTGCTACCGGTCCGATCCCGCTCAGTGAGATCACGGCCGGAGCGCAGCGGGATGCCCATCGACGTCAGATACCCTTCGCTGACGATGCGCACAAAGACGTCCGGCGGCGGATGGGACAAGGAATAGGCCCGGCCTTTCGCACCCGCGCCCCAACTCCGATTTCCGCCGAGCGGCAGCACGTCGGTCAGCCCAGCCGCCGTGATTCCAGGCAGTGCCCTGCCAACCCGCAGCACCTCATCCAGGGCGGCGTTGCGATTCTCACGTTTCGGATCGACGCGAATGGCTATCGCATGTTCCGCCCGGAAGCCCGGGTCCACCTCGAGCACCCGCAGGAAGCTTCGCAGGAGCAGACCCGAGCCGATGAGCAGGATGCAGGCAAACGAGATCTCGGAAACTACCACGGCCGAGCGAATCCAGACACGGCCACCGCCGGCGCTGGAGCCCCGGTTCGAATCCTTCAGAGTGTCATGAACAGCCATCAAAGGCGCCTGGATCATCGGGGCGAGCCCGAGAAGCACACCAATCAGCGTGGCAGCCACAACGGCAAACGCCAGCGCCATCGGGTCCAGACGCACGCTGGCAAGCAGCGGGATGCTGATGGCATTGAGACTGGCAACCAGCCGTGTGCCCAACGCCGCCATCGCCACTCCGGCTAGAGCGGCACAACTGGAGAGGAGGAGCCCCTCGGTGAGCATCTGAGTGATCAGGCGGCCACGGCCGGCGCCGAGAGCAACCCGTATGGCGAACTCCTTCTGTCGCGCGGCGGCGCGAGCCACCTGAAGGTTGAACAGGTTGGCGCAAACGATCAGCATCACGACGCCAACCGCGCACGCCAGCACCAGGAGTGCCGGACGGATGCGGCCCCGCACGTGCTCGTTGAGCGAGCTCAACACCAGGCGCAGACCCTCGCGCTCGTTCCTCGCCCCGATGGGGCCGATCAACACATCAGCCTCAGCCTGCGCCTGCCTGATGGACACGCCGGGTCGCAGTCGCCCGACGGCCGCCAGCGTGTTGCCCCAGCGGTTCACATCCGCGGTGAGGGGCAGAGGGACATAGAGATCGACTCGCGTGCCGGGCGCCAGGACCGCACCGAAATCGAAAGGAACGACACCCAGCACGGTCACCAGTCGCGCGTTGATCGTCAATGTCCGGCCCACAACACTGGGGTCGCCGGCGAAACGCCGCTTCCAGAAGCCTTCGGTGAGGAGGGCGACCGGCAGATTCGCCTGACACTCCTCCTGGGAGAAGTTGCGGCCCACACGCGGCGCGACTCCTAACAGCGGAAAGAAGTTCTGCGACACCGGGAGGGCGGTGAGCCGCTCGGGCTCGCCCGCGCCCGTCAAGTTGGCGCTTCCGGGTTGATAGAAGGCGAAGTATGCCGCCATGCCCGAGAACGAGCGATTCTGATCACGGAACTCGACAAACGGGTTCACCTTCAGTGTCTCGCTGGAGAGATCGCCCTCCGGATTCGTTGACGCCGGCTTCACCCAAACCAGACTCGCCGCATCGCGCACCGGCAGCGGGCGCAGCAGAAGTGTGTTCACGACGCTGAAGATGGTCGTGCCGGCTCCGACGCCGAGAGCGGTGATCAGAATGGCGAACGTGGTGAACCCGGCGTCGCGGCGCAGTGATCGGAAGGAGTAATGGAGATCGCGCCAGAACGTCTCGAGGAACGGTAGCGAACGGACTTCCCGATGCGCCTCGCGGAGTTGGGCGACGCCACCGAGTTCCACCATGGCCTTGCGGCGGGCGTCCTCGCGGCTCATTCCGCGACGTTCGTATTCATCGGCGAGCAAAGAGACATGTGTATCGAGCTCGTCGTTCAGATCGCGGTCCAGCATGGCTGGCTTGAACGTGGCGCGCAGCCGTGCGGTGAGATGGGCAAGCCAGGAGAACATCAGGATTTCCCCTCCAAGGCCAGCAGCCTTCCAATGACACCGGCGATGCGTTGCCAGTTCCTCGTTTCCGACTCCAGTTTCTTACGGCCGGCGCGAGTGATGGAGTAAAAGCGGGCGCGCCGGTTATTCTCCGATGTCCCCCATTCAGCCTTCACCCAACCTTGCTGAACCAGGCGGACCAGGCAGAGATAGATGGTGCCCTGGTTCACCAGCAGCGCCTGCTCACTGATCTGCTCGATACGCCGTGCGAGCCCGTAGCCATGCATGGAGCCCATCGCATGCAGGGTCTTGAGAACCATCAGATCGAGAGTGCCTTGGAGTATCGCAGATCTGTCATCCGCCATTGGAGGTCTCCTGTGGGATATATAGAGGACAATACTCGAGCACCTGTGGGATGTCAAGAGGAGATTACGAAGGTCCGATTTCCCGCGCCGGACGCTTTATCCGTGCGATTCCGGACAGCGATCGCCCATTTGCGAGCGTGCCGCTACACATCGAACCTTCATGTCGTCCTGACCATTCAATCAGTTGCGAATTGGCCGCTGATTTGCGGGCGCCTGGTGCGACTCAAAGGAGAGTCCCCCAATGACCCATGTCATCAGACACTTTGCCTGGCAATTTCTCGCCGTTGCCTCGATTGGCGGTCGAGCACCTCTTTGTGCGGCGGACATCGCCATCCCGATGGAGCCAGCCCGCTGGCAACTGGAGGCCGGCGAGTTCCTTCAGCACAAAGGTGTGCCCGCATTGAGGATCCCGACGCCCTCGAAGGCTGTACTCAAGGACCTTGTCTTCCGGGATGGCACCATCGAATTCGACATGGAACCGGGCTCCTACGGCGGACCCGGTGTTGGTTTCCGGCGGGCGGGCCCAGGTGAGTTCGAATACTTCTACCTGCGTCCTGGGGCCAAGGGCCCGGGGGCTGGCGACGCATGCCAGTATGCACCCTTCATCAAAAACGTCCTAATCTGGGATCTCCTACCGCGGTTCCAGGGTCCGGCGCCCTTCCGGCTCAACGATTGGAATCACGTGCGGATTGTCGTTTCGGGTGCTCGGGCCCGAATCTATGTCAATCAAGCGGCCCGGCCGGTATTGGATATCGGCCGACTGGAAGGGAGCTCAAGCCAAGGGGGCATCGTGCTGAATGGGCCCGCCATTTTTGCCAACCTGCGTGTACGCCCCGGTGTGACCAACGGACTACCGCCTCAGCCAGCTGCCGAATCCATCGATCGTTCCGTCGTGAGGGACTGGAGCGTCTCCCCGTTCAAGACATTGCTCCCCAGCCAGGATCTGAGCGCCAACGATATCCCCTCCGCGACTCCGCCGTGGAGACCGCTCCGCGCCGAGCGAGCCGGACTGCTCAATCTGACAAGGGAATACGGCCTGCCGGAAGGACGTTCCGCCGCGTGGCTGCGCACGCACATCGACCGGCAGGCCGATGGCGAGGCTCAGGTTGCGATTGGCTGGAGCGAGGAGGTCTGGGTCTTTGTGAACGGCAAGATGGTCTTTTCCGGCAAGAACCGCTACCTGATTCCCGAGGAACGAAAGGAACCGGATGGCCGCTGCGCGCCAACAAACGGCACGTTCAGGCTCCCGCTGAAGCGGGGGCGCAATGATGTCGTGGTGGCCGTGGCCAACGGCTTCTTCGGCTGGGGTCTCATCTTCAAGATGGTTGAGACTCAGCCCATCACCTCGCGATAGAGGTGATAGCTGATGAGTCCGAGCACCGGTAGGCCTACTGCCAGGAACGTGGCCGCCAACATCGGATCCTTGGCGTACTTGGGGTGCAGCATGGAAGCGACAGCCGCGGTGCAGAAGAGACCGAACAAAATGCCGGTACCGGCAAGCCACGTCATCCTGGCTTTGGACGACAAGCTCCGAAGAGCTTGCCAGTACAACCCGATGAACGCCGGGACGCAGATGGCAAGCACCGTCCATTCAAGCGTTCCTTCGTCGCCGTGCGCTATGTCGTGCATGGCGGCCCAGACGAAATAAAACAAGATCAGGGTGCCGAACGCAATCGCCGGCAGAAGGCCCATATGATCGCGGTCCATGCTGTCGATCCTATTCGATGCGACCTCGGGAAGGAAGCGCGGCACGCGATCCAACACCGGGGTCTGTCGGGCGCTTGGTCAGGCGACCGCGCGGCGCCGCGCAACGGCAACCCGATGCTAGTATCGGGCTCATGGGGCCTGTCAAAGTCGATCCGAACAAAATACGTGAATTCCAGGATGCCATGAGCTTCTACAAATGGCTTGGCAAGCATCACGACAAAGAAGAAGAGGTCTGGATCAAGATCCATAAGGTAGATTCGGGCCTCAAGTCAATTACGCCCAAGGAGGCGATCGACGTTGTGCTGTGCTGGGGCTGGATCGATGCCATACGCAAGGGATTCGACGAGAAGAGCTACCTGCAGCGCTACACGCGGCGCGGACGAAAGAGCACTTGGAGCCAGATCAATGTCGACAACGTGACCCGGCTCATCCAGGAAGGCCGCATGACCGAACACGGGCTGAGGGAAGTCGCGGCAGCCAAGGCCGACGGGCGCTGGGACCGAGCCTACAAGAGCGGCAAGGAAATGAAGATCCCCGACGATCTCCAGGCCGCCATCGACGCCCAGCCGCTGGCCAGGACGATGCTCGGGAAACTCAGTGAGCAGAATCGCTTCGCGCTGGCCTTCCGGGTCCACAACATGAAGACCGAGGCGGGCCGGAAGAAGAAGATCGAGTCCTTTGTCGAGATGCTAAAGCGGGGCGAGACAATCTATCCGCAAAGGAAGAAGTGAACGTTCGTTCGGGTGCCCGCAGGAGTGAAAGTGAGCATCCTAACTGATGAACACAGCCACACCAACGTCCGACACAGGGTGCCGGGCTTGACAGTGTGAGGCCCACCCAACCTGACTTACACACACTGCCTCCGGAACCAAAAGAAGCCGCCGCGCGGTCACGCTACAATTGAAGGCCAGAAGATGCAATTCAGCTCCGGGCAAGCTGATTTTCCGACTACACACTGGACCCTAGTTGCCGCCGCGGGCGATCACGAAGGGCCCGAAAGCCGTCGTGCACTCGCGTCGCTTTGCGAGGCCTACTGGTATCCGCTCTACGTCTACGCGCGCCGGCGCGGCGATTCGCCGGAAGAAGCGCAGGACCACACGCAGGAGTTCTTCACCCGCTTCCTGGAACGCGACTATTTCGACCGCGCCGATCCGGATCGCGGCCGCTTTCGCTCGTTCCTGCTCTCTTCTTTCAAGTACTATCTTTGCGACGAGGCGGGCCGGGCCCGGGCGCAGAAGCGCGGCGGCGGCGTGGCCACCCTTTCTTTCGAGTTCTCCAAAGGCGAAGAGATGTACGGCTGCGAGCCGGTCCACAACGAAACGCCGGAGCGGATTTATGAACGGCGTTGGGCGCGCACGCTACTCGATCGCGTCGTCGACCGGCTCCGTGAAGAGTTCGTCCGTCATGGCCGCCTGGAGCACTTCACCCGGCTGAAACCCTGCTTGCAGGGTGAATTCGATGTGCCTTACGCCGAGCTGGCGCGCCAGCTCGAAACCACGGAAGCGGCCTTGAAGGTCGGCATTCACCGGCTTCGCAAACGATACCGCGATCTTCTACGCTCGGAGATCGCCAACATTGTGGCCGATCCGGCTGATATCGAAGCGGAGTTGCGCCACCTGATTGCAGCTTTGGCGGTTACAAATTGAGTTCGATTTAGGCGTGCCCCGTGGTTTCCGGATGGAGGAAGCAAGTGGAACTCTGTCGCAAATGCGGCATTGAACTCGACCTGGACGGGACCTGTGCGGCCTGTATGCTCGCCGGCGCGTTTGGCACCGATCCAACTCCATCAGGCAGTGGTAAGCCCGAAACGGGCGGGGCCGGTACGCCCGTTGAGGCGCTCGAGTACGACAGCTTTGGGCCCTACCGCATTCTGAGCCTGCTGGGCGAAGGCGGGATGGGTGCGGTGTATTTGGCCGAGCAGACTCTTCCTCTACGGCGTCAAGTCGCGCTGAAGGTCGTGAAACTGGGCGTGAGTTTCCACCAGATCCTGTCGCGGTTTGACTACGAGCGGCAGACTCTGGCCTTGATGGACCATCCCAATATCGCGCACGTCCATGACGCCGGAGTCAGTGAGAAGGGGCGCCCTTACTTCGTAATGGAGTATGTCGACGGACTCCCCATTACCCAGTACTGCGATCAGCACCGGCTCAACACGAGGGAGCGGTTGGAGCTGTTCATCCCCGTCTGTCTGGCTTTGCAGCATGCCCACCAGAAAGGCGTCATCCATCGGGATATCAAGCCCTCGAATGTGATGGTGACGCTGCTGGACGGCCACGCCGCGCCGAAGGTAATCGACTTCGGCATCGCCAGGGCTACGGAACAGCTGGCCGCGCCGGAAGGGTATACGCAGCTCGGACAATTCATGGGCACGCCCGAATACATGAGTCCGGAGCAGGCTGACCTGGTAACCGGCGATATCGACACGCGCTCTGATGTGTACTCCCTGGGCGTCCTGCTCTACGAATTGTTGATCGGAGCCGTACCATTCGACGCCGCGAGGTTGCGGCAGGCGAGTCTCACCGAGCTTCTGCGGATTATTCGCGAGGAAGACGCGATCCCCATGACAGCCAAGCTGACCGGGATGGGGCAGACCGCGACCGAGATTGCCGGAAAGCGGCGAACCGACCCGTCCACGCTGCGCCGCCTGGTCCGCGGCGACTTAAATTGGGTAGTGAAGCGGGCCATGGAGAAGGACCGCCAGCGGCGCTATGCAGCCGCGTCCGACCTGGCAGCCGACATCCGCCGCCACCTCGACGATTTGCCGGTCCTGGCCGGCCCGCCGGGCGCGTTGTATCACGCCAGGAAATTCGTCCGCCGCTACAGGCGTTCCGTCATCGCCGCCGCAGCCGTACTGGCTGCGCTCATCGCAGGCATCTTCACCACCACTTGGCAGGCGGCGATTGCCCGTAGGGAACGCGCCGAAGCCATCGCGGCCCGCACCTTGGCGGAGGCCCGCCTGGAGGATGTTCACGCGCTGGCCGAAGCCATGCTCTTCGAGATCAACGACGACGTGAAGGATCTCGCCGGGGGCACGAAGGCGCGAGAGGCGCTGGTTCGTCTCGGCCAGCAGTATCTGAACAAAGAGGCCATGCTGGCGCAGACCAGCCCGCGCCGCAGACAGGAGCTTGCCGAGGCATTCCTCAAAGTCGGTGACCTGCAGGGCGCGCCCGGCGAATCGAATCTGCGGGATGTTACGGGCGCCCGCCAAAGCTATGGCCGCAGCGTCGCCATTCTCGACAAGGAGACCGCGGCATACCCGAATCAGGCCAAACTGCGTCACCTGCTCACCCTCGCCTACGTGCGCCAGGCTCAGCTCGAGGAATCGGCCTCGGCCGCCAGGACGTTTGGCTCCGTCGTCCACACATTCGCCGCCTCCTGGGCGCAATTGGACGAGCTCGAACCGTCCGTCAGAGCCATGTTGGAACGCGCCTCAATCTCCGCGAACATCTATACCGCGCAATGGCCGGCCGATCCCCAGGGGCTGCGCGACCGTTGTGACGTGATGCAGGCGCAAGGTGAGTTCGCCCAGGCTGTCACACTTCGCGAACGCATCCTGACGGCCAGCCCGGGCGACCCGGTCCTGCGCTGGGAACTGGCGCATGCGCAGTTGGAGCTCGGCTCGTCGCTCGTATTGAAGAACCGCCGCGAAGCCCTGCAGTGGCTCCAGCAGTGTGCCGATGCCTGCGAGAGGTTGAACCGGGAAGATCCAGCCAAGGTCCAATACCAGAGGGATCGCGCCGTCGCCCTGGGCACCATGACTCGCGTCCTTCTAAACTTGAGCCGGCTGGACGAGGCGGTTGCCTCCGCCCGTCAATCGGTCTCGATTCTCGAACAGCTCACCGCCTCCGATCGCCGCAATGCCAGCTTCCGCCTCGACCTGAGCGCCGCGCGGGTCGCGCTCTCCAACGCCTTGTACGACAGCGGGCGCGCGCAGGAGGCGCTGGAGAATGTCGCGCTGGCGGCCGCCGTCCAGGAGGAGCAGGCCGCTCGCTATCCGGACAATCCTGACTTTCCCCGGCAAGCCGCCTACAACTACCGGAACGCCGGCCGGTTCAAGACCTACATGCGGGATTTCCGGGGCGCCTTGGAGCCCTATCGCAAGGCCGAGGCGATCGACCGCAGGCTTGTCGCCGCTTACCCCGGGCGTTTCGAGCTCCGCGAAGCTCTGCGTGCGGATTTGGATTCGATCGCCGGCGCCTTCCTCAGCCTGGGCAACACCTCGGCCGCGCTGCAAGCCTATCGCGACGCCTTCGCCGCCGTGAAGCCGGCCGGCACTGGGGAGCCCGCACCCGAGACCCTGGTCAGTCTAGCGCTCGCTCATCAAGGGTTGGCCAACGGGCTCAGGGCCATGTCGCGCTGGAGCGAAGCCATTCAGGAACAGCGCGCGGCGGTGGATATCTGGCAACGCCGTGTGGCCGGCAAGCCCGGACACCAGGGTCTGCAGCGCGCGCTGGCCCGCTCGCAGGAGGATCTGGCCCGGTTGTATGAAGGCAGCGGTGATCTCCAAGCCGCAGTAGCTGCCGCCGTCAAGGCCCGGCCGTTTCTCGAAGCCGACTTCACCGCCCATCCCCAGGATGAATCCGCACTCACGGAACTCCGCAATGCGCTCCTGTGCCTTCGAACTGCGTACCTTCGGATTGCGGACTACGAGAAGGCTATCGCCGCCGCGAGGCAAGTCGTAGCTATGACCCAGCGGACCGGAGTCATCAGCAGAGCCGCCGCGAATCGCGATCTCGGAAGCGCCCTCCTGCTCTCCGGCCGCCGTGACGAAGCCCTTGCCACGTTCCGCCGCGCCCTGCCCATCCTGGATGAGACCACAGCCCCACCGGGCGCGGGCCGCTCCTATCCTATTGAGAAAGAGCCGTCGCCTTACTACAGGCACGAACTGGCTTCCAGCTACCTCGCCCTCGTGTCCGAGTTCACCGCCACCCGGCGGGAAGAGGATGCCGCAGCGATCCTCACCCGGATTCTGCCCGTCCTGGATGCCCTGGTCCGCGATCATCCCGGTAACAATCTCTATCGCGATACCCTCCTTCGTGCCTACAGGTCCGCGGCTGCCGCCTCCCTGGGATTGGGCGAGGTTGCACGATCCCTCGAGTTCGAGCAGAACGGCTTGAAGCGGGAACCTACCCCGGCATCCCCCCGCGAGGTCGCGGAACGGGCCCTCCGTTTGGCCCGAACCGGCTCGCTCCAGCTTCGCCTCGGGTCCCGGGATGCGGCCAACGCCAGTTGGCGCCAGGCCCTGGCGGGTTTCCAGCAGGCGGCGCGTGACAGCGGCCGGCAATGGTCAGCAGGATGGGAAGACCTGAGCGCTCTCGAAACTCTCAGGCTCGCCGAACGCGGGGCGGCCTTTGCCCTGGAAAGGCTCGGCGATGTCAGGCAGGCGCAACTGTTCCGCGACTCCAGCCATCAGCGGGCGGCCGAGGGCAAAGGCGGCGAATTATCCGCCGACCATGCGGATGCAGTGCTCGGACTCTGGAAGCTGGCCGGTGAGCGCGGCGACTACCGCCCCTACTTCCAGAACGCAACGCCATCCAACGAGCAGTTGCAGGCCGTGTTGGCGCAAGGATGGCGGAACCAGGCGGAATTCCTGGGCGTCCTGGGAGGTCCGATTCCTCTGGCGCTGGAGGCTGCCGGCCACGCGCTCGAGTTGAGCCGCCGTTCCGTGGCAACGCGCTCGTCGGCTGAGAACCGCCTGGGCCTGGCACGAAGTCTTCAAGCGCAAGGCGATGTCTTCCGGGCTGCCGCCCGTTCCACCAGGGGCCCCGAAGCCCTTTCCTCCTACCAGCATAGCCACGATGCATACGTCGAAGCCCTGCAAATCCTCACGGCCTTGCAGCAGTCCGGCCAGCTCGTGACTGCCCGCCGCGGCAACCTCATCGTGTCCTCGAATGACTTGATCGACGCCGGGGAACGCCTGCGAATCGCTCGGGACCAGCGGGTCAGTTCCAGCCGTTAGCTCAGACGTCCGGAGGCCGCCGCCGCGGGTTCCCGCTGCCACCACAATTCATTTTCAATACGCCTGTAACCTTCCGGAGCTTTTTTCTTATTGACGTTCAGAGGGATGCCTTCCGCACAGTTGCGGCGCATGCCGGGTGTTCGAAGGTTCAGAGGTGCCCAGGAGGGATGTTATGTCAACGGTAGCTTCCGCTTTGAGTGGAATCAGGTCGCGGTTCGGCCAAAGAACCCAGACGTCCGCGCAGCCGATGCAGATCAGGAACAAGTTCTACAACGACCTGCGGGAGTTCACCGCCTGGGAGCCGTGGGGGCAGAGGCTCGACCACCACGACGGGAATAACGAGTACATCGGAATCACCGGAATGTTCGTCAAGCAGTTCAACTACTCGGCGGAACTGCAGAAGCTGATCGATCACGGCTGGAGATCCGCCTCGGCATCCCGTCCGGCCGCGCCATCGTTACAGCCCCGGTCGGTGACCATTGGCACGGGCCGCGGCGGCAAGGAAATCCCCTGCACCTTAAGGACGGGCTTCAAACGCCCGGCTGGCATGTTGAACGCGTGGGATCACATGCAGCTCTTTGAGCAAGTGGGCGCCTACTCCTTCCGCGGGGACCGCCGGAAGCCGGAACTCATCCGGGCCGCCCGGGGCTTCCAGCCGCCTGCCGCGCGGGCCGATGCCGCCTACATGAAAGCGATCGCCATCGAGTTTGTCGGATACCTGAAGCGCCGGGCGATTCCCGGCGTCAACATCCCCACCGAGGAGGACATGGCCGGGTACCTCATCAATCAGGTTTCGCCAGCCGACCGCAAGCTCCTCACGGAATACCACTTCTGGCGCCAGGTGCTCTCCAACGAGCGGATGCACCTGCAGGGCATGACCGACGATTCCTTCCTGAAAGGCTACATCTCCACCACTCGCGAAATTAAGAAGGCGAGAGAAGCGGCCGACGGGACCGCCGGAGGCGCTCATGCCAAACCGAGAAATCAGGACTTCATGGAATATGCCCGGGAAACCACTCTTGGATTCTGGGTCTACGCGTTGCGGATCGAATCCGGCTTCCTCATCAAATCCGGCAAAGGTGGAATCACGAAGCAGGAGGCGGAGATTGCTCATCTCGGCCCACTGGAATGGAAAGACGTATACGGTTTCGCCGGCACCGGCGCACTGGGCGACAGTACCGTCTACCTCCGAAACATGTTCCAGCAGCAGGATTACAAGGCCTTCTGCCAGGTGCTGGCCCAGCTCTCGTCCGTCGTCGGCTCGGTTCCGGACGGACACCGTCTGGAGGCTGGAAATCTGGTCAGAATCTCTTAGTTCGGCGGCACGGGCTGCCGCACCCATAGAGTGACGGTTGCGGAAGTGCCTGGCGCAGGGGGCGATCGCTGCGATCCTCTCTCTGTTGGGGAAGATGAGGGGATCGCCTGGCGGGTGGATGGCAGTACCGGACCTGGAGCTACCATGATCCTGAAACAATATTATCTGGGCTGCCTCGCGCACGCCTCCTATCTGTTGGGGGACGAAGCGAGTGCCACGGCCATCATCGTCGATCCTCAGCGCGATATCCAGAAGTATCTGGACGACGCGGAATCCTTCGGCCTGCAGATCCGCCACGTCTTCCTCAGTCACTTCCACGCCGACTTTCTCGCCGGGCATCTGGAGCTGCGCGACCAATGCGGCGCAATCATCCATCTCGGCGCCCGCGGGCAGGCAGAGTACGCCTTTACGCCCATGAAGGATGGCGACACGCTCGACTTCCCCGGACTCCGCCTGCAGGTGCTGGAAACGCCTGGCCACACCATCGAATCGATCTCGATCCTGGTCTTTGATCTCGACAAAGACGCGGCTCAGCCGCACGCCGTCCTCACCGGCGACACGCTCTTCATCGGAGACGTCGGCCGCCCGGACCTGCGGGCTTCACTCGGCTGGACGGCGAACGACCTGGGCGCTCACCTCTACGACTCCCTGCATGGCAAACTCCTGATGCTGCCGGACGAGACTCTGGTCTACCCGGCCCACGGTGCGGGCTCTTTGTGCGGAAAGTCGCTTTCCTCCGACACCGTCTCATCCCTCGGCACCCAAAGGCGCATGAACTATGCGCTGCAGCCGATGTCCAGGGAGGAGTTCATCCGCCTCGTCACGGCTGACCAGCCCGATGCGCCTCCCTACTTCACCTACGATGCGATTCTGAACACCCGCGAGCATGCCACCCTCGACCGCAATCTCGAGCAGGTGCTTCACCCCATCGATCTCGACGAGGTCCTTTCCATGGGCGACGCCGGCGCCCAGATCCTCGACGTCCGCGATCCGGCCGAATATGCCAAGGGCCACCTGGCCGGCAGCATCAACATCGGCCTCGGCGGGCAGTACGCCACCTGGGCCGGCACCGTGCTCGACCGCACCAAGCCCATCGTGATCATCTCGGAGCCCGGTCGCGAACAGGAAGCCGCCCTGCGCCTGGGCCGCATCGGCTTCGATCATGTCAAAGGCTATCTGGAAGGCGGCATGTCGGCGCTCGCTGACCGGTCGGACCTGGTATGGCCGACGGAACGCGTCAGCGCCCCGATCGTCGCCGAAGAACTGGCCGGCAACAATCCGCCGCTGCTTCTCGATGTCAGGAATCCTCGAGAGTGGGCGGCCAAGCACATTGACGGCAGCTTGAATGTGCCGCTCAATCACCTGCAGGAACGCCTCGCTGAGATTCCTCGTGACCGCCGCATTGCCGTGCACTGCGCGGGCGGCTACCGGTCTTCCATCGCCGCCAGCATTCTGCATCAGAATGGAATTACGCACCTGATTGAAATGGCCGGCGGTCTTGCCGCCTGGGAGGCGGCCAGTCTCAAACTGGCGCCCGCCGCGCTTTGATCTTCCACACCACGGATTTCCGATCGACATAGGAGAATCACCATGAGTCTGCGCATTAACGACGTAGCCCCGGACTTTTCTGCCGAAACCACACAAGGCCCCATCAACTTCCATGAGTGGATTGGAGATGGGTGGGCCATTCTTTTCTCGCACCCCAAGGACTTCACCCCGGTTTGCACCACCGAACTCGGCTACGTGGCCCGGCTGCAGCCCGAGTTCGAGAAGAGGAACTGCAAAGTGATCGGGTTGAGCGTCGACCCCGTCACCAACCACGGCAAGTGGGCCGCCGATATCGAAGAGACGCAGGGCTATGCCGTGAACTACCCGATGATCGGAGACCCGGAACTCAGCGTCGCGAAGCTCTACGACATGCTGCCCGCTGACGCAGGGACCACCTCGGACGGCCGCACGGCGGCCAATAACGCCACGGTCCGCACCGTCTTCATCGTCGGTCCCGACAAAAAGATCAAGCTGATGCTCATTTACCCGATGACCACCGGCCGCAATTTCGACGAAGTGCTGCGGGTGCTGGACTCCATGCAGCTCACCGCCGCCCATAAGGTCGCCACTCCGGTGAACTGGAAGCAGGGTGACGATGTGATCATCGTCCCCGCCGTATCCGACGAGGAAGCCAAACAGAAATACCCCAACGGCTGGAAGACGCTCAAACCGTATCTGCGCATCGTGCCCCAGCCCGAGTAACGACGACCCGAGGGACCGCTGCCGCACCCGCCCTGGGCACAATCCGCGGGGAGGCGGCGCGGCGGCCCCTCAGTGTCTGCCCAGTGTGAAACCCTATGCCGCTCTTCATCGTTCGACATCAGCACGATCCGGAAGCCTGCCCCGCGGCCGATCCGTACCATGGGGCCAACCTCCTCAACCACCTCAGCCGCCCCAATGTGCGGAAACACGGCGTCACCATGCAGGCCGAGGCGGTGGCGCGTGGCGAGCACACCGTCTACATGATCGTTGAGGCTGCCGACCAGAATCTGGTTCTCGACTTCATGGCGCCGTTTGCCCTCGCCGGCACCCTGGACGTCTATCCGGCCTCCACTTGCGCCGGCGTCGTGTCACGAGGCGGTTGTGGGGTCGAGGATGCGGCCGAGGATGAGACAACGCCCGCGCTCGATCCGGAAGAGGCGTGCCAGCAGGCGATCGAGGACGGCCTGGTGGTCCATCGCGCCCACCCCCTGAACGGGGAGATCTCCGTCCCTGACCTCATCGGCGGCGTCGTTATGCCGAACGCGCGGTTCTACATCCGCAACCACTTTCAGATCCCGAAACTCAGCAGGGAGAACTGGCGGCTCCGCGTGCATGGGCTGGTGGACAACCCGCTCAGCCTGTCCTCGCGGGATATCGCCAACCTGCCTTCCCAGGCGAAGGTGGTGACTCTGGAATGCGCCGGCAACGGCCGTTCCACCATGGAGCCCAGGACCAGCGGCGAGCAATGGAACCTCGGCGCCGTCAGCACCGCGGAATGGACCGGTGTACCGTTGCTCGAGGTGCTCAACCGCGCCGGTGTACAGCCCAACGCGAAGCACATCGTTTTCCGCGGAGCCGATAGCGGCCTCGTGGAAGGCCACGCCGACCCGATTTTCTTCGAGCGCAGCCTCAGCCTCGACGAGGCCCGCTTCTCCGAGGCCCTGCTCGCCTATGCCATGAATGGCGAGGCGCTGCCCCTGCAGCATGGCTTTCCCCTGCGTGTGATTGTGCCCAGTTGGTATGCGGTCGCTTCAGTCAAATGGCTCACGGAAATTGAAGTCATCGACCGGCCCTTCGAGGCGTTCTACCAGACCGAACGCTATTACATCGATCGGATGATCGACGGACACGTGGAGAGGGAGCCGCTCCGGCTGCAGCGCGTGCGCAGCCTGATCACGGAACCGGCCTCGCACTCGTGCGTCGATCGCGGCGAACTCGTGGTCCGCGGTGTGGCCTGGTCCGGCGCGGCCCCCATCGCCGGAGTGAAGGTCAAGCTGAACGATGGACCCTGGCGGGAGGCTCGACTGCTCGGAGATCGGAAGCGCCACAGTTGGCAGTGGTGGGAATTGCTCACCCGGGTGGATGAGCCCGGCGACTGCGTCATCCGGGCCCGCGCCACCGACCTGGATGGCCGGGTGCAGCCGGAAACGCCGGAGTGGAATCACTTCGGCTATTGCAACAACGCCCTTCGGCCAGTACACATCGCGGTTCGTTGAGCAGGCGGATTCACGGATAGGTCTTCCCAGGATCCTCCGTTTTCACGACAGCCCTCGCGCATGCGTTAGCATAATCTCCAATGCCAAAGACTCTCCTGGCCATGGGGGCCCACTACGACGATTGCGTCTTCGGAGTGCCCGGCATCATGCTCCAGGCCGTCCAGCAAGGCTGGCGTGTGGTGAATGCCGCTCTCATCGGCGACTACACGAACTGGGCTCCGGTGAAGGGCCGCGAAAAGGCACTCGTCGACGGCTCCAAACAACTCGCGCACCACTACGGTGTCGACATGCGCTTCCTGGACTTCTCTTCGCACATGTTCGATGTCACCACGCCCGCGAAGCAGAAAGTGGCGGAACTCGTCGCCGAGGTGAAGCCCGACATGGCGATCATCCTCTGGCACAGCGACACACACGACGACCACCGCGTCGCCTCGCCACTCTGCGAAATTGCGGTGAAAAACGCGAACCAGATCCTAGGCCGCATCGACGCCGTGGCGCCGCGACAGATCTATTACTACGACAACGGCCCGCGCCACACCCGCGGCTTCGAGCCCGACACCTTCGTCGATGTCACAGCCGAGTGGCCCAGTGCCAGCGAGTGGCTGGCCAAGCTGATGGCACTCATGAGCAACCGTCCCTATGACCCGGCCCAGCACGACTCCGCCGTCGACCTGAAGACGGCCATTGCCGCCTATCGCGGAGCCACCTGCGGCGTCCGCTACGCCGAGGCGCTTAAGGCCTACGACCAGCGGCCGGTGAAGCTCTTCAGCTAACGTGCTACTCGTGCCGCAGCGCGGTGAGCGGATCCACGCGGCCCGCCCTCCGTGCCGGAAAATACCCTGCGGCCACGGCCACCAGCCCCAGCAGCGCCGCCGCAATCAGCTGTGACAATCCGTCCGCCGGAGTGACGCCGAACAACATCGATTCCGCCGCGTGCGACACCAGCACGGAAACCGGGATCCCCACTGCCAGGCCGAGGGCAATCACCACCATGGTCCTGCGAAGAATCGACCAGGCGACCTGACCGGGCACCGCGCCCAACGCCATCCGAATGCCAATCTCAGGCGTCTTGCGAGCCACCGAATATGAGAGTACGCCGTACAATCCCACGGCCGAAAGCACCAGCGCCAACAGGCCGAACGCCGTTGCCAGAGCGGAGATCAGCCGCTCCTGAATCAACCCTTCGTCCATCTGCCGGGCCAGCGTCCCGCTGCGGAGAATGTGAACATCCGGGCCCAAACCGCGCAACCGGGCCAGCACGGCCGGCAGTACGGCCTCAGGATCGCCGGCCGTTCGTACGCTCAAAGTCTGCCGCGCGCCCATGTCCATCGGCTGCCGGATCGAGATATACAGGAACCGCCGTGGCGCCAGCCGCAGATCTTCCTGCTTCACATCGGCCACCACGCCAACGATCCGCAGAGTGCGCTTGTTCATCACGACATCGGTTCCGATCGGATCCTTGTCGCCAAAGAAATGCTTGCGCGCGCTCTCATTGATCAGCCCGACATAAGGAGTCCCGGCCCGATCGCGATCCGTGAAGTCCCGCCCGCGCAGCAGCGTGATGCCCAGTGTCTGAAAGTAGCTCTCACTGGTGGTGATCAGCCCGATGCTGTGCGCCTCGCGCGACTCCGACTGGAAGCCCGGAGCATCGAATCCGACGCCCCGACCGTTCCCGTCGAGTGGAGTCATGGACGACAGAGCCGCCGCCTCCACGCCTGGTAACGACCGCACCTCCGGCAGCAGCCGGTCCCACAACGCTGTCCGGTTCTCCGCTTCCGGATAGGAATCGTGTGGCAGATGCACCCCTACCAGCGCCACCCGGCTTACGTTGAACCCCATATCCTGCTGATGGAGATTCTGCAGGGTACGTAGAAAAAGGGTCGCGCCCACCAGTAGGATCAGTGACAGCGCTACCTGGAAGGCCACCAGAAACTGCCCCAATCGCCCGCCGCCGCGCGACATGGTCGAACGCCCGCCGTCCTTCATCGCACTGTTCGGATCGGATCGCAGCGCGTGCAGCATCGGAGCCGCGCCAAACAGCAGCGAGGCCAGCAGCGACGCACCCACCGTGAAGCCCAGCACGCGCCAATCCCAATGAACTTCCAGTTGAATCGGCCGCGCGCCGCCTGCGAAGAACGATGTCAGGCCGCGCACCGCCCACGACGCCACCAACAGGCCGGCCGCCGCACCCACGGCGAACAGTAGCCCCGTCTCCGTCAACAGCTGCCGGAACAGGCGGCCGCGACCCGCGCCTATGGCCACCCGTAGAGCGAACTCGCGGGCCCGCTGAGCCGATCGGGCCAGCAGCAGATTCGTAATGTTGGCGCACGCAATCAGCAGCACCAGGCCCACCACCGTCATCAGCGCCCACAGCGGCTTCGAGAACCGCCGCCGCAATTCGTCCAGACCTTGCGAGGCAGGCGCCAGTTCCATGTGGTGAAAGTTGTTACGCCTTACTTCATCCGGAACCGGAAACTCATCCATGAACGTTTGGAAGATACGGTCTGTCTCTTGCCGCGCGACTTCCGGATTCACCCCCGGCTTCAGCCGCGCCACCGCGCTGAACCACCAGGAGCTAGCGTCCTTCAGCATGTCATCGTTCACTGCAATGGGAATCGTGAGGTCGTCGGTACGGCCCGGCAACAGGCCACGGAACTCCGGAGCGGTCACGCCGACAATCGTGAACAACCGCCCGCCCATCACGCCGTCCCACTTGAACGTGTGCCCAATCGCGCTGGGGCTGCCGCCGAAGCGGCGCTGCCAGAAGTCATAACTGATCACCGCCACCGGCGGATCCAACTTTCCGTCCTCGGGGGTCAGCAGCCGGCCCGCGGCGGGTTTTACCCCCAGCACTCGGAAGTAGTCACCGGATACCCGCGCCGCATCCACCTGCTCGATGGGGCCTTCGAAACGGATTCCCACATCGGTGTTCGTGAACGCCGCCATACCTGCATACGAGTTCGTCTGCGTCCGGAAGCGCTCGAAACATGGATATGGCGGAGCGGGTCCCCGGCCCTTTGGTCCTGCAGCCGCCAGGAACACCAGTTGTTCCGGAGCCTGCACCGGCAGCGACCGCAGCAGCACCGCGTCGATCAGGCTGAAGATCGCCGTGTTCGCACCCATGCCCAAGGCCAGTGTCGCCACCACCGCAGCCGTAAACCCCGGAGCCTTCCGCATCATCCGCAGCCCATGCCGCAAATCCTGCGAAAGCTCGTCCAGCCAGCGCAGCCGGTTCTTCTCATAGAACCGCTCCTCGGCGCCCAGCACATTGCCGAACGCCTTTTTCGCCGCCAGCCGTGCCTCCCTTTCGGACAGCCCCTCCTGCGTCAAGGCCTCCGCCTCGAGCTCCAGGTGCGCCTGAATCTCTTCCTGAAAGTCCCTCACGCTCCGCTTGCGCCGCCAGAACATGGCCGTCTATGCCTCCTGCTCTTCCGGACCCAGAATCAGCCCGATGGCCCGTGCCAGCCGCCGCCACTGGCCCGCCTTCACGGACAACTGCGCCCTGCCCTCGTCGGTAAGCGAGTAGAACCGCGCCTTGCGGTTGTTATCCGAGACGCCCCACTCCGCGCTGATCCAGCCCTTGTCCTCCAGCCTCTGCAGCGCCAGGTACAACGAGCCATGGTCCACCAGGAACGTGTCTTCCGAGGTCTGCTGGATGTGCCGTGCAATGCCCTGCCCGTGTCGCGGGCCAAACACGAGCATCCTCAGAATCAGCAGATCGAGCGTGCCCTGCAGCAGGGCAATACGATCGTCTTCCGGCTTTTGGGTAGGCATCCGACATCAGTATTAGGGGTCTTGGGTCGGATGTCAACCCAAGGAAGTGTAAACCTTTCGCCTCTTCATTTTTCCGGCGCCTTCTCCGTACAATGGAGAGCGATGAGCGATTTCGACTTTCTCGTTCTGTCTCTCCGTGCCGACGCCGAAATGCAGCTCGGCCTCTACCCGCGCGGCGATCAGCCGGCCGAAGTCCAGCTCCCCATGGCGCGCAAGATGATCGATCTGCTCGCCATGCTTCAGGAGAAGACCAAAGGCAACCTGTCGCTGGAAGAGCAGCGCAATCTCGACAACACGGTGACGGAGCTCCGGTTCCGCTATCTGCAGGCATTTGAAGCGGAAGGAAAAAAGGCCGCCGAAGCCGCCAAGCCCGCGGAAGCCCCCACCAATGGGTGAGGCATCCCGCCGGTTGACCCTCACCGTCCTCGGCTCCGGCACCAGTGTCGGGGTGCCCACCATCGGTTGCCACTGCAAGGTCTGCACGTCTACCGATCCGCGGGATACCCGCTTACGGCCCTCCGTCTGCATCCGGTGGGACAACCACGTAGTGATGATCGATACCGGCCCCGACTTCCGCCTGCAGGCGCTCACCCAGAGACTCGACCGTCTGGACGCCGTCCTCTACACACACCCGCACGCCGACCACATTCTCGGCCTGGACGACCTGCGCCCCTTCAACTACCGCCAGAAGGAGCCGATCCCGATCTACGCCTCGGCCTTCACGATGGATGTCATCCGCCGCATCTTCAGCTACATCTTCCACGACGGCCCCACCGAGTCGTCGCGGCCCAAGATCGAACCCCGAGTATTCGACGGCACCCCCATCATGATCGACGGCATCGAGTTCAAGCCCATTCCCGTGAAACACGGCAGCGCCGAATGCCACGGCTATCGCTTCGGACGTACCGCTTATCTCACTGATCACAGCGACATTCCAGAGGAGTCCCTGGCGCTGCTCGAAGGCCTCGACGTTCTGTTCCTCGACGCCTTGCGGTATAAGCCGCATCCCACACACTCCACTGTGGATCAGAGCCTCAAGACCGTGGCCCGCCTGAAACCGAAGACGACCTACTTCACCCACATTTCGCACGACCTGCTACACGCCCGGGCCCAGGAATTGCTCCCGGAGAACGTCTTCCTGGCCTATGACGGTCTGGAAATCGCGATAGACGCCTGACCCACCCCATGACAACGCCCTTCCGCATCTTTCGCGGCCTCGACGAAGCGCGCCACGGTTTTGCGCCTTCGGCCGTCACCATCGGAAACTTCGACGGAGTCCATGCGGGCCATCGGGCGTTGATGCGCCGAACGCTTACGACGGCCGCCGAACTCGGCGTGAAGCCCTCGGCCATCACCTTCCACCCGCATCCCACCACGATCGTCGCCCCCGAACGCGCGCCGCGCCTGCTCACCACGCCCGACGAGCGTTGCGCCCTCATGGCGGCCGACGGCATCCAGCAGGTGCTCATCCTGCCCTTCGATAAGCACCTGGCTAACCTGACTCCTGGTGAATTCCTGCAGAACGTCCTGATCGAGACGCTGGGCGCGCGCGCTGTCATCGTCGGCAACAACTTCCACTTCGGGCACAAACAGGCCGGCACCATCGAAGACCTGCGCCGCTGGCCGGGTCTGCGGACCGAGATCGTCCCGTTGCTCAAGCTGCGCGGCATCCCTGTCTCGTCCAGCGACATTCGCCGCCTGCTGGCGTCGGGCGACATCCGCAAGGCGAACCGCCTGCTGGAACGGCCCTACTCCATCACGGGCTCCGTCGTACCCGGCGATGGCCGTGGATCGAAACAGACCGTCCCGACTCTGAACCTGCAAACCAGTTCACTGGAAGACTCGACCTCCGCCCTGCCCGCCGACGGCGTCTACATTACCAGAACCACCGATGCGGACTCCGGCCGCCGCTGGGACTCCGTCACCAACATCGGCTACCGCCCCACCTTCGACGGCCAACACCTGACGATTGAGACTTTCCTGTTTGGCCCGCTGGTCGATCTGGCGCCTGCGCGCATCAAGCTCGAATTCCTCTTCCGCCTGCGCTCCGAACGCAAGTTCGAATCCGCCGATGCCTTGCGCACGCAGATCATCAAGGATGTCACCCGGGCACAGAGCTACTTCCGCCGCGTGCGCCAATTCGTACGCGCGCGTTAAGATGGCGGAACGCTCATGTTCCGCCTACTGCTGATCCTCGCCGCCGTGCTCCAAGCCGAACCCGTCCGCCCTGTCCCGCCGCCGGGGGTCGAGGTTCCGGCCGCCGACCGCAAGGACCTCGAGGCCGGGCTCCAGCGCCTCCACGCCTCCATCGAAAAACTGAAGGGCAACCCGCTGCTGCCCGATGTGCGGATCTACCACGAGGCGGCCCGCTACGCCTTGCAGTACAACGAGTTCTTCAAGTCCGAGGAGATCTTCAAGGCCAAGGAACTGCTGCACGAAGGCCAGGTTCGGGCTGAGCAACTCCTGAAAGGCGAAGCTCCGTGGACCACCGCGACGGGCCTGGTTGTGCGCGGTTACGTCTCGAAGATCGATAGAAGTGTTCAGCCGTATGGCCTGTATATCCCGCCAAACGGACCCCGCCGTTGGCGCCTCGATGCCTGGTTCCATGGCCGGAGTGAAGTTCTGAGTGAAGTGAATTTCCTGTGGGAGCGCGAGCACAGCGTCGGTGAGTTCACGCCGCCAGATTCGATCGTGCTGTTTCTCTATGGAAGATACTGCAATGCCAACAAGTTAGCCGGCGAAGTGGATCTCTTCGAAGCTCTGGCCGATGTCAAACGCCACTACCCCATCGACGACAACCGGATCATCGTTCGAGGCTTCAGCATGGGCGGAGCCGCGGCGTGGCACATCGCCGCCCACCACGCCGGATTGTGGGCCGCCGCCGCACCGGGTGCCGGGTTCAGCGAGACCTCGGAATTCCTCAAGATGACGCCGGAGCAAATCACCGCCACTCCGGAGTGGGAGAAAGCGCTCTGGCACATGTACAACGCGACCGATTACGCCTCCAATTTCTATAACTTACCGGTGGTCGCCTATAACGGGGACATCGATCCGCAGAAACAGGCGGCGGACGTCATGGAACGCGAACTCAAGCTGGAAGGCATGCAGTTGAGCCGGGTCTACGGTCCCAACACCGGCCACCGCTATCATCCTGATTCGAAACCGCAGATCAACGCGATCGTGGACGCCAACTCGACCCGGGATCCTTACCCGTCAAGAATCCGCTTCACCACCTGGACTCTTTCGTACAACCGGATGAAATGGGTGGTGGTGGAGGGACTCGAACGACACTGGCAGCGAGCGAGGGTTGACGCTCAACTCACGGAATCGGGTGTCGAGGCCAAAACGACAGGTGTTGTTTTGCTCAGTTTCGAATTCGCACCGGGCGGCGCGAAGCCCGATTTTCGGACCGTTACCGTGGACGGCCAAAAACTGACGGTAAATTCGCCGCAAACCGACCGCAGTTGGACGGTGAAACTGCGCAAAAACGCCGGGCGGTGGGCCATGGCCGGTGGCGAGGAGCCTGGACTCCACAAAGTCCATGGACTTCAGGGCCCCATCGACGACGCGTTCCTTGACTCCTTCGTCTTCGTCAAGCCCACCGGCACTCCCTTCTCCGAGAAGACTGGCCAGTGGACGGACGGCGAATCCGCGCGGGCCATCCGCGAGTGGCGCCGCCAGTTCCGAGGCGACGCCCAAGTCCTGGATGACTCCGCAGTGACCGACGACGTGATCGCTTCCAGCAACCTGGTGTTGTGGGGCGACCCGCACAGCAACAGGATCCTCGCCCGCATCCTCGACAAGCTACCCGTCCTGTGGACCGCTGAGGCCGTAGTCTTCCAGGGCCAGCGCTACCCGGCCGCCACCCACGTGCCCGTCCTGATCTTCCCGAATCCCTTGAATCCAAAGAAGTACGTGGTGCTGAACAGCGGCGTGACGTTCCGCGAGTTCGACAACCTGAACAACGCCCGCCAGGTGCCCAAGCTGCCCGACTGGGCGATCCTCGACACCACCCAGCCGCCGGATGAACACACTCCGGGCAAGGTGGTGACGGCCGGCTTCTTCAATGAAAACTGGGGACTTACGCCTTAACGTCGTCCTTGGCGAAGTCCCACTGCACCATGCGGCCTTCGCGGGCGCTCTGGTTGACCATGTGGGCGCAGGCCGCCGCGTGATGACCCGCCACCGCGTCTTCCCAGTAGCCTTTGCGGGTCTTGATCGAGTTCAGGAAGTGCCAGAAGTGGATGATTGTGGCGTCCTGGCCCTGCTCGCGCCATTCCGTGCCGCCTTCCACCAGATGGGCTTTGGCGAGCGACGGCATCTCTTCCTTCTGGACCTTCGGGTCTTTGTAATAAGCCTCTTCCAGCTTCTTCGGCCACGACTCGACGATCCAGCGGTTGTCCTCGCCGATGTGCTCCGGCCAGTACTTCAGCTCACCCCAGCCGACAGACAGAGTCCCCTCGGTGCCCAGGAACATGAAGCTCGCCTCCGAGCTCGATTGGTTGTTGAACGTCGAACTGAGGTTGACCGTGAACCCTTCCGGATACTCGAGTACGGCATTGAGCGTATCGGGCACGTCGCGCGATTCCTTCCAACGGTATAAGCCGCCCATGCCCATCACTTTGGCCGGCACCTTGGCATCCATCAGGAAGTGGATGGTCGTACAGAGATGCACGAACAGGTCAGTGGCGATGCCGCCGGAGTAGTCGCGATAGCACCGCCAGCGGAAGAACCGCTCCAGATCGAAGCCATGCTTGGGAGCCGAACCCAGGAACATGTCCCAGTTCACCGTCTGCGGATTGGCATCGGGCGGGATGGGGTAGATCCAGGCTCCCGAGGCGGAGTTGCGGTTGTAGGCCGCGCGGATCATCGTGACCTTGCCGAGCTTGCCTTCCTTGATCATCTGCCGGGCGCGAACCTGGGACATCGAACTCATGCCCTGGGAGCCCACCTGCAGCATCCGGCCGGTTTCCTTGGCCGTGGCGATGATCTCCAGTCCTTCCGCGGACTTATAGGTGAGCGGCTTTTCGCAATAGACGTCCTTGCCCGCCTTCATGGCCTCGACGACGATCTGCTTGTGCCAGTGGTCCGGGGTGGCGCAGATGATGGCGTCCACCGACTTGTCGGCGATGACTTCGCGGTAGTCGCGGCGGATTTTGGCGGTGTTGCCGCGAGTCTCCTTGATGCGATCGAGCGCACGATCCGTGCGACCGGTGTAGGCGTCCACCACCTGGGTGATCTCAAACTGGGGATGAGCCATGGCGCCGGCCATGAGCTCATGCGCGCGGGCGCCGCAGCCGATGCAGGCCAATTGCACGCGGTCGTTCGGGGCGACCTGGGCGCTCATGGACGTGGCCAGAGCAGCATTCATTTCAAGAAATCCACGGCGACTGAAGTCCATGATGCGGGTCTCCTTGCGACCACAATTATTGTATCCCCTGGGGCTGCCCGGGCCGGATTCTCGCAAGGCGTGCTGAAATAGAAGAAGGGCCAAAGTTCAGGCCCGTCATCAACATCATGTATCAGCCCGTACCCAAGGTGCCCGATTTCCCCGCTCTCGAGCGGGATGTGCTCCGTTTCTGGGAGCAGAACCAGACGTTCGCCAAGCTGCGCGCTCAGAACGCCGGCAAGGAGAAGTGGTCGTTTCTGGACGGGCCGATTACCGCCAACAACCCCATGGGCGTGCACCACGCCTGGGGCCGCACGTTGAAAGACATGTACCAGCGCTACCACGCCATGAACGGCAAGGAACTGCGCTACCAGAACGGCTTCGACTGCCAAGGCCTGTGGGTGGAAGTGGAAGTGGAGAAGAGCCTCGGCCTGGGCACGAAGCGCGATATCGCCGACTACGGCATGGACAAGTTCGTGCGTGCCTGCAAAGAACGCGTGCTGACCTTTGCCACCCGGCAGACTGAGCAGTCGATCCGCCTGGGCTACTGGTGCGACTGGGACAAGCCGGAAGTGCTGTTGGGCCTGCGCGACGCCCTGGCCGATGGCGACCGCGTGGTGACGTTCACCATGCCCAGCGGCAAGGAAGTCACCGCCCGCGCCAGCGAGATCATCGGCAAGCTGGGCAGCGCGGAGTACGGCGGCAGCTACTTCACGTTCGCCAACGAGAACAACTACACGATCTGGTCGTTCCTGAAGAAGTGCCATTCCGAAGGCTTCATCTACCGCGGTCACGACGTGATGCCGTGGTGCGGCCGTTGCGGAACTGGCTTGTCGCAGATGGAAGTGGCCGAAGGCCGCAAAATCACACAGCACACGTCCGTGTTCGTGCGGTTCCCCATTCTGGGCGAGGGAAAGACGGCGCTGCTGGTGTGGACGACCACGCCTTGGACGCTGACCTCGAATGTGGCCGCAGCCGTGAATCCCGAGATGACGTATCTGAAGGTGCGCCACGGCGAGTGGACCTACTACATCGGCAAGGGCAACTTCGAGCGCGATCGCGTGCAGGACCTGCAAGTGGAGGGCAAGCACGAAACCCACAAACTGCCGTCGATCCGCACGATTCTGAAGGGCAGCGGGACGATCGACGTACTGGGTGAAGTGCCGGGCGCCGAACTGGTGGGACTGCGGTACACGGGCCCGTTCGACGAACTGCCGGCGCAGAACCAGGCGCGGCACGCGCATCGTGTGGTGCCGTGGACGGACGTCAGCGATGCCGAAGGTACGGGGATCGTCCACATCGCGCCGGGCTGCGGCGCCGAGGATCAGGAACTGGGCAAGACGGAAGATCTGGCGGTGATCGCGCCGCTGGGCGAGAACGCCCGCTTCCTGGATGGTTTTGGCGCCTACACTGGACGGCACGCCAGCGAGATCGCCGACGACATCGTGGCCGAACTGCGCGAGAGGGGCCTGCTGGTCTCGAAGGAAAAGTATCCGCACGTCTATCCTCACTGCTGGCGCTGCAAGGAAGAGCTGATCTTCCGCCCCGTGGATGAATGGTTCATCCGCATGGACTGGCGCGACCGCATTCAGAACTCCGTTCCGACCATCAAGTGGATCCCGTCGGACGGCGAAGCCCGTGAGCAGGACTGGCTCAAGAACATGGGCGACTGGATGATCTCGAAGAAGCGCTTCTGGGGTCTCGCACTACCGATTTGGGTGTGTGGGGCCTGTCATGAGTTCCAGGTGATCGGGGGCTACGACGAGCTGAAGTCAAAGGCGATCGAAGGTTGGGACGAGTTTGAAGGCCACACACCACATCGTCCGTTCATCGACAAGGTGAAGCTGCGGTGCGAGCACTGCGGTGGCACCGCGACGCGCGTGGAAGATGTGGGCAACCCATGGCTGGACGCGGGCATCGTGCCGTTCTCGACGATGCGCTATACGACCGATAACGACTATTGGGCGAAGTGGTTCCCGGCCGATCTGGTGCTGGAGTCGTTCCCGGGCCAGTTCCGCAACTGGTTCTATTCGATGCTGGCGATGTCGGCCATGCTGGTGAACAAGGCTCCGTTCAAGGCGCTGCTGGGTCACGGCCTGGTGCGCGACGCGCGCGGCGAGGAGATGCACAAATCGAAGGGCAACTCCATTGCGTTCGACGAAGCGGCGGAGGTGCTGGGCGCCGAAGTGATGCGCTACATCTATGCCGAGCAAAAGACCTCGCAGCATCTGAACTTCCCCGATCTGAAGCCCACGGCCGGCCAGACCATCGACGGCGAGGCGCGCCGCAAACTGCTGACCTTCTGGAACTGCTACAGCTTCTTCGTGATGTATGCGTCGGCCGACGGGTGGAAGCCCTCCCCCGATGCGAAACCGAGCACGAACGAACTGGACCGCTGGGTGCTGAGCCGGCTACAACGCCTGGTCGCTGACGCCCACGGCTCGTTCCAGAGCTTCGAGCACTACAAGCTGATCGAGCGGTTCCAGGAGTTTGACGAGGACTTCTCGAATTGGTATCTGCGGCGCTCGCGGCGGCGGTTCTGGCAGAGCGACAACGATGCCTACCAGACGCTGTATACGGTCCTGACGACGGTGATCCGGCTGATGGCGCCGGTGCTGCCGTTCCTGACGGAGCACGTGTACCAGAACCTGGTGCGGGCCGTGGATCCTGCCGCTCCGGAGTCCGTGCATCTGACGGCCTATCCGGTGGCCGACGAAAGCCTGATGGACGCGGACCTGGAAACTTCGATCGCGGCCGTGATCCGCATCAAGAACCTGGCGCTGCATCTGCGGACACAGAGCAAGGTGAAAGTGCGGCAGCCACTGAGCGTTCTCACCGTCCGGCCGAAGGATGAGCAGGAACGGAAGGTCCTGGAGAACGAGAAGTACGCCGCGCAGATCCTGGAGGAGGGCAACATCCAGCGGCTGGCCTTGATCGAAGACGAGGGCACGCTGGTGAAGGCTCGGCTAAAGCCCGACCTCAAGAAGCTCGGACCGCGCGCCGGTAAGCACCTGAAGGCGATCAGCGCGGCGTTTGAGTCCGCAACACTCCGCGAAGTCCGTGCCAACACAACGTTCCCCGTGCACATTGGGGACGAAGTCGTCGAAGTGGCGCAGGACGAGTACTTCGTGTTCTGGGAAGGCCCGGCGACGCTGCAATGTACCGAGGAGGGCGGGACGTTCCTGGCACTGGACACAACTCTCACGCCGGAACTGCTGCAGGAAGGCATTGCACGCGACTTCAACCGTCTGGTGCAGGATCAACGGAAGGCCCTGAATCTGCAGATCTCCGACCGGATCGCGGTGCGCTATCAGGCCTCGGCGCGCATCGCCGACGCTGTGGAAACGCACGTCGAATACCTCAAAGGGGAACTGCTGGCAGAGAGCATCCGGCTGGAGACGGAGCTACCCGATGCGGCTGCGTTGACGCTGGGCGGCGAACCGCTGGCGGTGGCCTTGAGCAAAGTGAGTTAACCGGGCGACGGCTATTGAGACCCAGCCGCGGGCTTCGGCGTGAGAAAGCGTGCCGATTCCTCATCGCCGGCAGCCCGGCAGATTCTGGCTAACAGGACAGCCAGCGGTTGGAGTTCGAGTGGCGGGCGCTCGCCTGCGAGAGCGGCCAGCGCCTTGCGCCACGCACCGTCCACCAGAGAATCGATCCACACGGGGCAGTCGACGTCCGCGTTGAGGGGCCCGAGCGCATCGATGGACTCCTGCACTTCCGCCATCTCCTGGCTGCCATCGGAGTCCCAGCGGGACGCTGGCAGATTGGCGCTCCAGGCTTTGCTGTACAGATCGAAAAACAGCAGGCTCCATGCGTAGGCACGGCGGGCCGCTTCAGGAAACGCAGGTGTCAGGGCCTCCCCGGCATTGCGCCACATCTGCCCGAGGTCGTGGTCCTGCCAGTGGCCCCCATCGCCAAAAAGCTGCAATATGGCTTTCTCCTGCCGCTTCCGGGCGGGGCGGATTGTGATCCCGTCGGCGTCTGCCCGGTCCGGCAAAGTAGCGGCTGGTTCTGGCGGTGGCGCCAACCGGGTGTTGGGATGCGGCCGGCCATCGTGGCTGGTGCGCGCGAGCCCCGCGCCATCGATGGCATAGATCTTGTTCATGACGCGCGCGTGCGCCTCCATGCGACGCGTGCTCTCATCGAGGCTGGTGAACTGAACACTCTGGGGAACCAACGCGCGCAGTGCGGCGTGGAAGTGGGCAGCGGCGCCTTTCTGACCGCCGAAGAAGAGAGAGTCGCCCCAACGCTCCTCGATCTCGGCCAGGATCCAGGACCCTTCCAGCGAGTCGCCGGAAGCCCCGAACTCCTGCTGCCAGGCCGCGTGCGCGGAGGAGAAGTCCCATTCATCCAGCAGCCGGGCCCAATCCGGATTCGCCATGGGTCCAGTTTCCTACGCCGCTCACGCTACGGGCAGCCGTTTCTTTCTCCGGCCCGGCCTGAATGCTACACTGACCTGCCTGGGAAGTTTCGCACACCAAGTCCGACAGGAGTATATCCAAGAATGAGTACGACCGTCCCCGAAGTGCCCGGGATCTGGCCTGAGCCCCGCGACATTGAAGTCATCCGAACCACATTCGCAAAGGTGAAGCTAACGCCGGAAGAGGCTGGATTGAAGTTCTACCAGCGTTTATTTGAAACGGCGCCGCAGGTGCGGCCCATGTTTCCGGCCGACCTGAAACCGCAAGCGGGCAAGCTGTTCCAGACACTGGGCGTGCTTGTGGCGAGCCTGGATCGAGTGGGGGAGTTGCTGCCTGTGCTGCGCTCGATGGGCCAACGGCACAAGGCCTATGGCGCCGAGCCGGATCACTATGCGGCAGTGGGAGCGGCGCTCCTCTGGACGTTGGAGCAGGAACTCGGCGATGCGTTTACTGAAGAGGCGCAGGATGACTGGACGCGGCTCTACACGCTGGTCTCGCGCGTGATGGTGGAAGGGGCGCAGTAGCGGGGGCTTCGACTGCACGACGATTGTCGTCAGGCCGACTGGAGCCCTTGGCCCCGCGCCGGCCTGATGACTCTTTGCCCACTAACGCCGGCCGCCCCGGCTTTGCCCTCCACGCTGCCCACCGCGCTGCGACCCCCTGGGCCCGGTGCCATCGCATTGGCCGGAGCCGCTCTGCCGGCCCGATTTCGCGCCATGGCCGGTGCCGTCTTTCGGCCCATTGCCCTGGTAGCCGGTGCCGTTGCCCGGACCGTATCCACCGTTGCCGGCAGTTCCACCACGCCCAGCGACAAACTGCCCGGAGGCACTGGTCCAAGCCAGCATCGCGGCCACCACTGTCATCAATATCGTCGTCTTCTTCATATTCAGCCTCCTCTCGGCTGTACTGACGGAAAGGCATCCCGGCGGCCAGGTTCGACGCAATTTGTTTCCAACGATTTAGTGTCTAGAGGTGAGGTTTCGGACCGCAAGGGGTGCAGCCGCGCGGGCAACCGCGTGCAGCAATTGCGGGGCTCAGAGCATCTGCTCGACGCGCGCTATCACCACGGGACGAGCCAGGTCCGGCGACAGCGCGAAGTCCGCCGGGCGGTGCTCGGGCTTAACCGTCTGGTAGAGGGCTTCCACCACAAGCCGGCAGCCCTTCCCTGCCTGGACCAGCGGGAGATTGTAGTGCGTAAGGGCGAAGCCGGAGCGGAAGTCGTCGCCTGGCTTCACGCCCACGGGGTCGATGTTCAGCGCCCCCAGTCCCTTCTCCGTGAGGCGGCTCCGGTCGAACCCCATGGGCAGGATCCGGCTGTCCTTCTTCTGGCGGGCAGAGCCCAGAAGCGAATGCGTCAGACGACCGCGTGCGTCCACCGCTTCCACCTCGAAGATCTGAACCTGCTCCGGTTTCTCGATCAGTAGGTGATGCGGCTGCAGCCCTTCGCCAATGCGGAGGCGTCCGGATTCGGGCTGCCAGTCACCGGATTCCCAGATCGTCGATTGCCGTTCATCCAGAAGTGCCACGCGAAGCCACAGCCGGCGGCTGGGGAAACCCGTGGGTAGCTTGTGGCCGGCCAGGTTGTTGATGGCGACATCCACCAGCAACGCACCCGGCTGCCGGCGCGTGGAGACCTGCAGTTTCAACGATCGCTCCAATTGGCTCTCCGCACGCTGCGTTGTCGTCTCAAGAACGGCGGCCTGGGCCGGATCGAGCCGGGCCAGCAACCGCGGAATCACGGCGTTGCCGCCGATGAACTCGTGGCGCCCAAAGGGCGTTCGTGGATCGGTCGGTGGGAAGGCTCCACCCGGCGGACGGTGAGCAATGTACTGTGCCGATTCGAGTGGCGGCATGTGGCAGCCTTGGCAACTCTTTCCGGCTTGGGGATAGCCGCTCGCCAGCCATTCCAGAAAGGGTGCCTGCTCGACGAACCGGGCTGGCGCGCCCGCGCCGGACTTCAGTGGCTGCGTAATGACGGTGTGGCAGGTTCCACACAGGGCGGAGTCGAGGATGTGCCGGGCCTCCCTGGGTTCAAAGCCCGTGTGGTGGAGCATGGGCATCGTGAAGGGCTCGCGATGCGGCCCGAACATCAGGTTGCCGGTGCCGATCTCAAAGTTCGCGGTGAACGACGATTCGACGCCAAGCCCTTGTGGCTGAATCTGATGACAGAGCGCGCACCCTACCCCGTCGTTGCCCAGTTCCGCGAGATCGGACACGCTGAGACCGCGGCCAGTGGCGCGGGTAGGATATTGCTGCATCGGCGCGTGGCAGCGCAGACAGGTATCCTCGATCGCCTTTCGTTGGGCGGGCGCCTGCTCCACTTCGAAACGCACCTTGGCGCGCCAGTAAGGATCGGCACTGGAGTGCGCCATCATGCTGCCCGACCAGAGCGGATACTGGCCAATCCATGGGCCCGAGTTCCAGGACTGACCAGGCGCGGGAATGCGCGCGTGGCAGAGCGCACAGTCCTCGGACGGGACGAATCGAGGCGGGTCAGCGCCCCACGCCAGCACTCCGGCCAGCGCTCCCCACACGACGGCTCTGGTTGTCATCGGAGCACCTCCGGGTTCGTTTCCTCGTGAATCAATGGTTGCCGCGTATCTTGCCCTTCCCCATCGAGCGCAACACGAAGCGCACGGCGGGCGCGCACCAGCCGGGTCCTCACCGCTTCCGTGGAGATCCTCAAGTCGGCCGCGGTCTCCCGTGTAGTCCGTCCTGCCGACACACGCTGCTCGAAGACCACTCGCAGACTCGGAGGCAGTGTCCGAATGCCATCGCGAACGGCCCTCTGCAACTCCCGCGCAGTGAGTTGTTCGAACGGGCCGGGCCGTCGAGCGGTGTGCGAGGATTCAGTCGCCTCGTCAAACTCCAGGGTCAAGGAGGGCGCAAACTTGCCGTGCCGCGCGCTCATACGGTGGGCGTTCAGAACGATGCGCCAAGTCCAGCTCAGCAGGCGCGGCGCATCGCGCAACTGAGCCAGCTTTTCGAAGACCCGCAGCAATGCTGTTTGCGTCAGATCCTCGGCATCGCAGTGGTGACGGCAGAGCATCCTCGCTTGGCGGTAGACGCGCGCGTGCAGCCGGGCAAAGACGGCTTCCCGCGCATCTTCGTCCCCTTTGCGGGCGGAGTCGATAAGACACCGCCCGCCACTACACTCGCTGGCATGGGTGAGGCGCAGGCAAGGTGCGTCACAGAGCGGCGGCATTTTGTTGGTACGGACTCCGACGAACGATTTGTCCGGCACGTTGAGCGCCAGTCAAAGCCGGCACCCATCGAACTGACAGGAAACCGGGCCGTGCGAGAGGACACACCCCTGGCCGTGCAGGATTTGCGTACCATGGAGCACCGGTCCGCAGATTCTGCGCGCCCCAAGCCGGGGAAATGACACCCGGCGCGTCACCCAACGACAGCGCCTGCATCTCCCATCCAGATAGGGTTTCCCTGTCTGCTGACGGATCTCACCCAAGAGAGAGAGTATCGATGAGTTTTCTGACACGGCGCCGCTGGTCCCCTTATGTCGTGGGGAGCCTGATCGGCGTTCTATCGTGGTTCGCCTTCGTCACAGCCGACCGGCCGCTGGGCGTCTCGACAGCTTTGGCAAAGACGGCCGGCATGGCGGAGCACGTCGTGGTGCCCGCCCACGTCGAAAGCAATGCCTACTTCCAGAAGTTCGTACCGGCCGTGGATTGGGAGTGGATGCTGGTGGCCGGTATCTTCCTCGGCGCCTTCGCGAGCGCGCGGCTCTCCGGAGACAACGCGGTGGAGACTGTGCCAACGCTGTGGAGGAGGCGGTTTGGTGCCTCGCCAGCGAAGCGCTACCTGGCAGCCTTTGCGGGTGGCGTGATTCTGGCATTGGGCGCCCGGCTGGCTAGCGGATGCACCAGCGGCAACGGCATCAGCGGATCGCTGCAACTGGCGGTTTCGGGCTGGGTGTTCTTTGGGTCGCTGTTCCTCTCGGGACTGGCGACCGCATTTCTGATCTATGGAAAGGACGCCTCTCTTGACTGACACCCTTCCTAAGCTGCTGCTGGGGCTGCTGACCGGTTTCCTCTTCGGATTCTTCCTGCAAAAGGGCCACGTGGCCAAGTTCAAGGTGATTGTCGGCCAGTTCCTGCTGCGCGATTTCACGGTACTGAAGACGATGCTCACCGCGATTGTGGTGGGCGGCGTCGGCGTCTATGCGTTGAAGGCGCTGGGCCTGGCGGCGCTGCACGTGAAGCCCGCGCAACTGGTGGCCGTGGCGCTGGGCGGTCTGGTGTTCGGCGTCGGCATGGTGCTGTTGGGCTACTGCCCCGGAACCAGCGTGGCGGCGGCGGCCGAGGGTCATCGCGACGCGCTGTTCGGCATCCTGGGCATCTTCGTGGGTTCCGCGATCTTCGCCGAGTTCTATGGCCTGCTATCCTCGACGGTCATGAAATGGTACGACCTCGGCCCGGTGACATTGCCGCAAGTGCTGGGTGTCCCGTCGTGGCTCGTGCTGGCCGTGCTGGCGGTGGTCGCGCTGGTGCTGTTTCGACAACTGGAACGGCGTACACAGCCTTAGGCCTGCGCTACCGCCATCCCGGCAGGACTCCGGGCCTTTAGGCCAGCTACTTGCGCTTACGCACGCAGCCCGGGTACATCTTCTTGAGCTTCTCCACTTTGGGGTCCGAGACGTTCACAATGTACGGGTTGTCGTGGTTCAGCATGGCGTAGTTCTGGTGGTAGTTCTCGGCCGTGTAGAACTTGTCCAGCGGCACCACCTGGGTCACAATCGGCTTGCGCAGGACGTGCGCGTCGTTGAGTTGCTTGATATAGGCCTCGGCGACGCGCTTCTGCTCGTCGTTGGCGTAGAAGATCGCGCTGCGATACTGCGTACCGATGTCCGCGCCCTGGCGGTTCAGCGATGTGGGGTCGTGCGCAACGCTGAAAAAGATCTTCAACAATTGGCCGTAGCTGATCTTCGCCGGTTCAAAGGTGATGAGGATCGACTCGGCATGACCCGTGCGGCCCGTGGAGACGATGTCGTATTGGGCCGTGTCCTTGGACCCGCCGGAGTAACCGGAGATCACGTTGTCGACACCCTCGATGACCTCGAAAACAGCTTCCGTACACCAGAAGCATCCGCCGGCGAGCACGGCCGTCTGCCGCCCCGTGGCGGGCTTGGCATCCAGGACCGGATCAGGGAACGGATCCGTCGCGGCGGACATCATCGCGCCGCCGGCGAGCAAAGTGAGAGCCAGGGCCGGAAGCCGGGTCAAAAACCGTTTGGTAGCCATACGCACATGTATCCCTTACCTCTCTAGATGAATTCCCGCCCCACCGGGACCAGACTATTTTAGTCAGATTGCGGCCACAACCGGGTGAAATCCTGCCAATTGGATTGGCCGCGCCGGAAAGCGGGTCCTGCGGTTGCACCGGAATCCTGGAACCCGTCATAACTAGGCATGCAGCGTCTTCGCTTGGCCGTTCTGGCGGCGTGTTTGTCCACAGTGGCAGCCTGGGCCGCTGAGGGGCCCCGCGAGCGGGTGGATCTCAACGGAAGCTGGCAGTTCCGGCTCGATCCGGCCAATGAGGGGCTCGCCCAGAAGTGGTTCAGCGCGCCCGGGCAGTTTACGGGCAAAATCGCCGTCCCTGGCGCCTGGCAGGCTCAGGGATTCGGTCAGCCGTCGGCACAACTACGGCATAACTTCGAAGGTACGGCGTGGTATCAGCGTTCCGTGACTATTCCAGCATCCTGGAACGGCCGTAGAACGGTACTGCGGCTCGGCGGCGCCCACCGCCGTGTCACGTTGTTCGTCAACGGGGTGGAACTGGGCGGACACGACGGTTTCAGCGCCCCGTTCGAGTTCGACATCAGCAGTGCCGTCAAACCTGGCGGAGAGAACTCAATCGTCCTGCGCATCGAGAATCCGCCTGTCGCCATCGAAGCATCGCCGGACAAACAGAAGCCACTGCAGCCGACGGGCATGCTGAACTACATCGGCAACTGGGGCGGCATCTTCGGCTCGGTGGAACTGGCGTCCCAGCCAACTACACGCGTTTCCTCGGTGCTGATCACATCGGACGTCGCGCGGCGGCGGATCGCGTTCCACGTCCATGTCGACACGTCGAAGCCGGCGACGCTGAAGGTTACCGTGCCGGGCGAAGAGCCCGTGACGAAACAGGTTGCGTCCACCGGGGAGGAGCAGCTAGTGGAGATCACGGCCGTGCACCTGCCGCTTTGGTCGCCGGACGATCCCCAGTTGAGAACGGCCGTGATCCAACTGCTCGACCAGGGCCGCGAGATCGACCGGGTGGAACAGCGGTTCGGTTTCCGGGAGGTGTCAACCCAGGGCAACACGCTCCTGCTGAATGGAAAGCCGCTCTACCTGCGCGGCTACGGCGACGATAACGTGGAGGTCCTCACAGGCTTCCCGCCCTCCGCGCGCGCTGTCTTCGTCGAGCGTCTGAAACGCGCGAAGAGCTTCGGCTTCAACGCGGTCCGCTTTCATTCGATGACGCCGCCGGCCGAGTACTTTGAGGCGGCGGACGAGGTCGGCATGCTGGTGATGGCGGAGCTGCCGGCCGCCTATACGCAGTACTTCTTCGCCCATCGCGACTTTCTGAAGCGCGAACTGACCAGCGTGCTGATGGCACACCGCAACCACCCTTCGCTGTTGAGCCTGGGCTTTGGCAACGAGTTCAACCTGCAGTGGCTCGAGAACGAACCGGACCGCGCGTCGTTCCTCGAGTCGGTGAGCGAGTTCTACAAGGCGGCCAAGCAGCTCGCGCCCGCTACGCTAATCCTGTCCAACGACGGCTTCGACATGCGGCCCACCGACATGGTGAGCCTCTATCACGGCGCTCCGGCCGATCGCCCGACCGTGCGGCACGAGTTCGGCCAGTACTACTGTTCCCTGCCCGATCCAACCCTGATCGACGACTTCACCGGAGTCGTGCAGCCGACATGGCTGCAGTCCAAGAAGGAGTGGGTGGCCGCCAATCACCTCGAATCCATCTACCCCACCTATGTCCGCAATTCGCAGCGGCTGCAGCAGTTGGGCCGCAAGTTCCAGATTGAAAGGGTGCGACGCGACGGCGCCGTGAGTGGCTATCACTATTGGCTGATTGTCGACTACCCGGGCGGCACGGGTGAGGGCGATTCCTGGGAAGAGGGTTGGTTCGACTACTTCTGGAGGCCGAAGGGCATCACACCGGAAGACGGCCGTGCCCTGAACACCCCTGTGCTGCTGATGCTGGACGCTGGTGTCGACAACCGGTCGTTGTGGGCAGGCGAGCCGAAGCAGATCGGCGTGCAGGTTTCCAACTACGGTGCCGACGCCGTACACAATGGCCGCCTCACCTGGGCCCTGCGCGATGGAGACAGGCAGCTCTCCGGCGCTGTCATGACCGGCGTGGAAGCGGGCCTCGGCAAAGTGTCGACAATCGGCGCCATTCAACTGGATACCGGCGCGCTACGCGAGCCCCGCAAACTGGATCTGGTGCTGACCCTCGATACCGGCCATGGCGAGTATCGGAACCGCTGGCAATTCTGGGCTTATCCCAGACCGAGGAAGCTGGCGGCGCCGGCTCTCCCCGTGGTCTCCAACATCCGCTCGGCAGCGCTCCACCGGCAGTATCCCTGGCTGCAATCGGACCTGGCACGCCTGACGCCGCACGGCCTGCTGGTGACCGAGGAACTGGATGCCGCCGCCATGGCGCACCTGCAGGCGGGGGGGCGCGTCTGGCTGCTGCTGAAGCAGACACTGAGCCGCCGCGGCGTGGAGTTTTTCCCTGCATCCGGGGGCGCGGCCGGAACTTTGGTGAGCGACCATCCCGCGCTCGCCGGATTCCCGCACGAAGGCTTCTGCGATCTCCAGTTCTACAACCTCGTCGACGCGGCGTTCCCGCTCCCCATCGACGGCTGGACCTCGCAGGTGCAGCCCATCGTCGGCGGCATTCGCACAACTTCACAGTTCCTCAGCAAGGCGAAGAATCTCTCCCGAGTGGCCTTCGCGGCGGAAGCAAAGGTCGGAGCCGGACGGCTGCTGGTCACGACGCTGAAACTGAAGGAACACTTCGATGAGGCCTATCCGGAGGCGATGTCGCTCTTCGACTCGCTGCTGCGATACACCACCAGCGAAGGATTCGATCCCAAGGAGACCGTTCCGGAAGCCGCCCTGCGCCGGCTGGTCGAAGAGTAAGGCGCGTCAGTCCGATGCCACGGCCGCGCGGCGCGATCGCCGGGCCTCCACCGCGGTAATGACGGAGTGGAGCAGGCGGCGAGCCCCCCTCTTGCGCGCTTCGGCCGTATAGATCTCTTCCAGGCCATCGACGGGATCCATCCGGGAGCCGGCGTGTTGAAATCCAAGCTTGCGCGCCACGGCTGTCGACGCTGCATTTGCCTCTGAAATGGAGACAACGAACCTCCGGACGCCGCGCTGGCGCCCCGCCCACTCCATCAAACCTTGCGCTGCCTCGGTGGCAAACCCCTTATTGCGGAAGGCCGGGAAGACGGTGTAGCCAAACTCCACCGCATCCTCGGCCCACGACGCCAGATAGGGCGGATTCGGAGCCGTATGGAAGCCGCAGAAACCCACCATCACCTTGGTTTCGCGGTGCATCATCGCTCGCAGCGCCCATGGCCGGTACTCTTCGTGCACCCGCACATCCGTCAACCGCAGAGCCACCAGGTCGCGTTCCATCCACCAGTCAGCGGGAATGGTGCCACCCAAAATCTCCGTGGCCCGGCGCCAGTGTCCGGACACCGAGGCTTCGAGGAACTCTTCCGGCAGCAGCTTGAGATTCAGACGTCGGGTTCGAATCGAAGTCACCCATCCATCCTACCGTCCATGGGGCCGCGCCCGCCTTTCTCTTGTCGAGCGGGGCGACACGACGTCACGGCTTCGGCACGCCGCGTTCCTGGAAGCCCTTCCGGTCGAAAACCCGAACCAACCCCTCTTCGATCTGGCGAAAAACCTCGGCCGGCTCTCGCGTGCCATCGACTCTCACCGTATTGGCGGGCTTGTACCACGCATTCAGGAAGCCTTCCTCCCGGTGATAGTCCTGTAGACGCCTGTCGATATTGGCTGGAGAATCGTCGACGCTCCTCCGCTTCAGCATGCGCTCGCGCACCACGCTATCCGGCGCGTCGAGCACGACAACCTTAGGTGGCTGCAGCCCACGCTGAGCAACAAGCGAGTCGAGAAACTTCGCCTGCGCCTCGGAGTTCGGATAGCCATCCAGGATGAACCCCTTGCCCGTGTCGGCCTGCCCGGCGCGCGCGCTGATCAGCTCGATGGCCGCTTCATCGCTCAACAGCTCGCCGGAGTTCGGCACACCGCCAGAACCGCCTGGGGAGGCCTGATGTTTGCCCATGGCAGTCCGTGCCAGCTCCGCCACCGAGATCACCGGCACCTTGTACTTGCGGCCGAGGATCCTGGCCTGCACGCTCTTCCCGCTGCCCGGCGGTCCCACCAATATGACAACCTGGCCCAAGCCGAGAGGTGCCGGAGCCGCTTGCACCGTCAGCGGAAGTGCGGTGAGGGCCAGCAGGCAATACCCAGTTGCCGTTCGAATCATGTTTCCAGTCTAGCGGCCGGCGTGGCTCGATCCACAGCGCAACGCCACTTGACTCCAATCTCCGGTCACTTCATACTCAGTTGCATAGGTAAGCAAACTTAGTATGGCCAAGGCCACATTCCCACAAGGTTCCCTGCCGCTCCTCGTCCTGAAGATCCTCGCGCAGACCGGCCCGCAGCACGGCTACGCCATCACGCTCAAGATCGAGCACCTCTCGGAAGAGGCGCTCAGCGTGGAGGAAGGGTCACTCTATCCAGCTCTGCATCGCCTGGAGGAGGCCGGCTGGATCCAGGCGGAGTGGGTCGTCACCGGCAACAAGCGCCGCGCCCGCATCTACGAAATCACCGCCGCGGGCCGCAAGCAACTCCACGAGGAAGAGCAGCGCTGGCGCACCGCCACCGCGGCGGTCGATCGCATTCTCCGTCTGGCTTGAAAGAGGCTCCAACGTGTCCTGGATCACACGCCTGCGCAACGTATTTCGTAAGGACGAACTCGACAGCGAGTTGGATGAGGAGCTCCGATTCCACGCCGAACAGCGCGCCGCCGATCTCGGGCTCACTCCGGACGAAGCGCAACGGCGCCTGGGCAACACCGCGCGCATCGTCGAGGAGAGCCGCGACGCCAAACTGGCGCGCTGGCTGGAGACGGTCCTGCAGGATCTGCGCCTCGCTCTGCGCATCTGGCGCAAGCGGCCACTGGTCGCCTGTACCGCCATTGCGACCATCGCGCTGGGCGCCGGCATGAACGTCGCCGTCTTCCGGGTGATCTGGAACGTCATGCTGAAGCCACTGCCCTACACGCAACCGGAGCGTCTGGCTCAGGTCTGGGTGGAGGACAAAGATCCGCGCCACCCTCCTTACAACACCATGATCGCGAAGTGGCGCGAAGCCAGCGCGGCGTTCTCCTCATTCGCCACCTACCGCGCATGGAGTGTCACCGTCATCAGCGGAGGCGAGCCGCAGCAGGTGTTCGGAGGGGTGATCTCTCACGATTTCTTCGAAACCCTGGGAACGCCGCTGCTGGCCGGCCGGGCCTTCCGCCGTGAGGAGACGCAGCCAGGGGCCGATCACGTGGTGCTGCTGCGCGAAAGCTACTGGCGGCAGCGCTTCGGCGGCCGCACGTCGGTGCTGGACTCCGAGATCATTGTGGATGGCGGGCCGTGCCGAGTGGTGGGCATTGTACCCGATTCATTCCAGGGCACACCGCTGGTACAGGTGGGGCGCGGCGCTGCGGCGCCGATGACCGGAGCCAGGTCTGAGCCCGATCTCTATCTACCCATCTCGCGGGCCCGGGTAGGCGGCATGAGGGTCCCGCTGATGGCGAACTTTCTCATCGGTCGCCTGAAGCCGGGCGTCACATTGCAGCAGGCGGAACAGGAGCTCACTCGTCTGGCCTCCGATAAGGACCACCGCCGCATCTGGCTGTCTCCACTGGAAAACGAGGTAGGCTACAAGCTGCGGCCCGCCCTATTTGCGTTGATCGCCGCCACAGGCTGCGTTCTGCTCATCGCCTGCGCGAATCTGGCCAACCTGATGCTGGCCCAGGTCGTGATGCGGCGCCGCGAACTGGCCGTGCGCGCCGCTCTGGGCGCCGGCCGCGGCCGCGTGGTGCGCCAGTTGATCACCGAGGCAATGGCACTCTCCCTATTTGGCGGAGCCTGCGGACTGCTGGTGGCGCGGGTGCTCTACGTGGGCATCCTTCGCCTGTATCCCGACACCATCCCACGCGCGGCGGGTGGCGCGCCGGACTGGATGGTGTACCTCTTTGCGCTGACCGTCACAGTGACGGCCGGGCTGCTCTTCGGTGTGCTCCCCGCCTGGCGCGCGGCCGGCGAAGCGGGCGAGGAGTCGCTGCGCGTGGGCAACGCCTGGATGAGCCGCGGCAGCCGGCGCTGGTCTGGCGCCGTGGTGGCTCTGCAGTTGGGCCTCACCACCGTGGTGCTCATCTCCGCCGGCCTTCTGCTGCGCACCTTTCTCTCCCTGCGAGCCGTCGATCTGGGTATCGACCGCGATCACATCGTCACCGCCAGCATCGATCTGCCCGAGGCCCGGTACAAGACCCGCGACGACCGTGCCCGCTTCGGCCGGGCCTGGCTGGAACGTTTGCGGACAATCCCCGGCGTCACTGCCGCCGGCATCTCCAATTCAATGCCGTTGCGCTATACAACTCTGCTCGATTTGCTGGTCCGTGTACCCGGAAGCACGGACGAGCAGATGGTGGGTGGACGCGCTGTCGGCGGCGACTACTTTCAAGCACTGGGCATGCGCTGGGCCTCCGGCGGAGCCTTTGACCAGAACGGTCGCGATCAGTGTGTAGTGAACGAAGCCTTTGTCCGCAAGTTCCTGCACGGCCACGCAGGCCCCGGCTACCAGTTGCCGCAGGGGAAGCGCACAACCACCATCACCGGCATTGTCCGCGACGTCCACCACCTGGACCTGCGGCAGCCTCCGCAGCCGGAGATGTTCATTCCCTTCTCCAGCTTCCCTCTGAACCCGGTGGATACGGTGATCCGTTCCCCACTGCCCATGGCACAGATCCTCGAAGCAATGCGGCGCGAGTTGAAATCAGTGGACAGCACCCTGGTGCTGGGGCGGCCACTGGCTATGCAAGAGGTCGTGGACAGCGAACTGGCACACCCCCGCTTCCAATTGGTGCTGCTGGGCCTGTTCGCAGCGATAGCGCTGGTATTGGCGGCGGCCGGAACCTATGGGGTCATCGCCTACAACGTCCGCAGCCGCGTGCCCGAAATGGGCCTGCGCCGGGCACTGGGCGCGGGGACCTTCGATCTCTTGCGGCTGGTACTGGCCGACGGACTGGCCGCTCCACTCATCGGTATCGCGGCGGGACTCGCCCTGGGTGCCCTTGTCTTGGGCCGGTTGCTCCAGTCACTCCTCTACGGTGTCACGCTGCACGACCCGGCGGTCTGGGCTTTCACGGTTGCGACCCTGGTGCTCACAAGCCTGCTGGCTTGCCTGTTACCGGGCCGTCTGGCCACACGGGTAGAGCCAAGCGTAGCCCTGCGTCAGGAATAACACCTGGACACACGGGCAGCGCGTGCCCACGCTTCAAACCAGCTTATTGTCAGGATACAAATGTTAGAAAACAGGCCGCTTAGCTGCGCTTCCGGCGCCGGACAAGAACATGTTCGGTTTCGGGTTCGAGTTGTTCCTCGAGTTCTGCGAGTTCACGTTCAATAATGGCGCGCTCCAGCGCCTCGTAGTCTTCCTCCGCGGAGCCTGTCCGGCTCTGCTCAAATTGCTCGAGAATCTCGCGTTCCAGTTCCAAACGGTCTTTGAGGCTCATCACGCCCTCCTGGGAAGCCATTCAGCTCCCTCACTTATCAAGACGCTTTTGCACGCATTTTGTTTCGGAAAAGTGAAGGCTCTGCACGTTTTCCCGTCGGATCGCGTCACCTTCTGAATGGGCGTTAACCCATCCGAGGGGTGCCGCTGCCGGCCAGTAGCAGACAATCAGGTATAAAGGTAATCGATGAAACCAATGATTCTGGCCGTTCTGGCACTGGGGTTGACACTCCAGGCGCAGGACTACACCCGAGGCGTCGGCATCTATCCAGGCGACCCCAAACAGCACTTCGGACCGGTCCTCCGGCCAGACCCCGCTCCCACCCACAACCTGGCGCTGCGCCGCCCGGCGTACCATTCCAGCAGCTATGACTACAACTTGACCGCGCAACTCGTCACTGACGGCATCAAGGACACGCGCGCTCCGCGGTGGGTAGCGGTTTCCACCAGCCAGCAGGGCTTGCTGAAGAAGAACGAGCGCGAGTGGCTGCTGGACGGCAATTGGGTCAGCGGTGTGGTGCTGCGCGGCAAGCAGGCCTGGGTTCAATTTGAGATCGGCGGCGACAATGTGCCCGAAGTGGACCGCATCGAAATCGACGCCAGGCTGGTGGCCCAAGGCGAACCCGAGAACTGGAACTGCACCGTAAGCGGCTCCAACGACGGGCAAACCTGGAAGAATCTTGGCCAGACCAGCCACATGGCCCGGCCCACTGGGGAAATTCTGCGCTCCGTGAAGTTCGAGCAACCGGCCCGTTCCAGGTTCTATCGAATTCAGTTCCGGAACGCGCGCGCCACCGCGTGGCAGGCGAACGAGGTGACGTTCTTTCGGAACAACACGCAGGTCCACCTGGGTGGCCCCTGGAACTTCACCAGCGCCTGGAAACCGGCGGGCGCGGGCCCGGAGTGGGTGTCGGTCGACCTGGGTGTCGAATCGAAGATCGAGCGCGTCGTGCTCACGTGGATTCGACGTGCCGCCGAAGGTTCGTTGGAAATCTCGCAGGACGGGGACAACTGGCAGGCTGTGCAGCCCTTGCCCGCCACTGGCGGCTCAGCTGATACCATCCGTCTCCCC
Source organism: uncultured Paludibaculum sp. (assembly GCF_963665245.1). Taxonomy (NCBI): domain Bacteria; kingdom Pseudomonadati; phylum Acidobacteriota; class Terriglobia; order Bryobacterales; family Bryobacteraceae; genus Paludibaculum; species uncultured Paludibaculum sp. The sequence continues at coordinate 1,873,088 of NZ_OY762267.1, forward strand.
CAGCCCGTCCAGGCGCGCTACGTGCGGCTGCGGCTCACCAAACCGGCCACGGCAGAGGGGTACCTCCTGAGCGAGTTCGAGGTCTTCGGCACCGGCGGACTGGCACCTCAACCCAAGCCGGCTCCCGCCGCGCGGGCCGATGGGCGCCTCGATCTGACCGGCGGCGCCTGGCGCGTGCAACGCGATTCCCTGGTCCAGGGCAACGGCCCCGTACTCTCGCAGCCCGGATACCGCGACGCCGATTGGGTCGTCGCCACGGTCCCCGGCACCGTCCTCACCAGCTACTACAACGCCGGCGCCCTGCCCGACCCCAACTTCGGCGACAACCAACTGATGATCTCCGACTCGTTCTTTCACGCCGATTTCTGGTACCGCAACGAGTTCGTCGCACCGGCCACACCGGCCGGCCGCAACGTCTGGCTGAATCTCGACGGCATCAACTGGAAGGCCGAGGTCTACCTCAACGGCACTCGTCTCGGGCGAGTGGAAGGCGGGTTCCTGCGGGGCCGTTTCGACATCTCGGAGCTCGTGCGGCGCGGAGCGCGAAATGCCGTCGCCATTCGCATCGAGAAACTGGCCCACCCCGGCAGCATCAAGGAGAAGACCTACGAGAGCCCCGACAAGAACGGCGGCGTCCCAGGTGCCGACAACCCGACCTATCATGCCGCCATCGGCTGGGACTGGATCCCCACCATCCGCGGAAGGGATACCGGCATCTGGAACAACGTCTATCTGACTACCAGCGGCGCGGTCACCCTCGAAAACCCGTTCGTGACAACAACCCTGCCGCTGCCGGACACCAGCCGGGCCGACGTTGCCATGGAGGTGACTTTGCACAATCACTCCGCCGCGGCTGTGAGCGGAGTCCTCAGCGGCCACTTCGGAGAGGTGCCGGTCAACGTGAAGGTGACCGTCCCTGCCGGAGGCGAACAACGGGTAAAGATGGATCCCTCCACCCACCCTGTCCTGCGCCTCCAGAACCCGAAGCTGTGGTGGCCCACCGGCTATGGCCAGCCGGACCTCTACCCCGTGGCCCTACGGTTTGAGACCGCCGGCGGAGCACTTTCGGACGAGAAGTCGTTCCAGGCCGGCGTCCGCCAATTCACCTACAGTGAGGACGGCGGCGCGCTACGCATGTGGATCAACGGCCGGCGCTTCATCCCACGCGGCGGCAACTGGGGCTTCGGCGAGTCGATGTTGCGCTATCGCGGGCGGGAGTACGACGCCGCCGTCCGCTATCACCGCGAAATGAACTTCACCATGATCCGCAACTGGGTGGGCCAGATTGGAGAAGACGAGTTCTACGAGGCGTGCGACCGCCACGGCATCGTGGTCTGGCAGGACTTCTGGCTGGCCAATCCGTGGGACGGCCCGGATCCCGACAACAACTCGATGTTCCTTTCGAATGTGAAGGATACGGTCCTGCGGATTCGAAATCACGCCTCCGTGGGGTTGTACTGCGGGCGCAACGAGGGCTTCCCGCCCAAACCAATCGACGACGGCATCCGCGCGGCCCTCGACACCCTGCACCCTGGCATTCACTACATCTCCAGCTCGGCCGACGATGTCGTCAGCGGCCACGGCCCTTACCAGGCGATGCCGCTAAAGTCCTACTTCACTGAGCGCGCAACGCCCAAGTTCCACAGCGAAATGGGTATGCCCAATATCGTGGGCATGGACAGCCTGCGCCAGATGATGCCGGAATCCGGCATGTGGCCGCAGGGCCGCATGTGGGGTCTCCACGACTTCTGCCTTACCGGCGCGCAGGGCGGCGCGTCCTTCCTGGGCCGCATCGAGAACAGCTATGGCGGCGCGAAGAACATTGCGGAATGGATCGAACTCGCCCAATTCGTCAACTACGAAGGACATCGTGCGATGTTTGAGGCCCAGAGCAAATACCGCATGGGCCTTTTGATCTGGATGAGCCATCCAACGTGGCCATCATTTGTATGGCAAACATACGACTATTATCTGGAACCCGGTGCCGCCTATTTCGGAAGCAAGAAGGCATCGGAGCCGCTCCACATCCAGTGGAACCCGGCCACCGACATGGTCGAAGTTGTGAACTACAGCGCCGGCAGCCAGCAGGGATTGTCAGCGCGGCTACAGATCTTCAACCTGGATGGCACCTCGAAATGGACGAAGACAGTGGCCGTGGACTCCAGCGAAGACAGCACCGTGATGGTAGCAAAGATGGAGTATCCGGCCGATCTCTCCACAGTGCACTTCCTGCGCCTCGAACTGTCAAAAGACAGCCGCCTGGTCTCTCGGAACGTCTACTGGCGCGGGCTTCAGGACGCGGATTTTAAGGCCTTGCGAGAACTGCCGAAAGTGCGGCTGGCCTCATCTACCAGCGTGCGGCGCGAAGGAGATGTATGGCATATGTCCACTCAGGTGCATAACATCTCGACGGCCCCCGCGCTGATGGTGCGGGCGAAGGCGGTGCGGTCCACCAGCGGTGACCGCATCCTGCCCGTTGTGTATGACGACAATTACATTGCCCTGATGCCGGGCGAGTCTCAAACCATCGTCACCGAAGTGCGCGATGCCGACACCCGCGGCGAGGCCCCGCGCATCCTGATTGAGGGCTACAACGTTTCGGAAGTGATAGCCGAGCGGGCCGGTGGACAATAATCCGCACGCCTTCCGGCCGCTATGCTAATTGTCGCGGAGGGGCGCGGGGTGCTGCGCTCCGCGCCATAACAGTCCTCTTCACTAATCTCCACTGCGGCGCTTCCGTTATTCGTCCGGTCGGCAGCCAGCCTTGACCTGATGTTTGCTTCTATGATATGAAGTATTGCAATGGCGGATCCAAAACCTACCAAAATTGAGAAGGCCCTAGACTTCAAGGCCAAGTATCAATCTCTCATGAACGAAGCCCGGGACGAGGCCATCGCCTCCATCCACGGACAAATTGAGACTCTCAAAGAGCTCGGCTTCACCTTCGAGCTCGTAGAGGCAGGGGGCAGAACCTCCTCAAGGGCCGCAAGGTCCGGAGAGAAGAAGCAGCGCACGTGTAAGATCTGCGGAAAGACCGGACACAACGCCAGAACTTGTCCGCAGAAACCAAAGGCATAATTAGGGATCTAAGATATACAAAGTCCCGCCATGTGCAGCCCTGCGCATGGCGGGATTTTTTTGTCCTGGCAAGCTCCGCGAAGATCTCAGGTGTGACTCCCTCCCCACGGAACCCACAACGCGCCCGCAAAATACTGTACTAGTTTGGGTGAATATGTCCACCCACTGACCCAACCGGCCGTTCATTTTACTATCTTTCGATATCTTTCGCTCCTCGAATTGATGACCCTTCCCCCTGGTCCGTTTGTCCTTCGAATCGCCGTACCTACGGCACGCAGAGCAACGCCCACTGCGTCGCGGCGTGTCTCGTTGAGGCTGGAATAGTGGCTGGCCCGGGCTGGATCTCTTCGGACCCGGGCCTCGCGGACCATTTTCAGACGACCGCATTCAGATTCATTTGCCGATGCGATGTTCGCGCGCACGGCGGCTCTCCTGGCGGTTATCTCATTTATATTTCTTGATCAAGATTTTACGATCGCAGCAATGTGCGCTCACTGGACAAGGACAAATATGTTCGCAATCGCATCGGCAGTCGGCCTCTGCCTGATGATCCCAGGGTGCATCTGAGTAATTTGGAAATATCCGCAATATTGGTCGGATCCAGCCACAACAAGGGCCCCGGCCAGGCACCGAGGTCGAAGGCTGTCAACCTTTTCAACTGCAATGCAATCGGCCCGGCCGCATCCATTGGGATACAGCCGGGCCGCCGGAAATCACCGGAATCAGTTGGGTTAGCGGGGGGTGACCGGAACCGATGTGAAGCTGAGCGTCGGACTGAAGCGGAGGCCCAGCGAAACCGTTCCCGTGTTCTGGTTATTGACGAACTCAACGGTCCCGCGCCGGCCGTTCAGAATGGGGAAGCGCACGGGCAGCGAGAAGGATATGTGTCCGTTCGCGCCCATGGAAACGACGTCGCGCGTGATTTCGTTACCGCTGTCATCCCGCAGAATCGCAGTCAATGTGCCCGCGGTATCGAGGTTCACCAGCGCTACTCCAGTGGAGAAACTGGAAGTGTGGTCATAGGGAATTAGAACATTTGTGGGGTATTTCGTTTCGAGCGGAGACGTCCCTTCGGAATCGCGGCCATCTCCTCCACGCTGGCGGAAGATGGCATATCCGGAGAGCGTGGCGGCGCTGCGTACATCCGCCCAGCCCACGGTCGTGGTGGAGATCGCCGCCTCCGATTCGATCTGGAGCAAGCCGTTGGCGGGGATGGTGCGATCCACCACCGCCGCGGTCGTTGTGATCGACGAGCCGGACTGTGTCACCGTCAGCGGCAGGATCAGTGGCGTGCCGTCCTCCGCCATGAGGTTCACCCGCACCTGGGCGGGTGAGGAGCCGGGATTCAGCAGCACGATGGTTGTCTTCCAATCGGCCCCAGTAGCGAGTTGGGCGATGATGCCCGCGCGCGGTAGCACGGTCCCGGAGTTGATCGTCAGCGTGAACGGCGCCGAGGAGGAAAGCCCGGCACCGTCGAGAATCTTCACCACGAACTGATACTGGCCCTGCGTCGACGGGACGCCGGTGAGAGCACCGCTGGTGGCAAGGGACAGGCCAGGAGGCATCGCTCCGGACACAACGCTCCAGTTGTATGGACCCGTCCCGCCGTTGGCTCCGAATGTCAGGAAGTAACTCGATCCGACACTGCCATCCGGCAACGGCGAGGGCGTCGTGATGGTGACGCCGCCATTGATCGTAAGCGTGTACGACTGTGTAGTGCTTGCACCGGTCGCGTCTGCCAGCCGGACGACAAAGACATAGGTGCCGCCCGATGTCGGAGTGCCGCTGATGGTGCCAACCGTGGAGAAGACCATGCCCGTCGGCAGGCTGCCCGAGGAAATCGACCAACTGTAGGGTGCTGTGCCGCCCCCTCCCGACAGGGTCTGCGAGTAGAAGACGTTCACCGAACCCGTGGGCAGTGGAGAGGGCGTGTTGATCTGGATCGTGGACCCGATCGAGATCGTATACAACTGCAATGCCGCCGTCCCCACGCTATCAACCACCCGGATGGTAAACACGAATGACCCGCTGGAAATGGGCGTTCCGCTCAGATTCCCGCCCGAGGCTATATTGATCCCCGAAGGCAGCGTGCCCGAAAACAGGGAGAAGATGTAAGGTGCCGTACCGCCCGAAGCCGTCAGCGTCTGGGAATAGAACACACCCAGCGATCCGCCCGGTAACGAGGACGGACTGATGGTCAGCCCGGAAACCACGGCGCCAATGGCAACTGTGAAACTGCCGGTCACCGACGCCCCCGTCGAATCCTGGACGCGAACCGTGAACGTCGAAGTGCCGACGGTCAAGGGGATGCCGGCCAGCAGTCCGCCGGTGTTGAGCTGCAAGCCGCTGGGGAGCGTGCCGGCTTGCAGGGAGAAGATGTAGGGAGGCGTTCCGCCTGATGCGCCCAGCGTCTGCGAGTACGCGCTGCCCACATTGCCGGAAGGCAGCGTCGACGACGAAGTAATCGTCAGTCCGGAGCCCACGGTCAGAGAAAAGACGCCCTGCACGGACGCCCCGGCATGGTCGGTCAGAAGAATGCTGAACGAATACGTGCCGGCCATGGTAGGTGTTCCGCTGATCATGCCGTTGGTATTCAGAAGGAGCCCCGGGGGGATTGAGCCGCCCGAGAATGTCCAGATGTAGGGAGACGTTCCGCCGGAACCGGCCATCGTGACGGAGTACGGCTGGTTGAGCGGCGCAACCGGCAGAGGGGAAGAGGTCGTAATGGTCAGCCCGGACCCGCTCAGCGCCACGGTGATACTCATCGACTTTGTGGTGGTAGTGCTGGATGCATCCGTGGCTCTGACGGAGAAGGTGTAGGTGCCCACCGTGGTCGGTGTGCCCGTGACGGCGCCGGCAGTCGACAGCGTCAGTCCTGGAGGCAAAACACCGTCAGTCACGAGCCAACTATAAGGCGCCGTGCCCCCGCTGGCCGCCAGAGCCTGCGAGTAGGCGACGCCCTGGGTGCCGCCGGGCAGGATCGACGGCGAATCGATATTGAAGCCCGCTGTGCCAGTGGTGATTGTCAGCTCTTTCGTGGCGGTGAGACCCCCGCCATCCATGACGAGGACGGTGAAGGTCGAAGTGCCTGCTACGGTCGGAGTCCCTGAAACGACACCAGTCGTGGAGAGTGACAGACCCGTCGGCAGCGATCCGCTCACCACGCCGAACGTAAAGGGAGCCGTGCCACCGGTGACGGTCAGAGTCTGGGAGTAGGCCGTGTTCAGCGGGGCATTCGGCAGGGGCGACGAGGTCGTAATGGCCAGCGTTGACCCGACCGACAGGTTGAACGACTGCAGGGAGAAGCCCGACGCCGCATCCGTGACACGAGTCACAAAGTTGAAGGTACCGGCCGTGGTGGGCGTACCCGAGAGAAGGCCGGTGGTCGACAGAGTCAGTCCCGTCGGCATCGAACCGCCGGCCAAGCTCCAGTTGTAGGGAGATGAGCCGCCGGACACCGACAGAATCTGACTGTAGGCTAGCCCCGGCGTCGCCGCGGGCAGCGCACTGGGCGTGGTGATTTGCAGCGCCGGGAGAATCGAGATGCTCAACGGAAGCGTCGCCGGCGTGGCGGTCGCATCCACCACACGAGCGAAGAACGTACTGGCCCCAGGCGTGGTGGGCGTGCCGGAGATCACGCCAAGTTGGGAGAGGCTCAAGCCGGCCGGAAGCGATCCGCCGGCATTGATCCAGGAGTAGGCGGGGGTTCCACCCGCGGCGGTCAACGTGTACTGATAGGCCGAACCCGCGACGCCGGTGGGCAGCGGCGACACGGTTGTCACCGTGAGCCCGAGCCCGATAGTCAGTGTGAACGACTGAGTCGCCAGGTTCAGCCCGGCGTCCTGCACCTTGACGGTGAAGTTCGACAACCCCGACGCGGTTGGTGTGCCGCTGATCAGGCCTGCTGAAGAGAGTGACAACCCGGCAGGGAGTTGGCCCGAGATAATCGTCCACGTATGAGGAGCCGCACCGCCCACGACGGCCAGGGGTGCCGTGTAGGAGGAGCCCACTGCGCCACCCGGCAGCGTCGAGTTGGTGGTGATCGTCAGCAGCGACGAGATGCTGATCGCAAACACCTGGGTCGCCGTGGCGCTCGCCGTATCGGTGGCCCGCACCGTGAAGGTAAATGTGCCCCCGGCAAACGGTGTCCCACTCAGGGCCCCCGAGGGAGAGAGTGACAACCCCGGAGGAAGCGAACCGGACTCCAGAGTCCAACTATAGCTGGGGCTCCCGCCCGAAGCGGTCAAGTTGACGACGTAGGGCAGACCCACCGTACCGCCCGTCAGTGGACTGAGGCTGGTGATCGCCAAGCCCTGGGCGACCACTAGGGAGAAGCTTCGGGTGGAAGAGGCTTGCGCCGCATCCGTCACGCGGATGGCGAACTGCGAAGTACCCGAGGTGGTGGGCGTGCCGCTGAGGACGCCGCTGGCATTCAACGCCAGCCCGGCGGGCAACGATCCCGAGGCCAGGGAGTAACCCAGGCTGCCGCTCCCGCCTTGCCCGGTGATCGTCGTCGAATAGGGGACGCCGACCGAACCGCGCGGCAGCGCCGTCGTGGTGACGAACGGAGCGCCCACTGTCTGTACCGTCAGCAAGCCGGTGGTTGCGGAACCGGCTGTGGAGTTCGTCCGGTAGGCACCGACCGTTCCGAACGATCCAGATGGAAAATAAAAGGTGAAGGCCGTCGGCGATAGGCCAGGATTGCGGACATCCACCACCACTAGGTCATAGTTCAACTGCGCATTCGGGAAAAGCCCGATATCCTCGCACGCCGGTGAGCAGGATGCCTGCGAGGCGGCCACTACTGTCGACGACGTGACCAGGGCTGGGGCGGTGTACTGGAAACTAAGGGTGCGTCCGTCTGACGCAACACCGGTGAAAGTATACACAGCGCTTGCGGCGAACGACGGCGTAACTGCTGCGAGCAGCAGAAGCAAAGCAAGGAAGATCTTTTTGGTGACCATACATCTCAACTTTTCGAGGCAATTGGACGGCCAGTCGCCGCGACGGCGTGATTCAGCCTTCGGGGTGGCCGCGCAAACGTGGATTGCTGCGATTTCCGCCTCAGTATAAGCTTCCGGAATGGCATGTGTCCAAACAATTCTCGCCCATTATGTTCTAGGAACCTGGCCGGAAATCTCCATTCCGTGTCTAAGGTATCTGGCTGAGATTGACGATAGAGTCCGTGGAGACGCCGGGAATGCAGATTACCAACGATGCCAGAATCGAGATCCTGAAGGACTCGGAAGAGCGCCCCCTGCTCGTACTGGAAAGCCGCCAGATGACAGCCATCGCCTTTGGCGCCGTGATGCTGGTCGGAATTCTCGCCTGCAGCGCCTACGTGGTCGGCCGCCTGCTGCCCAGCCGCCCGGAGGCGGCACCCGCCACTCAGGCTGCCGTCGTCCACAAGAGGGCGCCACAACCCACGGAGACACCACGCCCCGTCGAGCCAGCCCCCCCGGTGACACAGGCCGTCGTCGCGCCCGCCCCGCCGCCAGTGGTGGCGCAGGCCGTCGCGCCCAAGGCCAGCCCAGCCATTCCGGACCCCACCCCGGTCCAACCTGCCTCCGCAATGGTGGAGCCCGCCAAGGGCCTGAGCTTCCTGCAAGTCGGCTCCATCGCACCGGACACCGCTCAGCCGTTCCTGGCGAACCTGGCCGCCAAGGGTTTCAAGGGCAAACTTGCGCCAGGTGCCGACAGCCGTACCGTCCGCGTCCTGGTCGGCCCCCTCCCGAAAGCCGATCTGACCGTGGTTTCAGCCGACCTGACCCAGGCTGGCTTCGCCAACTTCCCGAAATTCTATTAGTTAGCTTCGGTGCGGTCCGTGCTCCTCCAGGCCGGCGGGGATGCCTTCCTCACTGGTCAGCAGCCGGAAGTTCTCAATGAAGCGCGCGGCCAGCGTATCGTACTTCCGCCGGTAGTCTTCGCGGCTCGGCCAGGTGTTGGCCGGATCCAGGATCGATTCGGGGACGCCCACACACGTTCTCGGCACCATCACGCCGAACACCTCGTCGCGCCAGAACTCGACGGCGTCCAGTCCTCCGCTCAGCGCCGCGTTCAGCAATGCACGGGTGTGCTGGATGCTGATCCGCTTCCCTACCCCGAACGGGCCACCGGTCCAACCGGTGTTCACCAACCAGACCCGCGCGCCGTGCGCGAGCAGTTTCGACTTCAGCATCATGGCGTATTTGTAGGGGTGATGCACCATGAACGGCGCGCCGAAGCAGGCGCTGAAGGTGATCTCCGGCTCGATGCCCAACCCGATCTCGGTACCGGCGATCTTGCTCGTGTACCCGCTCATGAAATGGTAAACGGCTTGGTCGGGGGTCAGCCGCGCGATGGGCGGCAGCACCCCAGAGGCGTCGCAGGTCAGAAACACAACATTCCGGGGATGCCCGGCCCGCTTCTCCGGCAGCGCGTTGTCGATGTAGCGCAGCGGATAGGCGGCGCGCGTGTTCTCCGTCAGCCTGTCGTCATTCAGGTCGAGCTTCCGTGTGCGTGGATCGAAGACCACGTTTTCCAGAATCGTCCCAAAGCGCCGCGTACAGGCATGGATCTGCGGTTCCGCCGATTCCGACAGCCGGATCACCTTGGCATAGCACCCGTCCTCGAAGTTGAAGACCCCATCGTCGGACCAGCCGTGTTCGTCGTCGCCAATCAGATGCCGCATGGGGTCGGCGGAGAGCGTCGTCTTGCCGGTCCCGGAAAGGCCAAAGAAAATGGCGGAATCGCCGGCCTCGCCTACGTTGGCGGAGCAGTGCATGGGCAGCACCCCATCCAACGGCAGCAGGGCATTCAATACGGTAAAGACCGTCTTCTTGATCTCGCCCCCGTAGCAGGTGCCGCCGATGATGGCCAGGCGGGCCGCCAGGTTCAGAACTATGAATGTCTCTGTCCGCGTGGAGTCGATTAGCGGGCTGGCATTGAAGCCAGGTGCGGCGATCACGGTGAACTCCGGCACATGATTCCTGTACGCGTCCAGATTGTCCGGCTTCAGAAACATGGTGCGGGCAAACAGGCTATGCCAGGCGTCTTCGGTGATGATCCGCACGGGCAGGCGGTAGGCTGGGTCGGCTCCGCCAAAGCAATCCTGGACAAAGACGTCGCGACCCTGCAGGTAGGCATGGACCCGCGCCAGCAAAGCGTGGAAGTTCTCCGCCGGGAATGGACGGTTGTGCTGGCCCCACCAGATGTACTCCTCCGAAGACGGCTCGCGGACGACGAACTTGTCCGCCGCGGCCCGGGCGGTGTGTTTGCCAGTGTGCACCACCAGCGGCCCGTCATGGGACAGATAGCCCTCGCCTCGGAAGATCGACTCCTCGTAGAGGGCCGGCTCCGACAGATTCCAGTAGACCCGGCCAAGATTGCCAAGGCCATGATTCTGAAGGCCATATACGCTCGCGGCGGCGTTCGCCTGGGCGGTCGCGGGTGTGGGTGTGTCAGGGTATCGGCTCATGGCTTCCTCCTCACATCCAGTCCCTGACCAGCCGGCGGTCACCCAGGAACAGCTCATTGGGCGCTGTCGGGTCGAGAGCCCAGCGGATCCGCTCCACGCCCTGCGTGATCTCCTTGGCCGTCCCGCAGAAGCTGATGCGCAGGTGACCTTCCATGCCGAACTCCCGGCCTGGCACGGTCACCACCCTGACTTTCTGGAGAAGGAACTCCGCCAGTTTCTGCGAGTTCTTCTCGTAGTGGCTGAAGTCGGGGAAGCAGTAGAAGGCCCCATCCGGCTTGGTAACTCGCAGGCCGGGAAACGCGTTCAGTTGATCGATCAGGATGTTGCGGTTGTTTTCCAGTGTCAGCCGCAGGGCCTCGATGGAGTTCTGGATGCCGTTCAGGGCGCCGGCCGCCGCCCATTGAGACGGGGTGGCCGGACCGGATGTCTGCTGCGATTGGATGGTCGCCATGGCTTGGACCAACTCGCGGCTGCCGACGGCCCAGCCGATGCGGAAGCCCGTCATGGCATACATCTTCGACACGCAATTGATGACCACGAGCTTCGACTGGTCCAGGTCCTCGTGCGAGAAGTCATAGCAATTCACAGGTGTGCGGCCGTCGAACACCAGCCGGTTATAGGTGTCGTCCATGATGAGGTACAACGACTTGCGCGCGGCGAGCTCGACCACCTGACCGATGAAGTCGCGGCTATACATAACGCCCGAAGGGTTGTTCGGACTATTTAGAATGATGGCTTTGGTATAGCTGCCAACCGCGTCTTCGATCTCGCGAATAGTGGGGTGGAACGAACCGTCCTCCGGGACGATGGGCACCGGCACGCCTCCGGCCAGCTTCACCATCTCCGGATAGCTCACCCAATACGGAGCCGGGAAAATGACCTCGTCTTTGGGATCGAGCACCGCGATCAGCGCCGCCATGATGGCCTGCTTGGCCCCGCAGGACGCAACGACATTCTCGGGCCGCGCCAGCCGGCCATAGTGTTCCTCGGTGTACCGGATGATGGCTTTCTTCAGCATGGGGATGCCATCCGGCGGGGTGTACTTGATGTCGCCGGAGTTCAAAACGCCCGTACAGGCGACGATGGCGTCGATGGGCGTTTTGCTCTTCGGCTCGCCGCCGCCCAGGTGGATCACGGGCTCGCCTTTTTCGCGGAGCTGAGCGGCGGTCTGGTTCAACTTGAGCGTGACGGACTCGTGGATGGAGCGGGCCATCTGGCTGAGGCTCATCGTTTCCTCTCCCGCCCAGGAAATTCCCTTTGAGCCCTCTGCCTGGATCCGCACCGCCGGAAGTGGCTGGCGGAGATTAGCAATATAATGACCACCAGCCCGCGCGGGACGCAAGCGAAATCGACACCCAGGGACGCGCTACCACATGTGGTAGTAGCCGTCGGAACTGCCCACCTTCACATCCACCCCGAAGAGCGCGCCGAGCGAATCTTCCCGCAGACAATCCGCCTTGGCGCCGTCGGTATGCATGCGGCCCTCCCGCAGCGTGAGGACACGGCCAATCTCGGGAATGATGTCCGGCAGATGATGGGTCACCAGGATGACGGTGACGCCGCCCTCCGCCAACTTCCGCATGGAGTCGCGGACTTCGCGCTGGGCCCGGATGTCGAGGCTGTTCGTGGGCTCGTCGAGAATCAGAGCCTTGGGCCCGTGGACGAGCGCGCGGGCAAAGACCGCCCGGCGCTGCTCGCCGCTGGACATCTCGGTGAGCTTCCGATCGGCCAGATGCTCGATGTCGAAGAAGGCGAGGGCCTGACGCGCCTGATCCTCCATCTTCGGCGTCACCTCGTGGTTGGGCCAGATGCCAATGCTGCCGAAGAAGCCACTGAGCGCGGTCTCCATGGCGGAATAAGGCTTCACGCACGTCTCCACCAGATCGTTGGTCACGATGCCCAACAAGCTGCGCAGCTCGAACAGGTGCCATACCTCCTTGCCCCAGATGCGCAGGCGGCAGGCCGGAGGGGCATAGCGCGGGTAGCACTCCCGGGTGATCGCCTTGATCAGCGTCGACTTACCACTGCCGTTCGGACCGAGAATGGCCGTGTGTTCTCCGGTTTCGATGGAGAACGTCAGCTCGCGTAACGCGGGATAGCCTTCCCGATGGACCGTGACGTTCTCGAATTCGATCAGTTTGGGCATGAACCCGTCATTTTAGCCGACCACCTTGGGGGCCGTGAAATGCTAGCCTCGAAGCTTGAAGCGCGTCCTTCCGATTGCAGTTGTGCTCCTTGTGCAGGCGGTTTTGCTCTTCGCGAACCTCGACCTGCTGCCCATTTGGACCGATGAACTGTTCACGTTCCAGACCATCCCGCACCCGCTCTCTGAGATCGTGCCCATCCTGCAGCGGGATATCCATCCGCCGCTCTACTACTTCCTGTTGCACGCCTGGCCCTCGCACACTCTGGCCGGACTTCGTGCCTTCTCGGGACTCTGGGCGTTGATCGCCACGCTGCTGCTGGATCTGCTGTGGACCCGGAACTGGCGGCCCGCGCGCCGCTGGCTGGCCTTGAGCCTGTTTGCCTTCTCGCCCTGTCTGCTGCTCTATGGCCGGATGGCGCGCTCATACTCAATGCAGACCGCGCTCATGATCGCCGCGGTCTACTTCCTGTGGCGCTGGATCCGTACCCGCACGGGCTTCTGGCCTGCGCTGGTCAGCGTGTTGCTGTTGCTCTACACGCACTACGTGCCAGGGCTGGCCGTGCTGGCCGCGTGTGCGTTGCCCGCGGTGGCTCTGGTTGGACCGGGCCGGACCGCCCTGCTGATGATCTCGGCGCTGGTCGGGTATCTGCCCTGGCTGTTCAAGTTCACCGACGCCCTGGGCCGCTGGGGACAGGCGGCAGGGTTCTCGTCCCGCTATGCGCTCACCGGTTCCTCGCTGCTGGAGCAGCCCATCAAGATCGGCTTTGGCGTGGTCTCGCTCAGCATTGGCGAGAGCTTCCCGTTCCTGGCTCTACTGCTAGCCCCGCTTGTGCTGTGGCTGGCCCTGCGGGGCGCAAGGGTGTGTCCGAAGCCGCTTGTCGCATTCCTCGCGGCCTTGGCGTTGGTAGGCTACCTGGGTGTGTCGCGTTGGGTGAGTTACCCGTTCATCCCGGCACGGCTGCTGTGGCTACTGCCGTTCCTCGTGATGGTCGTGGCCATCGGGCTCACGCCCATCGGCCGTGTGCGTTGGTGGGCCGCGGCTCTGCTGCTGGTCAGCACCGCGGTTTCGTTGAGCTTCTATTTCACGAAGCAGAACTACCTGAATCCGGGCTATGCCGCGCCGCTGCGGGAGATCGCTGACCGGCTCAACCAGCAGGCCGGTCCGTCAGACCTGATCCTGATCGACGCCTTCAATACGGACGGGGCCGCGCTGCAGCACTACCTTTCGGGCCGGACCCGTTCCATCGTTCTCAACACCGGAGCAGAGCAGAAGGCCAGCCTGCTTTTGCCCGCCGCCCAAACCACGTGGATTGTGCGCAACCAGCGGGATGTCTCGCCCGGCGGCGTAACCACCACGATGGAGGATTCGGCCTGTCAGGCCCGCCACCGCGTGGTGAGTCTGTACGAGCCGTATGCGCAGTGGCAGGAGTGGCTGCTGCGGCGTTTCATGGCGCCCGCGCCGACCCATTTCTATCAATTGACCACCTGCACCCCGTAGGCAAGGCGTTTACGGCTGGCCGCCGATCTCCTTCAGCCGCCGGTGATCAAATGCGGACGAGGTGCCATGCCGCGGCCAGTCGAGCCACAACTGGCGCGCCTTCTTCGTGTAGGATCCATCGAACCAGGCGGCGGCCTCGTAGAGCGCACTTAGGTGTTGCAGCATCTCGAGGCTGTCCAAATGCTGCAGTAGATACCCTTCCACTTGCCCCAGTGCCTGCAGCGTCAGGCGGCGGGACTCGTCAGGTTGTTCGAGCCGGAGCTGAGCCGCCAGTTCGCGGCGCGCCGCCGCGCCGATGAGACGGTAGGAAGGGCTGGGGTCCTTGACGGCATCCAGATCGGCGGCCACGGCCTTCAGGATAGCGATGGACTCCTGCGTCTTCCGCACGGCGGCCAGCCCCGCACCGAGGTCGGTCTTGAAGCTGAGGACGTGGCGTTGGTAGACCCGGTCGTCCGGCGATGTAGCCAGAACCTGGGCCGACACCTCGACCGCCCGGCGCAGGTGGCGGACTGCGACGTCCGGCTGCGTGGATCGGAGGACGCGGCCATATTGAGCAGCCGTATAGGCCAGGTCGAGCTTGGCTGTGCGATTGGCCGGGTCGACGCCGGCCAGGTCCTCGGCGATGTCGAGCGCCGCGCCGGTGTGGTGAATGGCGTCGGCGGTCAGACACAGGTTCGGGATGAGCGGGTCGCCCAGTAGGGCGCCAACGGAGAGATGTGCAGACAGTACGCTGCGGCGTTCTGCCTGCCCGGCCTTTAGGGCCTGGGCCAATACCGAGAAGCGTTGCAGGGCGTCGCGATAGAACCTGAGCGCGCCGTCGAGATCGCCGCGCATCACCTTTGCATCGCCCAGCCTCTGGGTAACGAGCGCGACGCCGCGCTCGGACCGCGCGCCGGGCGCAAGGGTCCGCACCTTCTCGTAGACGGGTAGAGCCTGGGCATACCGCTGCTCGGCCAGCACGGCACGATTGGAGTCGGCGAAGCGCTCACCCAGTTCACGATAGAGGGAAGCCAGGATGCGCAGGCTGGCCAGATCGGGCCGCTGCTCGACCAGCGCTTCGGCCAGCGTCAACGACTCGGTGAGCCGCCGTTCATACTGGTCGTCACCGTCCTTTTCCCGCAGGCGGTGTTCGAGCAGTCCGAGCATCCTCTCCGCCTCGATGATCTGCTGCAGCAGCTCGGGGTTGCGGATGCCGGCGTCGAACAGGCCGCGCCCGATCTCCACCGACTTCCGATAGCTCTTCAGCGCATCGCTGCTGCGGCCCAGGCTCGCACTGCGCGGCCCGCCCTGAACATCGCCCAGCTTGCGGTAAGCCAGGGCCAGTTCAGTGCGGAGTTCGACGTCGTTGGCGGCCTCGGTGGCCAGACTATCGAGGTACTCACTGGCGGTCTTGACGAGCGATTCGCGTGCTGGGGTGGAGCCTTCCAGGTTACGAATCTGCTCATCGAAGTCAAACAGGAAGCGGTTGGCGAGCTGGCGCACCTGACGGAAGCGCATCTCCGCACGCCGGGCTTGCTGCCTGGCCACCGAGGCCTGCCAGGACGTCACACCAGCCGCGGCCACCAGCGTGACCACCAGCAAGGCCGCGGCCGTACTGGCGACGCGATGACGCCTCAGGAACTTGCGCGCCCGGTAGGCCCGCGAGTCGCGGCGGGCCTGAATCGGCAGGCCGGTAAGATAGCGCCGCAGGTCGTCGGCCAGATGTTCCACCGACGCGTAGCGCCGTGCCGGATCCTTGTGCATGGCCTCAAGCACGATGACGTCCAACTCGGCATCGAGACGGCTGAAGGCGCCGGTGCGGGCGGCCGCCGTGCTGGGGCGCTCGGTTTCCTCCTCGCAGACGGCCCGGTCGATTTCGAGGGGTGTGTAGTCCTTGAGGCGATGCGGCTTGGTACCGCTGAGGAGCTCGTAAAGGACGACGCCCAGCGAGTAGACATCGGAGGCAGTGGTCACGGACTCGCCTCTCACCTGCTCTGGGCTCGCGTAGTCCGGCGTGAGCAGGCGCATGCCGGTGGACGTATGCATGATGGCCTCCTGCATGGCGCCGGGCTCCAGGAGTTTGGCGATGCCGAAGTCGAGCAGTTTCGGCTCACCCGATGCGGTCACCAGGATGTTGCTGGGTTTCAGATCCCGATGGATGACGAGAAAACGATGGGCATACTGGACGGCGGCCGCGATCTTCAGGAAGAGTTCGAGGCGCGCGCGGACGTCCAGCGCGTGCTCCACGGCGAAGTCGGTGACCGGGCGGCCTTCGATGTACTCCATGACGATGTACGGCAGACCGTCGTCCGTCTCACCGCCATCCAGCAGCCGCGCGATGTTGGGGTGTTCGAGCGTGGCGAGGATCTGCCGCTCATGACGGAACCGTTCGTGAACAAACTCGCCGTAGCCGGAGAAGCGAGCCATCTTGATGGCCACTCGCTTGTGGTACTGCTGGTCGGCCCTTTCGGCCAGGTAGACGGCGCCCATGCCGCCGCGGCCGATCTCCTTCAGAATGCGGTAGGCACCCACCATGCGGGGTCCGGGCGCGGCGAGTTTGACCGCGGCGCGGCCAAACGCCTCTTCCACGAAGCCCCCCGCACCTTGTTCGGCGTCGAGCAGCGACTCCACCTCGGCGCGCAGCAGGTCATCGTCTCCACAGGCCTCGTCGAGAAATGTCCGGCGCTCGCTGGAAGGCAGACCAGCGGCGGCGACGAAGAGATCTTGTATACGTTCCCAGCGATCGTCCATCTGAGATATTGATATAACATGTCGGGAAATACTGGTCCTACTGGGGCGGATGTTACGCGGCTATTGGCGGCGTGGCAGGTTGGGGATTCCGAGGCTCTTCAGAGATTAACACCGCTGGTTTTCGACGAATTGCGGAAGCTGGCCGCATCCTATATGCGGCGGGAGCGTCCGGGCCACACGCTGCAGGCGACCGCGCTGGTCAACGAGGCGTATTTGCGCCTGGCGGGCATCGAGAACAAAGACTGGCGCAACAGAGCGCACTTCTTCGCGATTGCCGCGCACATCATGAGACAACTGCTGATGGAGCACGCGCGCGGGCGAAATGCGCAGAAGCGGGGCGGGGGGCAGGGGGCCATTCGTCTGGACGAGGCGTTGGTAGTCGGAGTGGAGCCGGATGAGGATCTGTTGCATCTGGACGACGGGCTATCGGCGCTGGCGGCGAAGGACGCACGGAAAAGCCGGATCATCGAGCTGCGCTACTTCGGCGGGCTTGAGGTGGCGGAGATCGCGGAGGTGACGGGGGTGTCTGTCGCCACCGTGGGACGCGACCTGCGCATCGGCCTCGCGTGGCTGCATCGCTATTTGAAGGACGGGTCCAACCAGAATGGAGCCGCTGAAGGATGAAGCGGCCAGACGTCTGATGACGCCCGGCCGCCTGATGGTCAGTTCCCCAGGCCCAGGACGGGCGCGTAGACCGATACGTCGTCGACGTAGAAGCTGGTTACTGTCGAGGCGTTCTGATCCACGCTGAACTGCATGTAGACCGTCTTGCCCCGCAAGGCCGCAAGCTGCGCCGGAGTGAGCGTGTAGACCATGCGGGTGTAGCCGGCGACGGCGTCCTGCGGAGGTAGTGTCGTAGCGCCGGTCACACTGGTGATGGGTAGCAGCACCTGGTTGTCGATGGAGACCAAGGCCGCCTTGAACACGTCACCAGGGTCCTTCGCACTCACGCGCATCCTGAGGTAGAACGAAACGGTGACGGACTGAGGGTTCTGCGGGATGGCGATCAACTGCCGGATCTTGGAGGTGCCAGCCGCGCCGGAAGTGACGAAGCGGGCATAACGCACGCCGGTCTGGGCGTAGTTCATCTGATTCTCACCGTCGTTCATGCCGATGGAGGAGTTCAGACCGGGCAGGGACCAACCAGACTGGCCGTTCTCGAAGCCTCCGTTGGTGACCTGGTTCTTCTTGCCGGTGAACGTGATGGGCACGATGTTGGAGCCGAGCGCGGAGTCGTCGAAGCGAACGAGGAAGGCCTGAACGTTGTAAGTGCCGGCCGGAACCGCTCCGGTATTGAAGACGGCACCGTCGAGCGTGCTGCCGTCGAGGCCCACGGTTTGACCATTGATGCGGTATTGCACGGACTTGATGGAGTCCGCACTGATGCCCGTGGTGGTGGCACGCATGCGGACGACATGGCCCGGCTCATCCAGTTCCGCCTTGAGGACGACGGCCTGAGGCAGGGCGTAGGTGAGGCTGACGGCGTCGACGACGAAGCGAGTGGTATTGGACTTGGAGAGCGATGCCTTGAACCGAAGGAGCATGTCCTTGTCCTTGAATTGCGTGACGTTGAACTCCAGACGCTTGTAGTGATGCAGCGGGTCGCTGATGGTCACTTCCTCGCTTGAGACATCCGCCAGGGACGTGGTCTTGTTGATGCTGGAGTCATACAGGTCGACGAACAGGTTCTCGCCGGGGAGGTACTCGACACCGACGACGCGGTAGCGGATGCTGAGCGTCGCGTTGAGGGCCTCCTTGGGCAGCTTGAACTTGTGGTTAGCCGCCTGTCCGTCGTCGCGGAACCGCAGGTAGTTCTGGCCGAGATAGGCCGTCGGGGCATTGGTACCCAGCATTTCGCCGGCTGAGAGGCCCCAGCCATCGGTGCCGTCCTCAAAGCTGCCATTGCTGATTGCCTGGTTGGTGCCAGTGATGGTGAATTGGGCCGACTTGATGGTCGATTTACCCATGAAGTCGACGGCGCGCGCGAAGGCGGTATAGGTCCCGGGCTTGAGGGAGGAGATGTCGATGACTGCCTGGTAGGGTGGCATCCTACGAGTGGCCCGAACCGAGTTACCGAGGCCGAACTCCACCATGGGGAAGGTATCGTCGCTGGCTGAGGCCGTGATGAGGAGGCTGCCTTCCTTCTCGTCGAGTTGGAGAGAGGAGACAGACACCTGGGGCTGAGCGATGTCCTTGACCGCCTTGCCCACGTTGATGGCCGCCCAGGCATTGATCACAGCGTTGACTTCGGGCGAATCGGCGCCATAGGCGTACTCGGCCGCGTCGACCCATGCGTCGCGCATGGTGGCGAAGGTCGGGTCGTTGTAGGGCGGGAAGACGGTGCTGGCCAGGAACCAGATACGCGCGGCCTTGGCGAGGCCGATGCCGGCCATGCCTTTGGGAAAGTAAGTGGAGTAGGTGGAGGCGTCGGAGTCCGGGGAGGCGCCTTCCACCAGCATGACAAACATGTGCCCGTAGGCGCAGCCCTGGACGTGCTCCTCAAAGGTGCCCATGCCGGGCTGCCAGTAGCGGCGGCCGGTCTGGTTGTAGAACGGAGCAGCCGATGGGTCGGGCGGATAGCTGCTGGGCGTGTACATCCGGTAGTGGAAGTAGTTGTTGTCGTTGGCGTAGGTGAGCGACTTGCCTTTGCCGAGGGTGACGTTGGTATAGAAGTTGGTGATGGCGCCCAGGATGTCGCCATGACCTTCATTCAGGCCGGAAGCCTCGCTAGGCCGGTCGTAGTCCGTCGACATCTGATGGCCCCAGACGCCGTGGCCCAACTCGTGAGCTACGGTGGGTAGCGGGATGTTGGGGAATACGTTCTTGTCTGGGTCCGGGTCGACGATGCCGTCGCCAAAGAAGGCGGCTTGGGCACCGTAGTTGTAGTGCGCGTCGGTGTAGTTCACGTCGTAGTGGGCGCGGGTGCTGATGGGCGTGTTGTTGCCGTCGAGTCCCTTGAACTTGAAGACGTTGGCCAGGACATCGTAGGTGCGCGTCACGGCCCAGAAGATATCCACGGCGGGCGACTGAGCGGTCTCGCCGTTCAACGGCATGTTGGAGCTGTAGCGCTGATTGTCACCCCAGCTATTCGAGCCGTCCGTGATGGGACTCGTCTTCTTGTACTTGTGGGAGTCGGTGTTGTTGTTGCTGCGCGTGGTGTTGCCGGGCCAGTTGCCGCGGGTGATGTCGTAGAGCTGGTACTCGCCATTCACCTTGGTGGTGTTGAGCTGGACTTTGCGGCGGTAGATGGGGAAGCCGTTGCCCACGGCGGGCTCGCGGACATCATCGTTGACCTCGGCGGACGTCTTGCGGACGATGCGGCCGGCGGCGGCGTCGACGAAGTAGTAGGTAGCGTGGAAGTTGAAGGCATCGTCCGCCTCTTCGGCCGGCATGGCGAGGACGCGATAGATCAGGCGGTAGTGGCTGACGCGCCTCGTTTCGTCGTCCGCATTCGGGGCCGGGCCTCCGGCGGGTGTGGGCAGGGCAACGGTTTCGACGACCGGATCGATATACAACTCCGGTGTGCCGGCAATGGCCGAAGCGGGCATGTTGGCGAGAGCACGGTTGCCGGCGGCGAGGTCCAGACGAATGGTCTCGAGGGCCTGTTGGGCGTTGATGGCCGGGTTGGTGTCGACGTCGACGCGGCGGTGGAGCCGGTTGGTGGGTTGGAGCATCTGGCCGTCCACGGTGAGGTGGGTAACCACCTGGCCCGTGCGGACCGGAATACCGTGGAATAACTGGAGAAAACGAACGTGCAGGGTGCCGAACTCGTCGAGCACGGGGTTGCCGATGGGCCGTAGCGCGGAGTTCGCGTCAAGTCCGAGACGATAGTGCTGTGTTTCGACATAGGCTTTGCTGGTGTCGATGCGGGCCGCCTGCTGCTGCTCCAATCGCGCCAACTCGTCCTCCGATAGAACTCGCCTTTCGGCGAACAAGAGACCGCCGGTGAAGGCGGACAGTATGAACAAGGATGTGGTAAGTCGCATCTCTGATTTCCTCAATGAGACAGTGTGCAAGCCGGGTGGGCGATCGATCACGGGGGATGAAAGAATTCTGATCTTTGGTGAACCGGGCGTGAGCCGCGGCTGCCGCGTGTTCCGCTTCCGTGGCACCATAGAGAAAAGACAAAGTCGCCCGCGTCGGCGAGGTGGTCTGTAATCCTATTGCCTTCAGAGGGAGATTCCACTTGTTAACCAGACGCGCGCTTATGGCGACCGCCGCTTCCGCGGCCGCCGCGCCACTCCTGTCCGCCCAGACCAAGTCCCTGCCGCCTTCCATCGCCGCGCTGAAGAGCCGCCAGGGCGAGGTGAAACCCATCACGAACGAAGAGCGCCAGGCGCGCCTCGACCGGGCACAACGGTTGATGGCCGAGAAGAAGATCGACGCCATCTGCATGGCCGGCGGCACGTCGCTGCAGTACTTCGCCAATGTCCGTTGGGGCAACAGCGAACGGATGCTGATGATGATCCTGCCGGCGAAGGGCGAGCCGTTCTTCGTGGTGCCGAGTTTCGAGGAAGACCGCGCCCGAGAGCAGATCGCCTTGGGTCCGGCGGGTGACAAGGCGCAAGTCTCGCGGTGGGAAGAAGACGAGAGCCCTTACGAGAAGGTCGCCCTGGGTCTGAAGGAACGAGGGATCCGCACCGGCACGCTGGGTGTGGAGGAGACCGCGAAGTTTGTCTTCAGTGAAGGCATCGGCAAGGCCGCCACGCAGGTGAAGATCACCAATGCGACGGAGATCACCGCCGGCTGCCGGATGATCAAGAGCCCGGCGGAGTTGGCCCTGATGCGGCTGGCGGCGAGCGTGACGCTGGAAGCCTATGAGGCGGCATGGAAGGCGATCACGCCGGGGATCACGAACCGAGATTTCGGGGCGCTGATCACAGCCGCACACGCCCAGTTGGGCTTCCAGGGTGGCGCCATGGTCTTGACCGGCGAGTATTCCGCGCTGCCGCACGGAACCATCAAGCCGCAGATCATCCGGGAAGGAACGATCGTGCTGATCGACGGCGAGTGCCGGGCGGATGGTTATCCGTCCGACATCACGCGCACGTTTGTGATCGGCAAGTCCACCGACAAGATGAAGAAGGTGTTCGACATCGTGCGGAAGGCGCAGGACGCGGCCCTGAAGGCCGCCCGTCCTGGCTTGGCCTGTGAAAGTGTGGACGCCGCCGCGAGGAAGGTGATCACGGAGGCGGGCTACGGGCCGGACTACAAGTACTTCACGCACCGCCTAGGCCACGGCATGGGGATGGACGGGCACGAGTGGCCTTACCTGGTGCGCGGGAACAAGCTGCCGCTGGCGAAAGACATGACGTTTAGCGACGAGCCCGGGATCTATATCAAGGGCGAGTTTGGTGTGCGGTTGGAAGATGACATGCACATCACGGAGAGCGGAGCGGAGTTGTTCACACCGCAGAGTTCGTCGTTGGAGCAGCCGTTCGCGGTGTAGGCGCGAGGTGGTTCGCGGCGGTTTGGCGGGCTCGAATCCGGAGGGCTGAGCTGGGGCTCAGCCGCGGACCGAGGGTCCGCCTTACCTGCTCGGGGAACTGGGGAGCCCACTTTCGGAGAGGATTTTGGGGTGTCGGAATGCGGGCGGGTCTGAGCGCTTCGGCGGCTTGGGGCAGGTTCTGTTCCTGCCGCGTCTGCGCGGTGCCGGAGGGCCGGCACCGTTGCGCTGAGCATCGAGTTTAAGTTGTCAATGATCGAGGTGGCCGCGAAGTCGTCCTTATGGATAAGGATGCGACGCGCCCTGAGCACGCAGACTGTCAGGTTGCCGATGCGGATCTTCCGCTGTCAGCGTTCGGAGTCAGATGGCTTCGTTTGGCGCCCAGCGTGAATCGTGATAGTCGGTGTTGGCTTTGATCCCGCTGGAGCAGCGGATTGCGCCTGGCCTCGGTCGGCGCTCGGATGCTGGTGGCTTCGCTTGCTGTGTGGAGTGGATTCTGGCTGATGATGGTTGTTGGCTTTGATCCCGCGGGAGCGGTGGATTGCCCTTTGCCTCGGACGGTGGGCGGAGGCTGATGGCTTCGTTTGTTGGGCGGAGTGGATTCTGGCTGATGGTGGTTGTTGGCTTTGATCCCGCGGGAGCGGTGGATTGCCCTTTGCCTCGGACGGCGGGCGGAGGCTGATGGCTTCGTTTGCTGGGCGGAGTGGATCCTGGCTGATGGTGGTTGTTGGCTTTGATCCCGCGGCAGCGATGGTTTGCCCTTTGCCTCGGACGGTGGGCGGAGGCTGATGGCTTCGTTTGCTGTGCGGAGTGGATTCTGGCTGATGGTGGTTGTTGGCTTTGATCCCGCAGCAGCGATGGTTTGCCCTTTGCCTCGGACGGTGTTCGGAGGCTGATGGCTTCGTTTGCTGGGCGGAGTGGATCCTGGCTGATGGTGGTTGTTGGCTTTGATCCCGCGGCAGCGGTGGTTTGCGCCTCGCCTCGGACGGTGTTCCGAGACTGATGGCTTCGTTTGGTGAGTGGAGTGAGTCGGGCGGTTGTTGTTGGCTTTGATCCCACGGGAGCGGCGGTTTGCACCTCGCCTCGGGCGGCGTCCGGAGGCTGATGGCTTCGTTTGGTGAGTGGAGCAAGTCCTGGTGGTTGGCGTTGGCTTTGATCCCACAGCAGCGGTGGTTTGCACCTCGAGCGCCGAGCCGGGTGGATTCGCCGTACGGCCCCGGGTGTCGTCGCTTTCGAGCCTCGCCATGTCGACCAGCGCGTGGGCCCGCCGGATTGCCGTTCCTCTGTTCTCATTCATCCTTTTCACCTCGCTGTGAGTTGTACACGGGCGAACCAAGCGTTTTTGCCGGTTCCGGCTGTAAGCGACTGATTCCAGGGCAAAGATAGTTTTCGAGCTCGTGAACTGCGCTCGGTGGACGGGGCAAAACGGCGGTGAAGTGGAGGATTTCCGGGCGGCGGGCCGAAGGTCTTGGTGGCCTGGCTTTGGCGAATCAACTGCCCCAGCGAGCTGCGGGGAGGGGCGCCTCCGTTGTCGAAGCCCTGACCGGTCCGTACACCACGATGTGCGTCAACGGCTCTGCGACTCTCGGTCGTGCGCTGAAGCACGTAGCGGCTGCCCCCTTTTCCGTTGCCCCCTTTTCCCTTTGCGGGTCGTGACGGAGAACTGTCTCGCACGCCCGTCCTGCCCGGGTTACCGCGTAAGCTTCCGATTTGGCATCCCGGCGGCGTTCTGACAGCACACAGGGACATTGCCAGATCCGAATGGAGTAACGGTCGCAGAAGTAGCCCCGCACCCTTCATTCGACTAACATTCCTGCAAATTTCGTGGCCAGTTCACGCTTATCAGGTGGAGGCTCTATGCCGATGCGATTGATTATTTGCTTTCTTGGGCTCGCCCTCTCCTTGCCCGCGCAGTTCAGCTCGAAGGTGGATACCTTCGGGATGGTCGGCGTCGCCAATGGCCAGACAGTCCGGTTGAATGTTCTAAATATGGGCCTACAGTCGACGGAACCCCCGACGTGTCTCATCTCGCTGCTGTTTCTCAACGATCAGGGCGAGGTACTCAAAACGAAAACTGTTGATGTGCGTCCCACGCACAGTACGTACCTCGATCTTGACGCCGACACGGACTTGTTGCTCGCAGCGAATGAACGGCGTCAAATCCGCGGCCTGATCATCCCGCTTTCCGCTGACCCCGGAGGCATGGGAGCTGCCTGCCCGCTGTTGCCAACACTGGAGCTCTTTGATCGATCGACAGGCAAAACCTCACTGATTCTGACGAAGACCCAGGTGATTCCCCGGGCTCCTCTACTAGAACGCAACCGCGACTGAGCGAGGAATGGCAGCGGGTGATAGGTGAAGCGGCTTTCGCCCGTTCTATAGAGAGTCGTTCGAAAGCCTGTGCGGGCCGGTTCAGGAGCATCTGTCATGAAAACGCCGATCCGCGCGTTGGCAATAACCTGGTCCGCCTTGGTGTCAAGCCAATCGCCTTACGCCGGCGCAAAACAACTACGCACCCCGTATCGGCACTCTGTCCGCGCTGCCGGAGTGCCTTCGTTTGATCTGACAGAATGTTTGATCTTTTCGTGAAGGCTGGACGGCCCGTCGACATCGCGAGGAGCATGTCTCGTCTTCGTTTCTAAATGTTACAGTTCCGACCGGGTCGTTTCATCAGCCGGAACCGTATCATTGTGTGCCGGGCCACCTTCGCCTCCAAGCTCTGGAAGTCGGGACGTCCACTGGAGTGTCCTACTCGCAGTTTGATCGAGGAATTCAGGATGGCCGATTCCTGTATCCAGTCGACGTCTGACGCCCGTACGGCTTTGAACTCCTCGACCGTCCTACCTCGCTACTCAGCCCCTCAACGCCCGACTGGGGGGAGCCATGGCCGTAGGCGGATTCAACACTGAGATCCTGCGGCCTCCGGTCGAAAGTGACCAAAGGGCAACGGCTGCCCGTGAAACCGCACTTCCGAGAATGGATGCTTTCGCGGCAAAAGGGGGAGTGACGAACCAGGACGCCCCTCTGCCATTGCAGTTGGCGAACCAGGGGCTCAGCCAGTGCCACATTGCTGCCAATTGCACCCTCGGGGGAACGGACCTGCGGCGCGGTTTCGTGCGCTGGGACCGCAATTAATGCAGAACAACTCGGCTGGTGGTTCGTATGAATTCCTTGGAGGCTCCATGCTGAAGGACATCCGGTTTGCACTGCGGACCCTGGGGCGGGATCGCGGTTTCACCCTTACGGCGGTTTCGACGTTGGCGGTCTGTATCGCCGCCAATACGGCCACCTTTGCGATTGTCAATTCCGTCCTGCTGCGGCCGCTGCCGGTACCGGATTCGCAGGATCTGGTGCTGATGAGCAACCGATATCCGGGGGCGGGCGCGGGCGACAGCACCAACAGCGCCGCCGGCGACTACTACGACCGGATGACGGCGGTGACGGCGCTGCAGGATCAGGCGATGTTCGAAACGCAGCGGCCCACACTCGATGTCAGGGGTACGCCGGAGCAGATTGTGGGCATGAGCGCCACGCCTTCGCTGTTCCGGCTGCTGCGGGTGCCGCCGCTGTTGGGCCGCACATTCACGGCAGATGAAGGGGAGGTGGGGCAAAACTCCAAGGTGGTGCTCAGTTATGGCTTGTGGCAGCGGCTGTTTGGCGGCGACAGGAGTGCGATTGGGCGGACGATCCGGCTGAACGGGCGGACACAGGTGGTGGTAGGCGTGATGCCGCCGGATTTCCTATTCATGAATCCGGAAGTCCGCCTGTGGACACCGCTTGCCTTCCAGCCGGACCAGAAGGTGGCGCACCACAACAACAACTGGTGGAACGTGGGCCGGCTG
Source organism: uncultured Paludibaculum sp. (assembly GCF_963665245.1). Lineage (NCBI taxonomy): Bacteria > Pseudomonadati > Acidobacteriota > Terriglobia > Bryobacterales > Bryobacteraceae > Paludibaculum > uncultured Paludibaculum sp. Next base: position 1,899,284 of record NZ_OY762267.1, read on the forward strand.
AAGCCAGGTGCGACGCTGGCTCAAGTCCAGGCGCAGGTGAACGCGCTGAACGCGGCGAACAACGAGAAGTATCCACAATTCAAGGAGATCCTGGCGAACGCCGGCTTCCATACGGCAACGGAGCGGTTGCAGGATGTGCTGGTGCGCGACGTGAAGAGCACGTTGTACCTGTTATGGGGTGGCGCGGCGTTCCTGTTGCTGATTGGCGCACTGAACATCGCAAACCTGGCCTTCGCGCGGTTCAACCTGCGGCGCAAGGAGTTTGCGACGCGGATGGCGATTGGCGCCGGGCGGGCGCACCTGACGCGGCAACTGGTGACTGAGAACGCGCTGGTCGGGCTGGGCGGAGGCATGTTGGGGACGCTGCTGGGGGCGGGGCTGTTGCCGGCGCTGACGGCGATTGGGCTGGACCGGATTCCGCGGGCGAGCGAAGTGCGGATCGATCCGGCTGTGGCCGCATTCTCCTTAGGGCTTGCGGTGCTGGCCGCAGTGTTGACATCCGCCATTCCGCTCACCGGAATCTTCCGCGCGAGCCTCAACGAGGAACTGCGACAGGGCGGACGGAGCGGCAGCGGAGGCGGGGCGCGGGTGGTGCGCAAGTTGCTGGTATCCGCGCAGATCGGGTTCGCGTTTGCGCTGCTGGCGGGCGCGGGCCTGCTGCTGGCGAGCTTCCGGCACGTGTTGCGAAGCGATCCGGGGTTCCGGACCGAAGGAGTAGTGACGGCGTCGATCCATGCGCCGAGCTCGCGTTATCCGGGGGATGCGGAGGTTCGAACGCTGATGGACCGGGTGCTGGGTGGGATCCGTGCCATTCCGGGGGTTGCTTCGGCGGGCGGAACGACGGCGATTCCGTTTGGGGGCAATCACAGCGACAGCGTGATTTTCGCGGAAGGGTATGCGATGAGGCCGGGCGAGTCGGTGGTCTCTCCGCGGCAGATCCACGTGACACCGGGCTATTTCGAGACGATGGGGATCAGGCTGGTGCGCGGGCGGTATTTCGACGAGCGGGATAACGAGCGGTCGGCACCGGCGATTGTTGTCGATGAGATTCTGGCGAAGAAGTTCTGGCCGAATTCCGATCCGATTGGACGGCGGATGTTCCAACCACAGGACGTCAACGACCTGATGAAGACGGATGAGCACACACGGTGGCTACGGGTGGTGGGGGTGGTGCGGCCGATCGCTCAGGATGCGTTGGATTCGAAAGCGCAGTCGGTGGGGGCGTATTACCTAGTGCACCGGCAGGGCCCGGACCGGTTTCTGACGTTTGCGGTCCGGCTGTCGACCGACAGGGATGCAGCGTTGCGCGCGATCCGGTCAACGATCGCGGCAATCGATCCGGAGCTAGCGGTCTTCGATGTGAAAAGCATGGCGCAGCGGGCGGAGTTGTCGTTGTCGTCACGGAGGGCGGCGATGGCGCTGTCGCTGGCGTTCGGCGGGCTGGCACTGTTTCTTGCGGCGATCGGGATCTATGGCGTGCTGGCATACCTGGTGACGCAACGGCGGCGGGAGATCGGCATTCGGGTGGCGCTGGGGAGCACGGGGGCGGGGATTGTACGGCTGGTGTTTGGCGAGGGACTGGTGCTGGTGGGGGTCGGCCTGGCGCTGGGGATCGCTGCGGCCGTGGGCTTGCGGGCGGTGGTGGAGAATGAACTGTATGGGGTGAGCGCGCTGGATCCGGTCGTGCTGGCGGCTGTGGTCGCGGTGCTGGGGTTGGTAGCGCTGATGGCGTGTGTGGTACCGGCGTGGCGGGCGTTGAAGGTGGATCCGATGGTTGTGCTTAGTGAGAGCTAGGGGGCAGAGGAGCTTCCGGCGGTCCGCCCTCCGATTCTCGCGCTGGGCTTCCGTCCGCGGAAGCAGGTGGCTACGATCGTAGCTTCATCGTTCGAGCCAACAATCCAGCCATTCGTTGGAGCCTCTTCCGAAGTGGCCTTCAAAGCCGCCTTCGCCGCGAAGTCCGGAAAGATCCCCCGTCCCCTATCCGGCCAGGACAAACCATGTCGCCTTAGCCTTGCCGTGCCCAACGACTTCTGAACCTTGAAGTACGAAGGTGCCCTGGCGCCCAGTCAGTTCTCCCGGGAATCGTTGCACGCTGACGAGGCTGGCGGATTGGTCGCCGCGCAAGACCTGCAGAGCTCGAACGGGTGACTCGCCTTCGATGTCTCCAATGAACCTTTCGCTCAAGCGGATCTCCATCAAAGTGGGGCTGCCTGTTTGGTCGTAAGGCCTGGCTTCCGAACTCTGGACGGCAATCGTCCCTTCCGCTCTTGCGCGCACATGCGGCTCACGTTGTCTTTCCGCGAAGTAATGCGCCGGTCGTTGGCCGTGGCGGAGTACCGGTATTCGTTACTCGAACCCCGTCCCAATGTGCGGTTCGGCTCGTTCACCTGCACCAGATTGCCGAAGGCATCCGTCGTGTATTTCTTCCATCGTCCACCCGGGTCGGTGACCTTCATGGTCCGGCCGCGCGCGCCGTAGGTATATTCGGTCCATTGTCGATGCGTCCCAGCGGCATTTGCGATGGCTGGAATCAGGATGGACCGGCATGGTTTAGTTTTTTGCGGTAGTTTACAAATAGCTCTATACTATTGATTCCGTGCTACTTACGCGTACGGAAAGGCAGTGGTACGATTCAGGCAGACCGCCGTTTGAGCTTGAGTGAAGACCCCAAAGTCGTTCGTAAGATCCTTGTTTTCATAGTCATATGGAAGGGACATGTCAGGCTGTCCCGCTCCCGCTCCCCCGCTCCCCGCTCCCCCGACTGCCTTATCAGCATCTCACGCGTAGCACGTAGTGTAGGGAAGAGTGGGCGCACAAGAGGAATGGCGGAAGCCCACGCTACCATTTACGCTTCGGCTGACCCTTCTGCGGAGTTGGTTTCAGTGGAATGACATCCACAGTCATCTTGGGTGGCTGCGTCACAACAAGAAACCCGTTCGGCGGTCGAAAATATGTCCGGATAACAGGCGTATGGGTTTCCTCTCCTTCAACTCGAAAGTCAAAGATGAGCTCAAGCTTCTCGCCCGTACATTCTTTTTTGTACCTAGATCGACTGCGAAGATGATATTCTACCTCAGCCTCCAAACTCCGTGCGGTACCCCTTGTCTTCAAATCGGCAATGGTCCCTTCTGGACCCACGGTGACCCATGCCCTCACGCTTCCGCCCGACCGGAGTTCGCTAACGACTGCAAACCGCGGCAACTCTAGCTCCTCCAAGCACTCCAGCCCCGAATGTTCCCCTCTGACGAATGGCGTACATAGTGGCGATATAAAAGAGCAGGTAAAGGCTGTTGCTGTTGCCAACAGAGAAGATCGCATCCTCAGTTCCCTCCTGTCACTGTTTTCTGACAATGCTGCCAGATAACTGAATTGTTAGCTGCATTCACCGTAGAATCATTATCATCATCGTTAATTAGTCCACCAACAACATGGGACAATTCATGTAATAGAACGAAGATGTTGCCAGCGTTCGACGATGAGGAAAGATGTGCGCTTAATCCTGGGATATCGCCTCCATAGAAAAAGGCTCCCTCTCCATTGAGGACGATGTCGTATGCCTGAGAGGGAAGCGCGACGGCAGCAATTCCAGGCGTGTTGTTCCCGCTGAGTTCGATCCGAGACGCAACGCCGATCCGGGTTCCAATATCGTCCAGAAGCTCCGGAGAGACAACCTTTGCTCCACGCGTCCCTCCCGCAAGCCAATTCATGCAATCGCTGTCCTTTGCAAGGTTATCTTTCAGATTCTTAAATGCCTGTGCTGCTTGATCGGACTTTGCGCCTGACTTTGTCACATTATAAAGGTTGAGCTTGCCTTTCTTGATAGTGTTGGAGCTGGCTCCTCCCCCGCCTCCCCATTCAAGAGGGCCACCGCGACCGCCTCCGCCTCCTTCGCTGCCCCATTCCTCGCAGATGTTGCTCTGGAACCCAGTAAAGTACCACCCGGCCTCCCAACCTATGTTGTTTTGCCAGTAGCAGATGGGCGCCCGTCTTTGTAGGCCCTGCGGGTCACCAAAGTTCACCGGATCATTCTCCACATACGCATACCGATTCCAGCTTTGAGGGTCCGCCGGTCCACCGCTAGCCCGATATGGATCCGCAGTAGTAAACCGCCCAAACTGCGGCGAGTAGTACCGGTTCTGTGCGTAGTCTAGGCCGCTGACGGCATCCCGAGAGTAAGTCGCAAACTTCTCCCTGTCCGCATTCGCGTTCCCCGTGCGCTGCTCCCCATAGGGGTAGTAGCTCAGAGCTTCGGTCCCGTTCTTCACCACACTCCCCAACCGGTCCGTCACCATCGAGTTTCCGCCACCGTCTATCAGGCGGCCGGCAAACCACACTCGTATTGACGCCGACGAGAAGTAATAGTGCCCGTTCGCCTTCGTCCCCCGCTGGTACACACCCAGCAGCTCTCCACCCAGGCCGTAGAAGAACGTCTCGAACGTGCCGTTCGCCCGCGATACCTGGGTCCTCTGGTTCGCCGCCGAGTAGCCGTACCACTCCGTTCCATTGCCCGTCGTCACGTTCACCATCCGGTTGAAGAGGTCGTAGGTGGCCGTGCCCGAGCCCGTCCCAAAGCCCGTCATGTTTCCGTTGGCGTCGTAGTTGATGCCCGCTCCCGTCATCCGGTTCGTCGCCGGATCCACATTGAACACCGCCGACGGCCCCGTGCCCTTTGTCACGTTCTGCTGCAGCCGGTTGCCAAATCCATCGTAGACCCACGCGAGGCCCCACTCCGGACCTGTCGTCGATGCCGCGATCAAGCGCCCAAGCTGATCGTATTGATAGGAAACCTCTTCGCCGCTCACGTTGTCCTTGCGCGAAGTAATGCGCCCGTCGTTGGCCGTGGCCGAGTAGCGATATTCGATATTCGAACCCCGTCCCGACGCCTGCGTCAACTGACCCAAGGCGTTATAGGTGAACGACTCCGTGTCGGAGGTTCCATCCGGCTTGTACACGACCATCTGTGTAATCTGCGCCGCCGCGTTGCGTAGTCCACTGACGCGCGTGCCTGGCGCGATCGGGTATGTCGAATCGCGAAGTGCCGCCAATCCCAACGGGTCGTAGAGATAGCTCAGCGTCCGTCCCGTCTCGGCCACCGTCCCATTGGCACCGTAGACGTCCGGATACTTCATGGACGTCAACTTGCCCTCCGTGTCGTAGGTGTAGTTCGCCTCCAGCGGCGTGTCGTTGTTCGGGAACGTCACCTTCTTCTTCGTGACCAGCCCCCCCACCGAATACTCATAGGTTTCCACGACCGAGCCCAGCGTCACGGTGCTCAGCCGCCCTTGCGCGTTCACGCCGTAGTCATAGGCATAAGTCGGCGACTGGGTATAGTCGTAACCGGTCCAGCCGACCGGCTTCACGTACACCCCGACAAGCCGCCCGTAACCGTCCCGCCCATACGCCGTGACGACGCCCTTGGCGTCCGTCTTTGTGGCCACTTGCCCATCCAGCCCGTACGTGTAGGCCGTCGTGCCGGTTTCCGGCTGGACGACGCTCGTCAACTGGAACAAGGAGTTGTAGGTGAACGTCTCCATCTCCGACGTGCTTGCAGTCCGGCCTACAGACGATTGCGGAGGGGTGACCGGGGACTCCTTCGTATGCGTCAGTTGGTAGGACGCGCGATAGAACCCATTGCCTGCCGGCGTTTGAATTGGTCCTTCGTCGGGAGTCCTCCCCCTTGATCGAACGCATAGAGAAACGGGAATTGTGGTTGATCAATAAACCATGTATCTTGTCTGACAAAAACATGATAAGTAAATTGTGGATGGATACGACTGAAATCTTGTGTGAATCTGTTCACTTGGTCCTGCGAGAGCGAGCCACGGACGCGAACAAAGACCGCCAGTCCACCAATAGTATCTGGAGGATCGTAGAGTGGCGCAACCTCAAGAATATCGTATCCTTGATCCTTCCACGAAAGGGAGCCTGTCAGTCGCCCCACAATCATCTCTTGGATCCTGTCTCCATCACGTACGCGCAGGATGGCTGAATCACCTAACTTGAGAACCAGGGCTAACCGCGGCCACGTTTTCAGGCCGAGCGGGTACTCATACCGTAACCGATAGAAATAGTTCTCCACACTGATATGATTTGACCCTTTTCCGCAGTATTCCCGAACCTCCGGCCCAGTCCCGATCAGGAGTCGCCCAAATGGCACCGACGCATAGTCGCGCACAAACTCTTGAGCGGCTTCATATAAAAGGCCAGAAGAGAATTTACGCACATCTACCTGTCGAACGACAGACACCAAGTCATTGGATTGGGCGCGCACCGCTTCGGCTTGGCCATAGAGAATCTTACCACAAATTAATGTCAATATAATTAGCCTCATTTACAGCCACCTCTTGGCCATTCTGTGAATTTTACCGAAGCCTCGCCCACATTCGTTCCCGTATACCCCGTCTGCGGATTAAATGCAAGATCATTCTTATTAAGAGTATAGTGGAATACTTCATGAGCCAGAGTGGTGCATTGGTCACTAGCATCCTTAAGGAAGAAACTTGATCCCAGGACAATATACCTTGAGAGCCCTCCGCCCACGTATGGCAATGTGACGGCATTGGCTGCGTAAGAAACCGAGTAGAATGTCGCCCTACTACCCACATCTATCGTGGGGCCTAGGGTGGAAAGCACATTCGAGCCTCCATCTTGATTGGGACGGCCATCGAAAACCATGATGTTCTTTGCCTTCTCCTGTACCGCTGACCTAGAAACACCCAATTTCCCAAAGCAATCGTCGGCAACGGCATTTATGGCATCATCAATCTGGTCTTTTGCCTCTTTGTTGGATGTAATCTTCGCTGTGGCTCCCCCTCCGCCACCCGGTGTTCCGTTCGGCACCCAGTACTGCTTAAAATATGCCCACGAGTTCCCGGAATCTTCATCGTAGTAACCTCCGGCGAGGAAGGTCACCCAGCGGCCGGCATTCCTTGCACGTTCTATGCAAACACTGGCGAACAAAGCATCCACCGCATCCGCGCAAACGTCGTACTGCAAGCCGGACAAGTCCGTCCGGTTTACTGGATCATCCTCCACATATATGTAGCGGTTCCAACTCTGAGGATCTGCAGGTCCTCTGCTGGCCCGATACGGATCCGCACTCGTGAACCGCCCGAACTGTGGCGAGTAATACCGGTTCCACGCATAATCGAGGCCGCTCACCCCATCTCGGGAGTAAGTCGCAAACTTCTCCCGATCCGCATTAGCGTTCCCCGTTCGCTGCTCACCGTGCGGGTAGTAGCTCAGCGCTTCCGTCTCGTTCCTCACCACACTGCCCAACCGGTCCGTCACCATCGAGTTTCCGCCGCCGTCTATCAGACGGCCACTGAACCACACTCGTATTGACGCCGATGAGAAGTAATAGTGCCCGTTCGCCTTCGTCCCTCGCTGGTATACGCCCAGCAGTTCTCCACCCAGGCCGTAGAAGAACGTCTCGAATGTCCCGTTCGCCCGCGATACCTGGATCCTCTGGTTCGCCGCCGAGTAGCCGTACCACTCCGTTCCATTGCCCGTCGTCACGTTCACCATCCGGTTGAAGAGGTCGTAGGTGGCCGTGCCCGAGCCCGTCCCAAAGCCGGTCATGTTTCCGTTGGCGTCGTAGTTGATGCCTGCTCCCGTCATCCGGTTTGTCATCGGATCTACGTTGAACACCGCCGACGGCCCCGTGCCCTTCGTCACGTTCTGCTGCAGCCGGGTGCCAAATCCATCGTAAACCCAGGCGAGGCCCCACTCCGGACCTGTCGTCGATGCGGCGATCAGGCGCCCAAGCTGGTCGTATTGGTAGGAGACCTCTTCGCCACTCACGTTGTCCTTGCGCGACGTAATGCACCCGTCGTTGGCCGTGGCCGAGTAGCGGTACTCGATGTTCGAACCGCGCCCCGATGCCTGCGTCAACTGGCATGCCGCGTTCGGCTGCGCTGTGGACGCGCGCTGCGGTGATGTGTCCCGGTGGCCTTTGTGGCGAGTGGAATCAGGACCATCGGGCCTGGCTACACCCTCATCACTGGCTTCCGGTCGTGCAAGCTGGGTAGTTGCATTGCAGGTGCTTTCGGGCCCCTTAGTGTTGACTGGGTTGCGACGGGCCCTGGGCGAGGCCCAGGGTAATGGTGGGGGAGCGGCAATCCGGATCAGTTCCGACAGGCCAGCCGGGACCGAGTGAATGCTGTGAGTTGCGTCCAGGGTCTTCGTCCTGGTTGCGGGCCGTTTGCCGCTACCGGTCCGAACTCCGCCAGTCTCCTATCGCTCGGACTAGTGCCCGGAGCACCACACCTGCCAGGCATTGGTGCCTGGCTACTGGGGATGACCGGCTCGTGGGATCAATGGGTGGCGGATTGCTCTCTTCCGGCGGCCGGGTTCTCTGTTCTTTTAACAACAGAGTTTCGGGTCCTACACAACTGCAATAACCTCAGTACAATTGTGGAGATCGTCCGGTGCGCCTACGTCGCCTGTGAAGGTGGCTTTGCGCCGGTTTGGACCACGACGTCCCGGTCGACGTTTCGATAGGGAAGCGAGGGCCGCCTGTGCGCCGATTCTCCACAACGCTTGCTTTGCTCGCCACAGTTCTGCCGCTTGCTGCCCAGAAGTCCGAACGGCACTTGGAGTATGGGTTCGAACAGCGGGTTCGGAACGAGAACTGGAACAACATCTTCGACTTCAATGACTCCACCGACGATGAGCGGGGACAGATCCGGTATCGGACGCGCCTGTGGCTGAAGGCTCCGGTCACTTCGAATATCGACATCAGCGTGGGCGTGGCTCAGGAGACCAATCAGATCTTCCAGCCGCGCACGGCGACACACATCGATGAAGGAATCTTCGAAACGGCGTATGTCGACATCAAGAAGCTCTTCGTGAAGGGGCTGAGCCTGCGGTTTGGGCGCCAGAATCTGGTTAAGGGCGAGGGGTTCCTTATTCTCGAAGGGAATCCGTGGGACGGGTCGCGATCGATCTATCACAATGCGGCGGTGCTGGGGTACGAGCGGGGCAAGGCGAAGATCGAACTGATCGGCATCTTCGATCCGCGGACGGACCGGTTTCTGCCCAGATTGAATGACAAGGCTCGTCAGTTGATCGAATGGAATGAATCGGCGCTGGGGGCCTACTACACGGACACTCGGTGGAAGAAGACCTCGGTGGAAGCCTACTACTTCTATAAGCGGGAGTTCGGGGATCCACGGCCGGTGTCGAACCTTCAGTTTCAGGCCGACCGGTATGTCTATACGGCGGGTGGGCGGACGGTTCGCAAGCTACCGAACTCGTTCAGCCTCACCGGAGAGTTTGCGTGGCAGTGGGGGCATCAGCGGCCGAATCGGGCCATTCGCGCCTGGGGTGGGTACGGCTATTTGAAGCGGACGTTCGGGGCGAAGCAGCGCCACTCGGCGAGCTTTGGTTATTGGGGCATGTCGGGCAGCGATCCGGCGAATCCGGGGACGATCGGCAACTGGGATCCGCTGTTTGCCCGGTGGCCGAAGTGGAGTGAGGGCTACCTTTACACGCAGTTCAAGGAGAACGGTGTTGGGTACACGACGAACACCGGGCTATGGCAGGGCGAGGGCGTCTATGTGCCGTGGAAACCGCTGAGCCTGCGGGGCACGTTCTATGAGATGCGGGCGTATCATCCGTACCCAGGCAGCCCGGCGCTTTACTCGAATGGAACGGGGCGTGGCGAGGAATATCAGTTGCGAGCGGATCTGACGGTGAATCAGAACTGGCGCGGGCATGTCTTGTATGAAGGCCACGTGCCGGGTTCGTTCTATGCGGGTAAGGATCCGGGGTACTTCTTTCGGCTGGAAGTATCGTATCTGTTTGTGGGCCAGGTTCCGTTCTGACGACTGGTCTGCGGAGTGAGCGAGCGATTCAGGTGCCGTCGGGCGGAGAGCCAGCCAGGGGGCTGGCTGCGGACGAGGGCGTCCGCCCTACCTGTGATCGGTGATTTTGGAATCGGGGTTCTGGACGGGTGCGGTGGAGGCGGACTGTTACGGGGCAGCGCAGCCGGGGGGACTTGTGGATCGGGTCTTCCGGCAGGGTGACCGAGGCCCGTTTGCGGCCTGGCGGGGAGCCAGCCAGGGGGCTGGCTGCGGACGAGGGCGTCCGCCCTACCTGTGACCGCTGATTTTGGAATCGGGGTTTTGGACGAGTGCGGTGGAGACGGACTGTTACGCGGCCGCGAAGCCGGGGGCGGCTTGTGGATCGGGTCTTTCGGCAGGGTGAGTGAGGCCCGTTTGCGGCCTAGCGGAGAGCCAGCCAGGGGGCTGGCTGCGGACGAGGGCGTCCGCCCTACCTGTGATCGTTGATTTGGGAGTCGGGACTCTGGACGGGTGCGGTGGAGACGGACTGTTACGCGGCGGCGAAGCCCGGGGGCGGCTTGTGGATCGGGTCTTCCGGCAGGGTGAGCTAGCAGCCCAGTTGCCGTCTGGCGGAGAGCCAGCCTGGGGGCTGGCTGCGGACGAGGGCGTCCGCCCTACCTGTGATCGGTGATTTGGGAATCGGGGTTCTGGACGGGTGCGGAGAAGACGGCCTGCAAGGCGGCCGCGAAGCCGGGGATCGATTTGCGGATCATCTCTTCCGGCACGGTGAGCGAGAGGCGGATGTAGCCGGCCCGGCCGAAGCCGGTGCCCGGTACTCCTAACACGCCTTCCTTGGCGAGCATTCTGACGAACGCGATGTCGTCCGCGATGGGTGTCTTCATGAAGACATAGAACGTGCCTTCGGGCTTGCGGACCTGGTAGCCGGCGCGGGTGAGTGAGCCACAGAGCAGGTCGCGCTTCCGCTCATAGCCGGAGACGTCCACGGTGCTGTCCATCGCTTCGAGTTCCACCAGTTGCCACAGGGCCGGAGCGTTGATGAAGCCGAGGATCCGATTGGTGAAGGCACAGGCCGCTCGCAGGGCCACACGATCCCGCACCTGGGGCGAGAGCGCCAGATAACCGATGCGTTCGCCGGGCAGGGCCTGCGACTTCGACCACGAGTTGCAGATGGCCGTGTTGGCGATCAGCGAAGCCACTTCGGGCTGCTGCTTCCCATCAAAGACCAGGTGCTTGTAGGGCTCGTCGCTGATCACGAGAATCTCATGTCGACAGCCGGCCAGCATCGAGTTGAGATCGCGCAGAACATGCTCGGGGTAGACGCGGCCGGTGGGGTTGTTCGGCGTGTTGAGGATGATGGCCCGGGTGCGGGGCGTGATGGCGGCAGCGATGTGGCCGATGTCGGGCAGGAAGTCTTCTCCGGTTTCGACCGGCACCATGCGGCCCGCGTGGTTGTTGATGTAGAAGCGGTATTCCGAGAAGCAGGGCATCAGTACGATGACTTCGTCGCCTGGATCGAGAATCGACTTCAGAATGACGTTGCAGGCTCCGGCCGAGCCGACGGTCATGAAGATATCTTCGGGTTCAAACGGGAGGCCCGTCTCGCGACTCAGTTGGCGCGCCACGGCCTGGCGGACCGGCGGGAAGCCGGGATTCGGCATGTAGCCATGCGAGTTCGGGAGGCGGGCGGCCACCACGCGGTTCAGGGCTTGCAGAACCTGGGGCGGGGGCTCTACGTCGGGGTTGCCGAGTGTGAAGTCGTAGACGTTGTCCGCGCCGCGATCCTGCTTCATGCGCGCGCCCTCCTCGAACATGCGCCGAATCCAGGAGGCGTTTTCGAGCTGGGCTGCTATGGTTTGTGAGATGTTCATTCGGACCGCTTACCTGCCATTGAGCGCATCGGCATCGAGCACGTTCATTCCGCCCGCACGGAGCTTCTCAATGGCGGCATCCGGGTGATCGAAGCGGAAGATCAGGGCGGCCCTCCCTGCGTGCACGAATGGGAAGGCGTACATGTACTCGATGTTGATGGTGGAGCCTTCAAAGAGGTCCAGCACGGCTGACAGGCCGCCCGGGTGATCGGGCACTTCGATGGCGACCACTTCGGTGACCCTGACGATGAAGCCCTCCGCTTCCAGCAGGCTTTTGGCGCGCTGCCAGTCGGAGACGACGATGCGGAGAATTCCAAAGCGCTGTGAGTCGGCCAGCGACATCGCCTGCATATTGATGCCTTCGCGCGCCAACAGGCGGCATGGGGCGATGAGGTGGCCCGGTTTGTTTTCCGAAAATAGCGAGAGCTGTTGAATCTTCATGACGGCAGCCGCCTATCAATGACGCGTTTGGCCTTTCCTTCACTACGCTGGATGGTGTGGGGTTCGACCAGGCGGACCTGGACGCGCAAGCCGAGCACATGCTCCAGAGCGTCGGCGATCTTGGTACTTAGTTCTTCCAGTGCACCGATCTTGTCGCTGAAGGTTTCCGGTGTGACCTCCACCAGGACCTCCATCTGATCGAGACCATGCATGCGGGTGAGGACGATCTGGTAGTGGGGCAGCGTACCCTCGACGTCGAGCAGCGCCGCTTCCACCTGAGAGGGGAAGACGTTGACTCCGCGGATGATCAACATGTCATCACTGCGGCGGCCGATGCGGCGCATGCGGCGCAGGGACCTTCCACAGGGACAGCGGCCGGGCAACAGGGAGGTAATGTCGCGGGTACGGTAGCGGATCATCGGCATGGCCTGTTTGCTGAGGGTGGTGAGGACGAGTTCGCCCTCCTCGCCCTCCGGCAACACGGCGCCGGTTTCGGGATCGATGATCTCAGGGTAGAAGTGATCCTCGAAGATGTGGAGGCCGTTCTGCTCCGGGCACTCGATGGCGACGCCGGGGCCGATGATCTCGGACAGGCCGTAGATGTCGATGGCGCGGATGCCGGAGAGTGTCTCGATGCGCTTGCGCATGGAGGGTGTCCAGGGCTCGGCTCCGAAGACGCCGACGCGGAGGGGGAGGTCGCGGATGTCGATGTCCATTTCGGCGGCCCGCTCGATCATGTGGAGGAAGTAGCTGGGCGTGCAGCAGATGGCGGTGACGCCGAAATCCTTCATGACCATGATCTGGCGGTCGGTGTTGCCGCCGGAGATGGGGATGACGGTCGCTCCGAGGCCTTCGGCGCCGTAGTGGGCTCCGAGGCCACCGGTGAACAGGCCGTAGCCGTAGGCGTTCTGGATGATGTCCCCATGGTGCAGGCCGCAGGCGGCGAAGCTGCGCATCATGACGGAGGTCCAGACATCGACATCCTGCTGCGTATAGGCGACGACGATGGGCTTGCCGGTGGTGCCGCTGGAGGCGTGCAGGCGCACGATCTCCTCCATAGGGCTGGCAAACAGGCCGAACGGATAGGTGTCGCGGAGGTCCGACTTCGTGGTGAAGGGCAGCAGCGAGAGGCCGGCGAGCGAGGTGATGGAGTCGGGCACCAGATCCCGCTCATCCATTCGTGAACGGAAGAGAGGCACTCGATCGTAGGCTCGGGCCACGATGTTCTTCAGACGGCTGAACTGGAGTTCGGCCAGCAGGGCGGAGGGGACGTAATCCTGCGCGCTGCCGGGGTGGAACGTCACGCAGGGTTCCTTGAGAGCGATCATGCATTCCTCCCGGTTTCAAAGGCGGCGAAGTTCATGGCATGCAGTTTGGGCGCGAGGTGTCCGGTAATCGCGGCGATCCAGGTGGCCTCAGGGAAATCGAGGTGGCGGCTCAACGCACCCAGCAAAGCGACGTTGATGCTCTTCTCGCTCTTCAGCTTGTGACCGGCCAGGATGGATGGATCAATTAAGATGCCGGCCGGTTTCAGGACCGCGCGGTTGACCTCAATTTGCGTGGGATCCAGAACGACCAGGAAGTCGGCTTCCCCGTCCGGCACCATGGGGCTGAAGACCTTGGAGCCGAAGCGCACGTCGCTCGACACGGAGCCGCCGCGCTGGCTCATGCCGTGGATCTCGCTCTTCTTGACGTCCAGCCCGGCCGCGAATGCGACGTCGGAGAGAATGTCCGATGCCTTCAGAACGCCTTGTCCGCCCAGGCCAGCGATGACGATGTTCACGACCTTGTTACTCATGCGTGCCGCCCTCCGGACACTTCTCGTATTGCCTGATGGCTCCGGCGGCCAGCAGGCAGTTACGGCGTGCAATGATCACCGAAAGCTTCCCGGAGTCGAGGCTGGTCTTCACGAGCGTGGTGAAGGCAGTGGGATCGCGGGTGGGGTCGATGACGTGCACATCCTGGATGCCCATGGCGCGGATGACATCTTCGAAGATGAACTTGCCCGTGCTGGCGTGGTCGAGCGTGCGTCCGGTGCCGGGATGCTCCTGGAGCCCGGTCATCGCCGTGGTGCCGTTGTCCAGGATCAGGACGAGATGGCCGGTTGGTGGTGGGTTGTACACCATCTCGACCAGGCCCGTAATGCCGCTGTGGACGAACGTGCTGTCACCGATGACACTGACGACGCGGCGGGCCTCGTCGTCAGGCAGCGTGTGACGGAGACCGAGTCCGACGCCGATGGAGGCGCCCATGCAGACCAGCGTGTCTATGGCGAGGAAGGGCGGCAAGACTCCAAGAGAGTAGCAACCGATGTCGCCGGAGACGATGCAACCGAGATCGCGGAGCGCGGTAAAGACAGTGCGGTGCGGGCAGCCGTGACACAACTCGGGCGGCTTGCCGGGAGCAGGCTTTGGCTCCGGCGAGAGGTCGCCCGCCTCCATGCGTCGGACGCGCGCCACGTTCAGTTCTCCGAAACGGAACATCTCCGCACTGGCTTCGACCGGAATGCCGGCGGAACGGGCGGCGTCCGCGAGGTAGGGGTCTCCCTCCTCGATGACGAGCGTGCGCGCGTGGGATGCCGCAAAGTTCCTCATCACTTCGTGAGGCAGCGGGTAGGTCATGCCCAGCTTGAGGACGCTGGCTTGTGGCAGCGCCTCGCGTACGTATTGAAACGACACTCCGGAGGTGATGACGCCGAGAGCGTCACTGCCCGGGACCATGACCAGCGGGCCTTCCCGCTCGTTCCATTCGGCGATCTGTGCCAACTTCGCACGGAGCTTGTGGTGGGCGGGCCGGGCGTAGGCCGGGATCATCACACGAGCGGGGACGTCGCGCACATAGCCGGCCGGCGGGGCGGGCGGCACGGGATACGCGGGCGTCTCGACGATGGTCTTCGAGTGGCACACGCGGGTGGTCATGCGCAGCAGGACAGGGATGCTCCAGCGCTCGGAGACTTCGATGGCCAGCAGTGTGAAGTTGTATGCCTCCTGCGAATCAGCGGGCTCCAGCATGGGGATGCCGGCCGCCACGGCATAGCGGCGGTTGTCCTGCTCATTCTGGCTGGAGGCCATGCCGGGATCGTCGGCGGAGACGATGACCAGCGCGCCGCGAACTCCGGTGTAAGCCACCGTGAAGAGCGGGTCGGCCGCGACATTCAGGCCCACGTGTTTCATCGTGACGAGCGCGCGTCCGCCGCCGAAGGCCACACCGATGCCCACTTCGAGCGCGACTTTTTCGTTGGGCGACCACTGGGCCCGCCCGCCGAGGGAGTGGAGGGACTCCAGGATTTCCGTGGAAGGGGTGCCGGGATAGCCGGTGCCGAGAGTGAGATGCGCGTTGAAGGCGGCTAGCGCCACCGCTTCATCACCACTGAGGATGCGCCGGAGAGGTGCGGTTGGATGGTTCAAAACGAGCTGGCCTCGCAAGAAGAGGAGTAAAAGAGAAGTTTATGTTAAATATGACGCGGGGAGCAAACGGGCAGGCAAGGTGGTACTGAGGGAGTCGCCATTGTGGCTGCACCGACCTGTCGCTGTCCGAAGGGCCGCTCACATCCACAGGACGGATTTCCGTCCTGCCTGACCTCATTTCGATACCTTGACGGTCTACAATCGAGGGCGTATTGTAGATAGTCATAGTATGGGAAAGCCAACCGATCTCGTTCAAGGCACGCTCGATCTTCTGATCCTGAAGACCATTTCGCTGGAGCCCAAGCACGGATGGGCGATCGCCAAGCGGATCCAGGAGATTTCCAGCGACGTACTGCAGGTCCAGCAGGGTTCGCTATATCCGGCGCTGCACCGATTGGAACAGCAGGGTTGGATCAAGGGGCACCTGGCGGATACCGAGACAGGGAGGCAAGCCAAGTTCTACTCGCTCACCGGCTCTGGCCGTAAACAACTCAAGAAGGAGCTGGCGAACTGGGAGCGGCTCTCTTCGGCCGTGAATCTGGTCGCTCATCTGGTCTAAAAGGAGGGTGCGATGCGTTTGCTTCGAAAGCTGGGGTTGCGCGTTCGGTCGGTTTTGTTCCGGGGACGCGTAGATAGGGAACTGCAAGGCGAGTTGCTTTTCCATCTGGAACAACTCACACAAGAGAATATTGAGGCAGGAATGAGTCCGGAGGAGGCCCTTGACTCCGCCAGGCGCAGCATGGGCGGCATCGCACAGACCGAAGAGGAGTGTCGCGACACCCGCGGCGTCGGCTTCCTCATCGATATCGCGCGGGACCTGCGACTCGGCCTGCGAACCCTCGGCCGTGTACCTGTCTTCGTGCTGACGATCGTTGTCACGCTCGGCCTGGGCATCGGCGCCAACACCGCGATTTTCAGCATCTCCGACGCGCTGCTATTCAAGAGTCTCCCGGTGGCAGAACCGCAGCGGCTGTTCCAGTTGCTGCAGCCGGACGGACCGGGGCTGCGCGAGTATGGCGAACTCTTCTCTCCCTCGGATTTCCGCGACATGAGAGAGGGTGTCACCCGGTTTGCCCAGCTTGGCGCCGCCACCCAGGTTAGGGAGGTCCCTGCAACATTGGAGGGGACCGCGGAGGAACCGGTCCGGCGCGGAATCATATCCGGCAATCTGTTCCGGGTGATAGGCATTGGGTCCACTATAGGGCGGACGATCACCGACGCCGACGTACGCGCAACAGGTGGTCATCCGATCGCTGTTATCAGCCACGCATTCTGGAAGCGGCGGTTCAACGCGGATAGCCGCGTTCTTGGCCGCACCATTCGGATCGGCGGCGGCCTTTTCGAAATCATTGGCGTGGCCCAACCTGGGTTCTGGGGCATCGACGTCGGAACGATGACCGATGTGTGGACGCCTCTGACTGCCGAGCCGCAGCAGGGAGCGTCCTTGCGGTTGATCGGGCGGCTGAGCCCCGGCGCCAGCCTCGAGCAGGCCGCGGCTCCAATGCAAGTGATCTACCACCGGCACATGGCTGAGATGGTGGGACACGCGCCGCCGGGTACAAGCCGAGGGTTGATCGACCATATTCTGGGTTTGAAAATTCAGGCAGTCCCGGCGGCCAGGGGCATCTCGGAGCTGCGAACAACCTACCGCAAGCCACTTCTGGTTGTGTTTGGGCTGGTCGGGCTCGTCCTGCTGGCCGCCTGCATTACGGTGACGACCCTCATGGAAGCACGCCACAGCGTCCGGGCGCGGGAGATGGCCGTGCGGACGTCTCTCGGCGCAAGTCGATGGCGGTTGATGCGGCAACTTCTTTGCGAGGGCTTGTTAGTCGTAAGCGCCGCTGGGACCGCCGGTTTAAGCCTCGCCCACTGGACGACGCCTCTGATCGTGAAGTTGCTGGCGCCATCTCAGGTGCCGGTGCAACTGCCGACTGTGGTCGACGGTCGCGTTCTGGCGTTCACCACGTGCATCTCGGCCCTCACATTACTCGTGTTCGGGCTTGTCCCAGCCTGGCGCTCGTCCAAAGTGGACATCGCCGCCTCGTTGAAGGCAGGCGCCGGACGAATGAGCGTCGTGCGTCGGAGTCGCACCAGCGCTTTGATCGCGTCTCAGGCGGCTATGTCGCTGGTCCTGGTGATGGGCGCGACGGTGTTCGTGCGCACCCTCGTCAATCTGTCCAATGTCGATGCGGGGCTGGACCGGAAGAACGTGATCGTGGCGAATGTCCAGTTTCGCGGGCCGGATCGTGGCGCGCGGCTGGCCCTCGCCTGGGAGGATCTGCGGCGGCGCGTCTCGGAGATCCCTGGCATCGAAGCGGCGAGCCTCTCCTCCGGAAGTGCGTTCGATGGGGCCTTTGGGAACGGCATGATCCGACTCCCCAGCCAGCCGGCCGGGACGAGAAACGGGTGTTTGTTCTTTCACGCTTCCACGGGATTCTTCCGCACGTCGGGAATGGCGCTCTTGGAGGGCCGCGACTTCGAGCCGCGCGATTTTGAAGCGGCGGCCCCGCCTGTGGCCATCCTGAGTGAATCCGCCGTTCGGCGTTTCTTTCCGGAGACCAACCCCATCGGACGCGTCTTCAGCAACTTCGAGGACAATCCGCCGCGCTGGGTCACGGTCATCGGAGTAGCCGGGGACACGCGTTTCGAGAGCCTCAGGAACCCACCCCCAGTCGCGGCCTACCTGCCGTATACATGGCCTCGTCCGGCGTCCGCGATGGCATTGGTGTTGGGTACCCACCTTGATGCCGCCTCGCTGGCGGCTTCACTACGTGACGCGGCCAAGTCCTCGAATGCCGGGTTCGTGCTTCGACAGACGACGAGCCAAAGCGAGTTGATCGATAGGACGCTGATGCGCGAGCGGCAGATGGCGATGGTGGCCAGCTTCTTCGGCGTGCTGGCGTTGATGATGGCCGCTGTCGGGCTCTACGGAACGGTAAGCTACACGACGGAGCAGCGAACCCGGGAGATTGGGATCCGCATGGCACTCGGCGCGGCCCCAAGCACAGTTGCGGGCATGATCCTGCACGAATCGGGAATGGCGGTCGCCATTGGGGCTGTCGTGGGCCTGGCCATCGGGCAGGGATTGGGCAAGCTCGTCACCGCCCTGCTCTTCGGCGCGCAACCGTACGATCCGGTGACCATCGCGGTTTCCCTCTCGGTCCTGCTGGCCGTTACTCTCGGCGCAGCCTCTGTTCCGGCCCTCCGAACGGCCAGAGTGGACCCCACCACCGCGCTACGCCAGGAATAGCGCGAGCGGGGCGCATTGTGTAAGGACCTGTGCCCCTCCCCGGGTGATTGAGATTGCTGGCTCGCTCTATGGCGGATATATCGGCCTGATTAGCCTCGTGCGCGCATGATATGCTCAAGCCGTCATGATTCTTGCCCCCGCATTCCGGCACGGCAGGTCTTGTCTTCATAAGGACGGTATTCACTATGAGCAGCACTACTGAGAACCTGAAGGAAGCGTTCGCCGGAGAGAGCCAAGCGAACCAAAAGTACCGAGCATTTGCCAAGCGGGCGGAAACGGACGGGTTCCCGAACGTCGCACGGTTGTTCCGGACCGCCGCCGAAGCGGAGCGCATTCACGCCGAAGGACACCTGAAGAGCCTGGACGGTGTGCGCACGACCAAAGACAACTTGCAGGAGGCCATTGACGGCGAGACTTACGAGTTCACCACGATGTACCCTCCGATGTTGGCTGAGGCGCAAAAGGAGAACCACCGGGCCCGGATCATGTTTGGCTTCGCCGTAAAGGCCGAGGCTGTTCATGCCGCGCTGTACAAACTCGCGTTGGAGGCCGTGGCGGAGGGGAAGGATCTGACGGAGCTGAGCTTCTATCTCTGCCCTGTGTGCGGTCATATCGAGTTCGGGAAGCCGCCAGAGTCCTGCCCCATCTGTGGTGCGAAAGCCGAGCGGTTCAGCCAGGTTGCTTAGTGGGTGGTTTCCGAAGTTCGCACACGTATGGGCGGGAAGCTGTCAGCGATCAGCGCTCAGCAGTCAGCCCGCGCCGGTGCAGCTGACGGCTAAGAGCTGATCGCTGACGGCTACGTCGCAAATACGTCACGGTAATTCCGAACGTGAGTGCTTAGTGCGTGGTTTCCGAAGTTCTCGCACGTATCGGTGGTAGCTCTCAGCGATCAGCAATCAGCCCGCCCCGGTGTAGCTGACGGCTAAGAGCTGGTCGCTGACGGCTACGTCGCAAATACGTCACGGTAATTCCGAACGTGAGTACTTGGCCGGTTCTGAGGCGGCCGATGCAAGGTGGGCCATCGCCCGGGCTCCATCGGGGCCATTGCTCATCTTGCGCGACCAAGCACCGGTGACACTCGGGTCAACACGCTTGCCGTGCCTCGAGGCCATGGGAGGGCGGCAGGCGTGAAGGTGTTTCTGTATGATCGCAGGAGATGGACAATGAAGGTCGCGAGTGGAGTGTGTGCATTCGGCACAGTAATTGGCGTCAAATGCGATCGATTCCGACGCTCCTGACTTTTGTGTTAGCGCTCTACTGGAATACCTACCTCGGAGGCGAACAATCCGCACCGCCTCTAACTGCAGTGCGACAGCGACTGACTACAGACCTTGCCAAACTGCCTAATCATGTTTGCACCGCGACTTTCGAACAATCTCAGCCCGCCCAAGATGCTACCGGACAAACTTACTGCACAGGACAACCCGATCCGGAGAGCCCCGATATCGAGGTGACAAGTCGAGTCCGAGTCTCTGTTGGCTTCGTAGGCGGAAAGCGGATCTTCGGCTGGCCGACCGGAGAAAGCCTCTCCCAGGAAGACCTACGCGTGCTGGTGCCGGGCCTGGCGCACGACGGCGACATGGTGTCACTGGCCATCCTGCTGCTCGCTTCAAACCCAGTGATGGCTGAGGCCGGCGCGCAGGATCGGTGCGGCCGGCCGGCGTTGCGGTATGACTTCAGTGTGCCGGCCGAGAAGAGTGCGTGGGTTCTCCGCCTCGGTTCCGACAATATCGTGATTGGTTACCACGGCACGTTGTGGATCGACAGATCTTCGATGGATCCCGTGGAGCTTGTAATGATTGCCGACCACCTTCCGGCGTCGTTTGAGGGTGCCAGCATAATTAGACAATTGAACTACTCGCGGGCGACCATTGGCTCAAACAGGATTCTCCTTCCTGAACGCGCCACCGTCGTGACCACTGATGCCGACGGAAATAGAACCAAGAGCGTCGTTCGCTTTGACGAGTGCCAGGAGTACAGGGCCGAGTCGGTCATTCATTTTGAGCCACAAGACCCGGATGTAGTAAGCAGCGCTCGCGAAATTACGCGCGCAGATCCCGCCGTCGTGCTGCCCGAACGATTCAAGGCTGAACTGCTGCTGCAATCGGCAGTTGATTCGAACACGGCGGCGGTTGGTGATCCGGTACGGGCGCGCCTGAAAAGAGATATCAAGTTCAAGGGAAAGACTATTGTCCCAAAAGGCACTCTTTTCATGGGCAGAATCACCAGGATGGAACTCCATACGGGCCACAGGCTGCTCGATATCGCGCTCCTATATATCGAGATCGGTGGCCGCCGGCTCGACATAGCCACCGGCCGCAGGAATCTACTGGACCTGAGGTACCCTGGCCGGATACTTCCGGGGCCTGTCAGCGCGGAGGGTCCCCGTATCTTCTTCCCTCGCGAACATGAACTGGTCTTTGTCAGTACCGCGGAAGTGGCCAGCCAGGAGGCGCCCCGAAGGTAGCCGCATGACGTCCGGGATTCCTGTCTCGAATCCCACCCGACCTCTCCTACTTTTCGGGAAGGCGGATGGAAGTGAGGCCAGCGTTCAGCTCTGTACAGCCTTTGGATCGAACCATCTCAGGGGCAATGGCGTTGGCCAGCCGCATCAATCCGTTGAACTGGGTTCGGAGGGTCCCGTGATGCGGGCGGGAGCTTCTCCTGCGTTCCCGGGTGTAGGATTTCCTGAACTCGGCAAAGAGGCGGCCTTCCGGGCCGGCTCCGAAAAGGGTGCCGAAGCATTTGGCCGCCTCCCGATCCGTCAGGGTGCCGCAGAGGTCCGCCACGTCCTGGGCGATGGCGCGCACCCTATCGGTGAGTGGGGTCTGGGGTTCGAGAAGCTGGGAGAGAACTTCCTTGGGGCAGACGCCTCGATCACAACAGGCGGCCCGCGATGGAGGCTCCTCGGAAGAGAGCCCAAGCACTGCACTGGCTCGAATCAGGTGGTTGGGCCTGAAGATCTCGGGTGACCAACGAGTGCCGGGATTGAACTCCATCTCGAGGTAGTATCCGGCCACTGGGTCCCGGGAGGATCCGGTCACTACCCCACCAAACTCGTGCTTCCCGTGGCTGTCCGCGCAGACCATACGCAAGGGAAGCTTGGTCTCGATGGGCTCCTCCACGTTCACATAGGCGCCCGAGGCGTTGATTTCTTCCAGGTTCCCGTCCACTTCCCGGTCTCCGCCGCCGGATGCCGGCAGTTGAATGGAGACGAGATTGGAACAAAGGTATCGATCGGCTGGTTCGGTGTTCATGTACTGCTCTAGCTCCAACTCGACGAGGAATGAAGACTCACCGGCGGCAAACTTCAGAGGTTTGCCACTAAGCTAGAGATCGGCCGTTACGGCAAAAACCTTAGGCACCTCAGAAGCCCACCCGGACCGTGAGCGGCGCCAGCCGGACACAACGGCGTCGATAGAGGGGTTGGAGGAGTGGGCCGTAGCCGCTTGTAAGTGGAGAGGTGGAGATGCCAGCAGTCTTGACAAGGTGACAGAGGAAGACCGGGATGGAATCCGTAAGTAGCTGCCTACCAGTGACGTAATTGAACTGAGTAGAGATCGGTCCAACCGGGCTCGATCTCTACCATGAAGAGCTAGGCCTTCTTGCGCAGGCGTGTCACGACGCCCAGGATGGCCAGACCCAAACCAGCAAACCCAAAGGTTGCCGGTTCCGGCACCTCGGCGGCCGATACTCCCTGCAGTGCGTTGGCCAGTAGCCGCGCGGAGTCGCCGGTGGTTTGCGTGAGCGTCTCCATTCCACCCAGGTAGACCACCAGGCCGTCGGGACGATATGCCGCCGCGATGGATCCGTCGGCGAACGTCCCGTCCAGAATGCCCGTGCCTTGCAGAATCACGTTGTCACGGTAGAACGCTCCGTAGCTGGCAACTCCGGTCCAGAGCGACGTCACACCATCGCCCGAGTAAGAGTCGGAGATGAATGCGTTGGAGCCGGTCGGCGAAGTGACGGGAGAATAGGCCGAGGTCATGATCGCGCCGCCCAGGTGGGAGCCAGAGGCGTACGTCGTGAACGCGCCGAGGACCACACGGCCCCCGCCATCGACATAAGCGGCCAAATTGTCACCTAACAGGGTGCTGTTCGAATAGGTCGAATTGGTCCAGGTGAACACCCCTTTGTAGGCCTGCAATTCTGTCACTGTCGGAGTACCGGCGGAGGCGTCGTAATAGTCTACGGCCTCGCCCAGAAACCCCGCCACCAGCGACCGAAATGCGGCGTTATCAGGATCGGACGGCATGATGAGGTATGCCGCTTCCGTGCGCGCTGGTAGGGCGACGCTCATCAGGGACAGGGCGGCGATTGCCGTTACGGAACTCTTCCACTGAATCATCGAGATCCTCCTCCAGACGAATACAGCTTCGTGATCACAGAACTGGCGTAGCTTACTTGACAAAACTATCATAGTTTACTGCTCCAGATCCCAACCCGGCCCATCTCTCTATGTCTCAAGATGATACGGATATCGCTCGCCGCACAGCCGCGGTAGGGCACCCATCAAGACGGAAGTGTACGCCCGGCAAGATTCCGAATGGAAATTGGAGGCAGGAGGAGCGAGCCGAGATGTGCCGCGCCGATGGAACGGAATTGTGTTGGGGCGCCGCCGAGTCGAGTTGTTCGCGTCGTATGTCGAGTCCCACTTCCCCACCCCGCACGGATGGGCGGCACGGTGAACCATGCCCGGACACCACGCAAGCAGTTCCTTCCTGACGATGGACAGCCCTTTCGCCCTCGCGATGGGATAATCCGTGTATGGCAGTACGACTCAAGGATATCGCGCGCGACCTCGGGGTGAGCGTCGTCACGGTGTCCAAGGTACTTCGGAACCACTCCGATATCAGCGATGAGACCCGCGAGCGCGTGTTGAAGCGGATGAAGGAGCTGGACTACCGCCCGAATCTTGCCGCCCGGGCGCTGGTCACGGGAAGGAGCTTTTCCGTAGGTCTGGTGGTACCCGATCTGGTGCATCCGTTCTTCGCGGAGGTCGCCAAGGGCCTCTCCAAGGTCCTGCGCAAGAAGGGCTACAGTCTGCTGATTGCCAGTTCGGAGGAGGACGCCGAGCTCGAAAAGCAGGAACTCGACATGATGCTGGCTCGCCGGGTGGACGCCCTGGTCGTCGCCTCGGCGCAGTGGACCGTGGAGAGTTTCCGCCGGATCGAGGAGCAGAAGACTCCCTACGTACTCATCGATCGTCAATTCGCCGGCCTGGCCGCGAACTTTGTTGGCGTCGACGATGAAGCGGTGGGCGCGCTGGCCACATCGCATCTGGTGGAGCAGGGGTGCCGACGGATCGCGCACATCCGGGGTCCGGAGTTAAGTACGGGGCTCGGACGTCTGGAGGGCTATCGGCAGGCACTGGCCAAGCACGGACTGGGGCCTTTGCCGGGGTACGTTGTGATGGGGCGGTCGGTCGATAATCTGAGCGATACGAGCGGGCACGAAGCGATGATGCGACTGCTGGCGCTGAAGCCTCGACCGGACGGAGTTTTCTGCTACAACGATCCGACAGCGATGGGCGCGATGAAAGCGATTCTGGAGAGCGGGCTACGAGTGCCGGAGGACGTTGCGGTGATTGGCGCGGGCAACGTCAACTACGCAGGACTGCTGCGAGTGCCTCTATCCAGCATCGATCAGCATAGTGGCAGCATCGGCGAGCGGGCCGGCAAGCTGGCACTGAGCCTGGTGGAGTCGAAGGCGGTAGTGCGGCCGCGGACGGTGTTGCTGGATCCGGGTATTGTGGTTCGGGCATCGAGCGCCCGGAGCGCTCAGGGGACGTAGGTTCGCAGGACGCGCATGCCTGCGCCACTTTCCATGGGAAATGGTTCGGTGCCCGCGGGGAGATAGAAGCCGTCTCCCGCCTTCACGTTCGTGTCGCCAAGGCGTCCCTGGCCTTGCACGACGATGAGGGCTTGCCAGCGGGTGGGGTCAGGCTGGTAGGTCTTCGAAGATCCAACCGTCAGGGCGTCCACCGCGAAGTACTGGCACTCGGCGAGCCGTTCTTCGCCAGGCGCCAATGGCTTGGGCGGACGGATGCCCGGGTGCGGTTCGAGCGAGGAGACATCCATGGCCTTGTCGAGGTGCAGTTCCCGTGGTCGCCCGTAGTCGTACAGGCGGTAAGTGATGTCGGACTGCTGTTGGACTTCGCACACGACGACGCCGGCGCCGATGGCATGGATGGTGCCGGCGGGGATGAAGACGGTGTCGCCGGGTTTCACAGGCACCCAGTTGAGCAGGGATTCGATTTCTCCGCTGAGAGACGTTTCGCGCAGGCGTTGCGGCGTGATGCGTTCCGTCAGACCGCAGGCCAGGGCCGCGCCGGGCTCGGCACGCAGGACGTGCCACATCTCGGTCTTACCCCGGCCATTCTCATGTTTCGCGGCGTAGACGTCGTCCGGATGGACCTGCACCGAGAGGTGCTCGGACGTGAAGATCAGCTTTATCAGCAGGGGCAGCGGCTCGCCCTCGGTGCCGAACCAGACCTCACCGATCTTGCGGCCGCCAGATTCGTACCAGGGCGCCAAGTCAGGCGTCCCCCAGACTTTCTCGAAAAACGTGCGCGACATTGCCACGGGTTTCATAGGTACTCAGCTCCAAAGCGCTCACCCAGGAGCGCGTGTAATTTCTTGATGTCTTCCGCCCGGTCTTTGCGGCAGACCATGGTGGCGTCGGGGGTATGGATGACGATGAGATCCTCGCAACCCACCGCGGCCAGGAGGTGACCGGGGTCGCTCGATGCCAGGAGATTGCCGGACGCATCGAGCGTGATGCTCTTCGCGGCCAGAGCGTTGCCGTGGTCGTCCCTCTCGCAGGTTTCGGCAAAGCTTGGCCAACTACCCACGTCCAGCCATTGCAGGGGCATGGGTACCGCAGCCACCTGCATGGAGTCGTCTCGGGAAGCGGGCTCCATCACGGCGTAGTCGATGCTGATCTTCTTCAACTGCGGGTAAAGGCGATCGAGGGTTTCCAGGCGGCCGGGGCCGTTCCAGGCAGCAGCTATCTCCATCAGGGCGGCATGAATCGTGGGTTCGTAGCGCCGGATGCAATCGAGAAGAGTGTCGGCACGCCAAACAAACATGCCGCTGTTCCAGAGGTAGCGTTCTGGACCGGCGGCCAGGAAGTTGCGCGCAGTCTCCAGGTCTGGTTTTTCCTGGAAGCGAACCACACGGCGGGCTGAGCCACTGAGGGGCTCGCCCAATTGGAGATAGCCGTAGCCGGTGGCCGCGTTGACGGGGGCGATGCCGAAGGTGGCCAGCGTGTTGGGGTTGGATTCGACCAGGTCGAAGGCTTCACCGACAATGCGGCGGAACTCGTCCTGGGGCTCGATGAGATGGTCAGCGGTGAAGACGGCAATGACCGCGTTTGGATCCGACTGCGCGATCACCGCCGCGCTGAAGCCCACGGCGTTCAGTGTGTCGCGGCCCATGGGCTCGCCCAGAAACTGCTCACTGGACCAGCCCGGCAGCCCGGCCAGGATCAACGCCCGCTGTTTCTCAGCGGCGCAAATGTAGCGGTTGGCTGCCGGAACCAGCCCTTCCAGTCGGTCGGCGGCGACCTGCAGCAAGCTGCGGCCCCCGAGGAAAGGAATCAGCTGTTTCGGTTGCCGCGCCCGGCTCATAGGCCAAAGGCGTACGCCGGATCCGCCGGCGAGAATCATCGCATATCGCATGAAAGGTAGAGGTCCCTCAAGAAAATGCTAGCAGGTGGTGACCTCAAGACCGGCGTGATTGATCTCGAAGTCGAAGAAGCGGGAGCGGTCGTTCAGAGGTTCGCGCTCCAGAATCTCCCGGACCTGCGCGGCGTGCGCTGGCGACTTGCAGATCATCAGCAGGAATCCGCCGCTACCCGCACCGGAGATCCGCATACCGTGGACGTAGGGCCGCACCTTGTTGAGCAGGTCTTCGATGGGGCCATTGGTCACGGTGCCGCAGAGCCGCTTCTGCAGCTCCCAGGCGGCATTGACCAGAGCGCCGAAGGCTTTCGCGTCCTTGCGCGAGAGGACGTCGGCGATCTGACGGGCCACCAGGTGCTCCTCGGCGAGAGCCTGCAGGGTGGCGCGGTCGCGGTCGAGATAGCCGCCGACGATCTGCTCCAGAATGTTCTTGGCGATACGGGTCATGCCGGTGTAGTAGAGCAGCGTTGAGCCACCGTTCGCCTTTGGGTCGATGATATCGCTGGGCACGTAGTGGATCCGGGCGGCGGGAATCAAGCCCGGAGTCGTGCTGGTGATCTTCGCGCCACCCACGCCGCCACCGGCCTGATCCTGCCAGCCGCCGCCGGTAGTGAGCGCCTGCTCCAGGCGCAGAACGTCGTGGAACAGCATGCGTTGATCGAGAGGCCGCCCCATCAGACGGTTCACGACCGCCAGAATCACCGCACCCAGAATGCTGGATGTGCCCAAGCCGCTGCCCTTGGGGATGCCGACAAGAGTGGTCATCTCGATGCCGCCGCCAAACTCGGCCAGCATCTGGCGCAAGGTGAAGCCGGCCGGCCAGTCGGCCGCTTCGTGCGAGAAGCCGGAGATGGCCAGAGCTGCTTTGGAGAGAGCGAAGCGGTCGCCCGGCCTGCGGTAGTCGACCAGTTCAGAGAGTTCGGTGATCTCCAGACGGCGTCCACCATCGATCGAGTTGAGCCGGATCACCGGCTCGTCCACCAGCCGGCAGTAGCAATGGATGGGCGGCTGCCCGTTAAGGTTCACGGCGACGTTAGCCACATCTCCGCCGCATTCCAGGGTGTAAGGCGGCGTATCGGTCCAGCCTCCGCCCAGTTCGATGCGGGCGGGGCCGCGCCCCCAGATGGTTTCGTCCGGCCGCAGGGCATTCCTGGGCCGCCCGCCGGCGCGTAGGGAACTCGTCAGGATGATCTCGTGCATCTGGCGGAAGGCGCAGGCCCGGAGCCGCGCACACCAGTCGCCGACGGCGCATCCGTCGTCCAGGGAGATTCCGGTGGAAGCCATCCATGCGGCCACGTCAGTTCGCAGCAGGCCGCGCAGGCCCGGCAGGACGGTGTCGACGCATGCACCCGGCGCCGCCAGGCGTTCGACGGCGGAACCCAGGGTGTGTAGGATGCGGCCCGGCGCCAGGTGCTCCAAACGGGGCTTGCCCGTTCCCAGCTTGCGCGCGAACGCCAACGCCAGGACTTCGTGGGCGAGCGCCGCGCGGTCGGCACTCTGCTGAAAGGTGACAGCCAGGTCGGCCGCCGAGAACGCACTCTTCGGGCGGAAGAGATGGCTGAGGGAGGAGCGAACCTGCGTGGCGCGGATCTGCGCACGCCGGCCATGGAAGGCGTCCTGATCGGCGAGCAGCGCAACTTCCTCGGCACTGTAACGGTCGGCGGCGGCGAAGGCGCTCAACTGCTCGTCGGAGGCGCGATCGACGTCGAAGATCCAGAGCCAGCGCTGGTAATCCTGTTCCGCTTCGGCTGGAAAGACGCGGGCGTTCCACAGGCTGCGGTCGGACTCCGGGACACTGGCGTCCCACACGTCCTCGGGAGTCAGGCCCGCGGCCTCGAGCCAGCGGAGCATTGGCCGACCGCAGAAGAGTCCGCCTTTGCCCGCAGGTTTCTTGAACTCGTCATCGACACCGTAGCAACGGATGAACCAGACCTTTCCGCCCTGGCGGTCAATGCCGCGCAGGACGTCGATGCAGGCACCGCGCAGCAGCGTGAGAGGAGCCGTCACATCAAGGCCCGCCGCCACGTTGCGGCCTTCCAGGACGAACGGGGCGCGCACGTCGCAGCTTTCCACCCAGGCTTCCGCTCCGCTAATCGAGCCATTATCCGCGGTGTGCGAGTTCAGAGCCAGGCAGGTCACACCGGGCGGGACCACCCGATCTTCCGTGCCCAGTGTGATGCCACTGCTGATGATCTCTCGTGTCGACCCAAAGTGGAGGAAGACACAACCGGGCAGAAGTTGGATATGGAAGGGCACGGCGCGCAAGGCCGGGTAGAGCGAGGTCAATTGCTCGTCGGACCAGGCGGAGCCGCTGGATCGCGCCGATCGCAGATAGTGATCGAGCGTGGTCTCGGTGCCCATGGCACAACAGATCTCACGGTAGAGATCGACGCCACGCTCGAGCATGGCCGAGCGCACTTCGTTCGTCCACACCAGTTGGCCGGCGGAGTCCAGCTCCACCGGAAATGCTCGCAAGAGAGCAGCCGACGCGGCGGCGTCGAAGTTCATCACGCCCACGTCGAGGATGGCCTGGTTCGATTCGTTGAGCAGTCCCATCGCACGCTGTTCGGCGACGGAGGGCTTCTGCAGGTAAAGCTTGATCTGGTCGTCGTCGCCTGTCTGGAAGACGCCATGCAGAGCGGCTTCCTCGACAGGGCAGTAGCAGCCCAGTGCCGTGAGGCCGGGTTTGGCGAACTCCACACCCGATGCGTCGAAGAGAATAAGGGCGTCGCCGGAGGTGACCAGGAGTTGTCCTTCGCCCGGCAGGCCAGGCGGCATGTCCAGGAAGGCGGGCGTCAAGCGGTCGAAGAGAGTCCGTCCGTGGGCACTTTCGCTCTCTCCGGGCACGGGCACGAAGATCTTGCCGCATGGGCCGTAGGCGGGCAAGCGGCGCGAATCGCCGCCGGCATGCACGATGAGGATGCGCAGGCTCCGCAAAATGCGCTCGGCTCCGCCACCAGCCAGGGCACCGGGGGGCAGGTTACGGGCCTCGCGGTTGAGCACTTCGAGCAGGCACTGTAGAGTGCTGCCACCGCTGCCGATGCGCCGCCCTTCGAGATCGGCCACCACCAGCGTCTGGCGGACGCGAGCCAGGTGGCCCGTCTGGCGGCGCAGTTCTAATTGCGATTCGTAGGCACTCGCCTGCCGCTCGTTCGATGCGGTAAGGATCAGGTAGTCCCAGGCTTCCGGCATCCTGGTCATCAGGAGTACTCCCAGCGGAGGAAACGTCAGTTACGCGAGGTTCACAACGGAGGCACGCACATCGCCCGCGGCCCGCGCCACGTATTGGTCGTGGATCCAGGCGTACGTCTTTTCAAGACCCGCGCGCAACGGAATGCTCGGTTCCCAACCCAGGTATTTCTGGATCAGCGTGTTCTCGCTATTGCGGCCGTTGACACCCTTGGGCGCACCCAGATCGTAGGTCCGGTTCAGCTTAATACCGCCGATGTCTTCCACCAGGTCGACCAGTTGGTTGATGCTCACCATCTCGCTCGAACCGAGGTTGATGGGCTCCAGGATGTTGGAGTTCATGATCTTCTGGACACCCAGTACGCAGTCGTCGATGTACATGAAGCTGCGCGTCTGGTGGCCGGTGCCCCAGATAGTAATGTCGTGCTTGCCGGTCAGCTTGGCCTCGATCACTTTGCGGCAGATCGCCGCCGGCGCCTTTTCGCGGCCGCCATCCCACGTGCCGTTGGGTCCATAGACGTTATGGAAGCGGGCTACACGCGTGTAGAGGCCGAAATCCTCGGTGAAGTGACGGCACATGCGTTCGCTGAACAGCTTTTCCCAACCGTAGCCGTCCTCGGCCAACGCCGGATAGGCGTCTTCTTCCTTCAGCCCGGGGTTGTCGGGATCGCGCTGTTTATCACCGTTGTAGACGCAGGCCGAGGATGAGTAGAAGTACTTCGCGATCCCAAACTTCCTGGCCGCCTGCAGCATATGTGTGTTGATGAGCACCGAGAGCATGCACAGGGCCTTGTTGTTCTCGATGAAGCCCATGCCGCCCATATTGGCCGCGAGGTTGAACACCTGGTAGGCGCCCGTGGCGGCGGTCTCACAGTTTTCCTTCAGATTCAGGTCGAGCGACAGGTTCTCCACGTCGTCGAACATCTGGTACCACTGCTCGAAGGGCTTGATATCGACGGCGCGAATCTTCTTGTAGCCTTGGCTCCGCAGGTCCGCAACCAGGCTGCCGCCAATGAAGCCGCCACCGCCCGTTACTACAACCAGTTCGTCTTTCATATCTTTCTCCAATGAGAGCTTATCAATCCCGGTCAGGACTCACTACGACCGCACATCCAAGGATCTCAGAGTCCCTAACTCCGATCCGTTCAGTAAACGTTATAGTAGCATTCGGCACTCGGGCTGTCAAAGCGTATTTACTTGACTTTCCACCGATAACCGGCAATCATCTGAAGTTAGCGGTAACTTTCCTTCATCCATGCTTCGTTGAACCACTCCCGAAGGCTCGTCAACTGATAGAATGCCGTTTACTGTAACGCTAATCCGACAGGACACAGCAGTATGAAAGCCGCTTTCTACCAAGGCCATGAACACATCGCCATCGGCGACTCCACTCCGCGCCTTCCGGGGCCTGGCGAAGTGCAGATCCGCGTCTCCCACTGCGGAATCTGCGGCACCGACCTGCATATCTTCCACGGCAAGATGGACCACCGCGTTCAGATGCCACAGATCATCGGCCACGAGATGTCCGGCACATTGCTGGCACTTGGCGAAGGCGTCAGCGGCTGGGCGCCCGGCGACCGCGTCACGGTGAGACCCCTCGACAGCTGCGGCGAATGCCCCGCCTGCCTCGCGGGTCACAACCACATCTGCATGAAACTCAAGTTCATCGGCATCGACACGCCGGGTGCGATGCAGGGTCTTTGGACCGTGCCCGCGCATACGCTTCATCGCCTACCGGAGAACCTGGGCTTCGAACAAGGGGCGTTGATCGAACCGATCGCAGTGGCCTGCCACGACGTCCGTTTGGGCGAGGTGAAGGCCGGAGAGTACGCCGTGGTGCAGGGTGGCGGCCCGATCGGAATGCTGATCGCGCTGGTGGCCCGCGCCGCCGGAGCCCGGGTGCTGATCTCCGAGGTAAATTCGTTCCGGCTGGCACTGGCTCGTGAGCTTGGGCTGGACGCAGTGAATCCGCTGGAAGTGGATCTGGTCCAGTATGTGAACAGCCAGACCGGCGGCGCCGGGGCCGATGTGGTCTTCGAAGTCTCGGGCGTGCCCGCTGCCGCCGAGATGATGACCAAGCTACCCCGCACGCGCGGCCGCATCGTGATGGTCGCCATCTACTCACAACCCGCACCGGTAACTCTCTTCCAATTCTTCTGGCGCGAACTGCGTCTGATTGGCGCGCGCGTCTACGAACCCCAGGACTTCGAGCAGGCCATCGCGCTCGCCGCCTCGGGCACGCTGCCGCTGGACCGCATCATTACGCGGGTCCTCCCACTGGAGGGCCTGGAATCCGGCTTCCGCGAGATGGAGCGAGGCGGAGCCGTCATGAAAGTCCTCATCCAGTGTTCGTAGATTGAGAACCCAATCATGTCTATTTTCGATCTCTTCAAACTCGACGGAAAGACGGCCCTGGTCACGGGCTGCAAACGTGGAATCGGACTTGCCATGGCGCAGGCCCTGGCCGAAGCGGGCGCCGATATCATCGGCGTAAGCAAGACGCTGGAGCCCGCCGGTTCCGACGTGGAAAAGTCGGTCGCCGCCCTGGGCCGTAAATTCTCCGCCCATACGTGCGATTTCTCCAACCGCGCCGCGGTGCAGGCCTTCGCCGATCAGGTGAACGCGGAACACCCTGTGATCGACATCCTCGTCAACAACGCCGGCACGATCTTGCGCAAACCCGCGGCCGAGCATCCGGACGAGTATTGGGACGAGGTGATCAATACCAACCTCCACGCCCAGTGGACCTTGGCCCGCGAGATTGGCAAGCACATGGTGGAGCGCGGTTCCGGCAAGATCATCTTCACCGCGTCGCTGCTCACCTTTCAGGGCGGCATCACCGTGCCCGGCTACGCAGCCAGCAAAGGCGGCGTCGGCCAGTTGACCAAGGCCCTGGCGAACGAGTGGGCGGGCAAAGGCGTGAACGTCAATGCCATCGCACCGGGCTATGTCGCCACCGACAACACCACCGCGCTGCGGGCCGATCCCGTACGCAATCCGGCCATACTCGCCCGTATCCCGGCCGGCCGCTGGGGTGAGCCGGAAGACTTCAAAGGCGCCACCGTGTTTCTCGCGTCCAATGCGTCCAACTATGTCAGCGGCGAGATTCTCGTCATCGACGGTGGTTGGATGGGAAGGTAGTTCCGCTATGAATCGACTCGCCATCCTCGTGCTCTCTTCCGCCCTGTTCTCCGCGGCCGGGCAAGCGCAAACATACGAACAGAAGATCGACGCCGCCATGAAGCGAGTCGATGCCGTGATAGCCAAAGGCCCCTACCAGGCCAACTGGGCTTCGCTCGAGAAGTTCCAGGTGCCCACGTGGTATGCCGATGCCAAGTTCGGCATCTTCATCCACTGGGGCGTCTACTCCGTGCCGGGATTCGGCAACGAATGGTACCCACGCGAGATGTATCTGCAGGACGGCAAGAGCAAGATCTTCCAGCAGCACGTCCAAAAGTACGGCCCACAGTCGAAGTTCGGCTACAAGGACTTCATCCCGATGTTCAAGGCCGAGAAGTACGATCCGCAGGCGTGGGCCACGCTGTTCAAGAAGTCGGGCGCCCGCTTCGTCATGCCCGTGGCGGAACACCACGACGGCTTCCAGATGTATGCCAGTGACCTGTCTGACTGGAATGCCGCCAAGATGGGTCCAAAGCGCGATGTCGTCGGTGACCTCGCCAAGGAAGTGCGCAAGCAAGGCATGCACTTCACCGCGTCGTCTCACAGAGCCGAGCATTGGTGGTTCTTCGACGGCGGCATGAAGTTTGATTCCGACGTGAAGGATCCCAAGAATCTCGGTCTCTACGGGCCGGCCCAACCCAAGCGTTTGCCCGGCGCGAAGCAGGACAACCAGCCCAGCGAAGCCCATATGAAGGACTGGCTGGCCCGCACGACGGAGTTGGTCGACAAGTATCAGCCCGAAGTCATCTGGTTCGACTGGTGGATTGAGGAGCCCGCCTGGCAACCCTATCTCCAGAAGTTCGCGGCGTTCTACTACAACCGCGGCGTGGAGTGGAAGAAGGGCGTCGCCATCAACTACAAGAACAAGTCGTTCCCAGACAAGGCCGCGGTGCTCGATATTGAACGCGGCAAGCTGGACGCGACGCGTCCCTATGTTTGGCAGACGGACACGTCCATCGGCCTCAAGTCGTGGGGCTACATCGACGGCGAGGAGTTCCGTACTCCGGATTCGCTGGTGGACGACATCGTGGACATCGTCAGCAAGAACGGACTGCTGTTGTTGAACATCGGCCCGCGCCCCGACGGCACCATTCCGGATGAGGCCAAGAACATCCTGCTCTCCATCGGCAAGTGGCTGGACGTGAACGGCGAAGCAATCTACGGCACGCGTCCATACAAGGTGTTCGGCGAAGGTCCCACGCAGGTGCTGACCGGCGGCTTCACTGATCGGAAGCAGAAGCCGTTCACCGGTGAGGACATCCGCTTCACCACAAAGGGCAACACGCTGTATGCGATCGCGCTCGCCTGGCCGGGCAAGACGATGACGGTGAAGTCCATCGGCGCCGACCGCAAGATCGCTTCGATCTCGCTGCTCGGTTCCACGGCCAAGCTGAAGTGGACTCAAACGCCTCAGGGCCTCAAAGTCGACCTGCCGGACCAGAAGCCCGGCGACTTCGCTTTCGCCCTCAAGATCCAATAGACGTGGCGGCCGGGACGTCATGGGCGACGCCCCGGCCGTCAGTCCCTCCGAAAATCTACGCTCGATGAGCGGCGGCGTAAGCTTCCGTATCGAAGTGCGTCGACCAGGATGCCACCTTGCCGTCCTTCACCCGGAAGACCATCGCCCATTTGCTTTCCGCCTGCTTTCCCGTAGCCCGCACCCGCGCCTGTTCGTAGCCCAGCACCACCACGTCATCGCCGTTGGTGAAGTACTCCCGCGGATCGAACCTCAGCATCTCCTCGGTCTCGTGCAGACGGCGGAAGAACTCCGCGGCCCCCTCGGGGCCTTTGTACTCACCCGCCAGTGCGTAGCCGGACCCGGGTACAGACCAAATGCAATCCGGCGTCAGCCGTTCCAGAATGTACGCGATGTCGCCTCGGCCAAACGCCTCGAAGAGTGACTGCACCAACTGCACTGATGTTGTCGTAGACATCACGTCCAACTCCCTTCAGCACTCGATACGAGGCCGCCGGGCAATTGGATCTCAGCAACTCGACTTTAATTTCTGGGCTTACTTCAAGGGCACGGCGTGCCGGCGGACGAAGTCCTGTTGCGTATCGGCCGGAGGACCAATGTAGTGATAGGGCTCGGCAAACTCCAAACCATGGCGAGCCCCCACTTGTCTGTCGCGTTCCAGAACGTAGTACTTGATGTAGTTGTTTGCGGCCGACTCGTCGTCGTCGCCCAACAGGGGGATCTGCAACCCGCGCTCGGCCAAGGACTTGCGCAATGCCGCTCCAGACTGGCCGGCTGGACCTTGCGTGACATTCAGCCGGTTGACGGCTACCTTGCGATCGATCACTGAGCTGATGTCCATAACGCGATTGACCAGTTGCGGCCCGCGGGCAAAGTAATACTTCTCGCTCACTCCATGCGGCTGCAATCCAGCGGCAAAGTGCTCCGGGTAGTCCTTCGATCCGCCGGCCATCCAGCAGGCCGCCTCCACCACTTGGGCTGTGACGGAGTGATCGGGATTCTCCTCGTAGTGACCCCAGGGGTCGTAGCAGACCACCGTATCCACCTTGAGCAATCGAAAGAGAAAGATGAGTCGCGCCCGCATTTCCAGGCGCGACTCCTGGTCCATCTGATGGTTACTGTAGTTCAGGTCGAACACGCTCCGGCACCCCAGCGCGCGCGCCACGGCCTGATTGTCACGTTCATTCTGGAGCACGGTGTTACCCGTGGTGCCGGGCCCGGCCATGTCATCGTTGGAGACACGGATGAGGTGACCGGTGTAGCCCTCATCGATCAGCCGGATGACCGCGCCGGCGGCAAAGAGTGGAATGTCATCGCAATGCGGCTGGATGGCGGCCAGCACCTTGCCCGCGTGGGGCTTTCCGGCCTGGGGCCGGTCGATCACCACCGGTCCGTTGGCCGTAGTGCCATCCTGAATCGCCTGCCCGGACATCGCAAAGCTACTCCTCGGCGAAGCAAGAGCAGCTAAACCCGTTAGCATTGATCGGCGCAGCATGGAACCGGTGTAGCAGAGCCAATCTGGCAAGTCGATGCCGTATTCCGGTTGGCGCGACTCATTGGGGCCAGCACAGCCCAAACCCGGGTGCGCGTGGATTTGTGCTGTTGTGTTTAGTATCTTGAGATCGCAATGTCCACGAAAAAGAATGTGTCCGGCGACGTGGCGGCTCTAGCGGCGGAGATCCGCGCCTATTGCGCCGCCAACGCCAACCCCACGCTCGCCAACAAATGGGCCCGGTATTTCAAGGAGGGCTACGACGCCTGGGGCGTTCTGGACAAGGACCATCCCCTGTGGAACGCGCAGCAGGCGGCCTGGCTGGAAACCCATTCGCACCTGGGGCTCAAGGGCTTCCTCCTACTGGGCGAGACACTCTTCGCCAGCGGCAAGTACGAAGAGGGCGGCCTGGCCATCCGCTTCCTGAAATCCTATTCCACACAGATCGACGCTCGGGCACTGCCCGGCATCGCCAAATGGTTCCCGGGTGGGATCCGTAACTGGGCCCATGTCGATGTGCTGTGCGGAGAAGTGCTCTCCCCCGCCCTCGCCGCTGGCCGCCTGGGCTTGCAGGATTTTGCGGTTTGGAGAACTTCGCCGGAACGGTTTCAACGACGCGCCGTGCCCGTGGCCATGCTCTCACTGCTGAAGACGTCGGCGCCGACGGCGGAACTGCTCAGCTTCGTCCGCCCGCTGATGCTGGATCCGGAACGCGTGGTCCAACAGGGGCTGGGTTGGTTCCTGCGCGAAACGTGGAAGCGCGAACCACAGCCCGTGGAAGAGCTACTGATGGAGTTCCGCAGCCAGGCTCCGCGGGTCATCTATCAGTACGCCTGCGAGAAAATGACCCCGGCCCGCAGGACGGCCTTCCGGCGCGGCTAGTCCTGCCAGGCCCGCTTGTAATGAGGGGCGCGGTCTTCCAACGCCGCGGCGATGCGAAGAAGCGCCTGTTCGCCCCAGGCTCGGCCCACCAGTTGGCAGCCTACGGGCAGACCATCGTTGGAGAACCCGGCCGGCAGCGAAACGACGGGCAACCCCAACGCGTTGAAGCCGCGCACCAGTTTCGTGCTGGCCAGACGAGTATCCTCCATCGTGCCGCCGATCTCAATCTCAGTCTGCCCGATCTTCGGCGCGAAGATCGCAGTGCTCGGCACCAACAGGCAATCCACTTGTTTGAGGATGTTCTGGTACACACCCAGCATGCGTTTGCGCAGACGCTGCGCCTGCAGATAGTCGGTCGCCGGCAGCACACGGCCCATGTCGATGAGTGTCCGTACGTCATCACCGTAGGAGGCCCGCTGTTTGCGGATGTAGGGCTCATGCACCGATGCCGCTTCCGCCAGCAGGGTGACTTGCGCCACTGTGTTCAACTGCCTGCCGTCCGGCACGCGCACATCCACCAGTTCCGCACCCAGATCCTGAGCGGTGTAGGCCATGAAGTGGACGGCGTTGTCCACCTGCTGGTCCAGCTTCTCGTAGAAGAAGTTCACCGGCATGCCGATCCTGACGCCCCGCAAGGAGATCTCACCTGTGGGCGGCAAATAGTCGGGCACCGAACGGTTCACCGTGGTGCTATCGCGCTTGTCGAAACCAGCCATGGCTTGCAGGCCAACGGCCACGTCTCGCACGGTGCGACCTAGAGGGCCCATGTGGTCGAGCGAAAAACCGAGCGGCAGCGCTCCGAACTTGGAGACGCGGCCGAAGGTCGGTTTGATGCCCGCCAGCCCGCAGTAGGACGCCGGTACGCGGATGGAGCCGCCCGTATCGGTGCCGGTGGCCAATAGAGCCATACCCGTCGCCACGGCCACCGCCGATCCGCCGGACGACCCACCAGGGATGCACTCAGGATTCCACGGATTGCGGATCGCTCCGAAATGAGGATTAGTTGAAGTAATGCCGTAGGCATGCTCGTGCATGCCGGTCTTGCCCACCATGACAGCACCGGCCTCGCGCCAGCGCTGCACTACGGCCGCGTCAAAATTCGGAATGTAGCTAGAGAAGACCTTGGAGCCCGAGGTCGTCCGCACACCGTTTGTGCAGAACAGGTCTTTGTGCGCGACCGGAATGCCGTGCAGCGGCCCGCGGTCCTGCCCTTTGGACAACTCCTCGTCGGCCTTGCGGGCCTCAGCCAGGGCGGTGTTCGCCGTTACGGTGATAAACGCGTTGAGCTTCGGGTTGAGTTTCTCGATCTGCGCCAGACATTGCACTGTCAGCTCCACTGAGCTGACCTTGCGCGCCCGCAACGCCGCCGCCGCCTCCAAGGCCGTCATTCCGCGTCACCCTCCGCCACTTCCCGGACTTCGAACATCTGCGACGGTTCTTCTGTCCAATCGATCATTCCGCGCAACCCCAGCATGGTCTTGCCCAGCTCTTCCAGGCGTGTAATCGACTGGTCGGATAGCTCCAGTTTTTGCGCTGCCGCCAGCGCTCTCCAGTCGGGACCCAGACTGATAGACATGGTCTAATGATTGCATGTCGAACCAGGGGATGACGACTGAGCCTGTGGTCCGTCCGCTCACTGTGCTGAGCGAAGAAGACCAACTCTTCCGCAACACCGTTCGCCAGTTCGCCCGAAAGGAACTCGCACCCAAGGTCCGCGAGATGGATGAAGCCGGTCTCTTTGACAAGCGGCTACTCGCGCAGTGCTTCGAACTGGGGCTGATGGGCATCGAGATCCCAGAGGAGTACGGCGGCCAGGGCGGCACGTTCGTGCAGGCGCTGATCGCGATTGAAGAGATCGCCGCCGTGGACCCCAGCGCCGGAGTGATCGTCGATGTGCAGAACACGCTGGTCAACAACGCCGTGATCCGTTGGTCGACCACCGGGCAGAAGCAGCGCTGGCTGCCGCGTCTCGCCCAGGACACCACCGCGTCCTATGCGCTGTCGGAGGCTGGAGCCGGGTCGGACGCCTTCGCCCTGACGACGCGCGCCGTGGAAGACAATGAGGATTACGTCCTCACCGGCCGGAAGCTCTGGATCACGAATGCTTACGAAGCCGGCCTTTACCTTGTCTTCGCCACGGTGAACCCCGATGCCGGCTACAAAGGCATCACCTGCTTCGTTGTCGAGCGGGGCATACCCGGCTTTACCGTGGGCCGCAAGGAAGACAAGCTTGGTATTCGGGCGTCTTCCACCTGTGAGTTGATTCTCGACTCGGTGCGCGTGCCCAAGGCAAACATCCTTGGCGAGATCGGCAAGGGCTACAAGATCGCCATCGAGACTTTGAACGAGGGCCGCATCGGCATCGGCGCCCAGATGACCGGGCTCGCCCAGGGTGCCCTCACTCACGCCATCGCCTACGCCAAGCAGCGGAAGCAGTTCGGCAAAGCCATTGCCGAGTTCCAGGCGATCCAATTCGACCTGGCCCGCATGGCCACCGACGTGGAGACTTCACGCCTGCTGGTGTACAACGCCGCCCGCCTGCGCGACGCCGGCCGGCCCTTCCTCAAGGAGGCGGCCATGGCCAAGTATTGGTCCTCCCAGGTGGCCGAAACCGTCGCTTCCCGAGCCGTCGAGATCTTCGGAGGTGTCGGATTCACCAAGGATTACCCGGTGGAGAAGCTCTACCGTGACGCCAAGATCGGCCGCATCTACGAGGGCACCAGCAACATGCAGATGCTCACCATCGCCAAGCAACTTCTCTCGTAACCCGGCGCCCGCCGCTGCCATCATGTAAGGAGAGGATTCCAGATGCGTTACTTACTTCTCGGTTTGCTGCTCACCGTGCCCGGATGGGCCATTGACCAGAACAAGGAACCCACCGAACAGGAAGTCCAGGAGATCATCAAACGCTTCGCCGCCAAGGAAGCGGAATTCCAACAGGCGCGCGAGCGCTACACCTACCACCAGAAGTACCGCTTCGACGAACTCGGCCCGGGCGGCCGCTCGGCCGGCAAACTGGAGATGGAGGCTGACATCGTATTCACCGCCGACGGCAAGCGCACGGAACGGGTCACGTACGCCCCGATGAACACGCTGCAGCAGGTCCAGTTCACCCCCGAGGATGAACAGGACATCCGCAATGTTCAGCCGTTTGTCCTCACCACCAAAGACCTGCCCAACTACGACATCCGCTATCTGGGGCGCGAGAACGTAGACGAGATCACCTGTTTCAGCTTCGCCGTCAAACCGCGGAAGATGATCGAGGGGCAGCGCTACTTCGCCGGCATCATCTGGGTGGACGACCGCGACCTGCAGATCGTCAAAACCTACGGCCGCGGCACCGGCATCGGCAAACGCCTCGCCTCGCAGCGCTTCCCGAAGTTTGAGACCTACCGGGAACAGATCGACGGCAAATACTGGTTCCCCACGTATACGGTGTCGAACGATACCCTCAATTTCGAGTCCGGCCCGGTGCCCATCAAGATGGTCCTAACCTATAAGGACTACAAGCAGTTCAAGGCCGAGTCCACCATCACTTTCGGCGATGTGGTGGATGAGAAAAAGGACGAGAAGAAGGCCCCCCCGAAGCAGTAACTTACGCAATCGATTGGGGCGGCACGCAACTCAGCCCTCGTTTTGCGCCGTTCGCCCCGCCTTCTGGACGGCTCGCTGTGGAATCCTGCCACATTTTCACCGCATCGTGGATAATAGGCAGTAGAAAATGTCGGACCACGGCTTCCGGGCCCGCCGAGACTGGGCAGCACTAAAGCGCAGGTTGCGCGAATTGAAGATGATCGCATGGGGCGCCGTCCACAAGGACCACCCCATCATGGCGCACATCATCCCGATCCGCCGCTGTAACCTCTCCTGCACCTATTGCAACGAATTTGACGACTTCTCCAAGCCTGTCGATACCGAGGTCATGCTGCAGCGCGTCGACGACCTCGGCCGTCTGGGCACCAGCATCATTACGATTAGCGGCGGCGAACCGCTGTTGCACCCCGATCTCGACCAGGTGATCCGCCGCATCCGCAACACCGGTGCCGTCACCGGGCTCATCACCAACGGCTATCTGCTGACGGCCGAGCGCATCCAGCGCCTGAACAACGCCGGACTCGATCACATGCAGATCTCCATCGACAATGTCATGCCTGATGACGTGTCGAAGAAGAGCCTCAAGGTCCTCGACAAGAAGCTCCAGTTGCTGGCCCAGAACGCCATTTTCCACGTGAACATCAACTCCGTGGTCGGCGGTGGCATCAAGAACCCCGACGAGGCTCTGGTCATCGCCAGGCGAGCCATCGAGCTCGGCTTCTCGTCCACCATCGGTATCATTCACGACGGTGGGGGGCAATTGAAGCCGCTCTCGCCGAAGGAACGCGAAATCTACCTGGCCGTGAAAGCACTGGAAAAGCGTAACTTCTCACAGCTCAGCTTCTTCCAGGAGAAAATCGCCAACGGCGAACCCAACGACTGGCGGTGCCGGGCCGGCGCACGCTACATCTACGTCTGCGAAGACGGTCTCGTCCACTACTGCAGCCAGCAGCGAGGCTACCCGGCCAAGCCGCTCAATGAATATACTGTCACTGACATCCGGCGGGAGTACTCCACCGAAAAGGCCTGTGCGCCCCACTGCACAGTGAGTTGCGTCCACTACGTCTCTTACTTCGACTCCTGGCGGTCACCGCAGACGCTGCCGGACACGCGACCATTTGAACAGCCGGAGTCGCCTCTGGTGCGGATCCAGTCGGCCAGTCGATGAGCGTCCCCGAGGCGTTCCCTCGGTGCCGCGTCAATAGTGTACACAGCGTCTTGCTTTGGGATGGTGAGTGCGGCTTCTGCGCCAGATGCGTCGAATGGCTGCACCGACACAGCCGCATCCCCGTCGCCGCACAGCCGGTGCAATCCCTTCTATCGGAACTGCCTGAGGAAGTCCGGGCGACCGCGAGCGAACAATTGTTGTGGATCACCGCCGAAGGCGAAGTGCTGGGCGGCAGCCGCGCCATCATCGCGGTACTAAAGGCAACCGGGCATCCAGGCGAGGGCGCGGTTCTGCGAGCATCGCAGCCCGTCACCCGCTGGGTCTACCGCTTCGTCGCGCGTCATCGCGCCAGGTTCGGCGCGCCATCGTGCGAGATCCGGCCGCGCGGCTAGCTGCGCAGTTCCTCGACGATCTCCTTGGCTACCTTCCGGGCTTCCTCCACCTGCGAGGGCTCGAAGCTGATCGCACCGACGCGTGGATGGCCTCCGCCGCCATAGCGCTCGCAAATCGTCGCCAGGTTGTGAGTCGGCTCAGACGGGGCCCAGGGATTCGAGCCCACGCTCACCTTCGTTCGGAAGCTGGCGAGGCTCACCGACACAGTGTAGGTCGCCTGAGGGAACAGCGAATAAGGGACGAACTTGTTGTAGCCTTCCATGTCGTAATCGGCCACGTCGAAGTAAATCACTCCATCCGAGCAGTGGCCCAGCCGGCCAATCACGTCGATCGAGCGCAGATGCCGCTCATACAGCGGCTGGAAGGTCGCGCAGACCTCCGGATCGGCCATGATCTCAGCCAGTTTCTGGTGCTGCATCATGCGGATAATCCTCTGCACCAGCTCGGATCCCTTGGACGCCTCGATCACCAGTGTCAGCTTCATCGCCGGTTCGGCCATGCCCACGGCTTCGCCCGCGCTCTTGTAGAGGGCGCCGTCAATGATGCCGGCCCAATGCACCAGGTCTGACAAGTCGGGCGCTTCGTAGCCGTAAGTGGTTCGCGCGATGTGCGCAATGAACTCCGTGCACGACCGATAGGCAGGGTCGAAGTAGAACCGCCGGTCATTCCGCTTCTTCTCGTAATCCAGTTGATCAGCGTGCGAGAGAAACGCG
Source organism: uncultured Paludibaculum sp. (assembly GCF_963665245.1). Taxonomy (NCBI): domain Bacteria; kingdom Pseudomonadati; phylum Acidobacteriota; class Terriglobia; order Bryobacterales; family Bryobacteraceae; genus Paludibaculum; species uncultured Paludibaculum sp. The sequence goes on from NZ_OY762267.1 coordinate 1,941,828, forward strand.
CTTTGGTGGTGGTCGAACCACCAGGTCAGCCGGTCGTTGTTGGAATATTTGAAGTCCACAATGGCGTTTTCATCGCCGTCGAACAAGGCGTCCTCAAAGAGTTGAGAAGCCTTGTGCGCCATCCCCGTGTAGGCGAACTCCGCTTCCTGATAGAAGCGCTCCCCCGTGAACCGGCTGAAGAAGGCCGCCGAAGCCGCCCCGTCAAAACAATGGTCGTGATATAGAACTCGAAGCTTCATGAATCCGCCTGTCGGACCCTCCCCAATCATGAATTTCGGATGAGAGGAAAGAGAAACCTTCCAGATTGCCTGAAAAGGGGGGCCAATGCAAGTCGAGTATGCGTTCGAGTTACTTCAGAACGGCCAGAACCGAACTCCAGTCGTCCGTCCAGACCGGGGTGGGGCCCGCCGGACCGCCCGCTCGTGCTGGCCCGTGGACAAGCATCCACACTGCGCCAAACACACCCGCATCCGGTTGCGCCGAGTTCGCGACGCGGCTGCAACCCAGGCCCGCGTCGGCAGCCAGAGCCCGCACCTCAGGCTCAAGATCCAGAAACTGATTGGAGACGTGCACGGCCAGCACACCATCGGGCTTCAGGTGCCGCCGGTACACGGCAAAGGCCTCACGCGTCAGCAGATGCGCCGGAATCGAGTCGCCAGAAAAGGCATCCACCAGGAGCAGGTCGAACCCTTGCGCAGGCTCGTCTGCCAGCGTCAACCGCGCGTCCCCTTCCACTACTTCCACGGCGGCCTCTGACCGCCGCAGATAGGTAAAGTCCCTCCGCGCGATTTCGATCACCAGCGGGTTGATCTCGTAGAATCGGAACCGGTCGCCCGTCCGCCCATAGGCCGCCAGCGTGCCCGCCCCCAACCCGATTACCCCCACATGCCTGGGGCCGCTCGCCCGGGATAGCTCCATCCCGGCGCCGCTCATCCGGCCATAGTAGGTGGTGGGTTCCATCGCCCGGTCGGGGCTCTGAAACTGCGTGCCATGGGTCACCAGCCCGTTCAACATCTTCCGCAAGGGAGGATGCCCGTCCCGTGCCGACTCGTCCAAAATCCGCAGGCTCCCATAGAAGTTCCGGCCCGCTTCCACCAGTCCGGAGTAGTAGCCGGTGACCAGCGCCAGCGCCGGTGTCGCCGCCAGCACGGCTGCGATGGCCGCCCCCTGCCGCACAAACCGCGACCAGCGCCGCATCCGCCAGAAGCACAACCCGCCCACGGCCGCCATCAGCAGAGGCAGTTCGAAGTAACCGCGCAGCAGCACAGGCGAAGCAAAGCCAATCGCCAGCGAGCCCAACGCGCCGCCCGCTGCCACGTGAGTCCAATAACTAGTGATCCGCTCCCGTTCCGGCTTGAGCGCAGCCAGTTCCCCATGACAGAACAAGCACAGGGCAAACAGGCCGCCCGAGTACAACGCGACTTTCAGAACCAGCGCGGCCTGCAGGTCCAGGTAGAGCATCGCTCCAGCCATCATGAGGAGGCCGGTGAGGCCCATCACGCTCCCGAACGAAGGCTGGTACCACTCGCGCTCAAAGACAGCGACGAAACTCAGGAGATAGACCAGCAGCGGAACCACCCACAGCAGTGGAGCCGGAGCCACAATCTGGCACAGATGCGTCGATGTCGCCATCAGGAAGGCGCAGCCCAATGCCGGCCAAGCCAGCCAGCGGGCCCGCATCTTCCAGGACGTACCGCTAATCAAGCCCACCGGAGGATTCGAGGCGCCGGACCGGTAAACCACTGCGGCCGCCAGTAACAGCAGCAGCGACTCGGCCGCGAAGGCCAGCCCCCACCACCGCTCCAACTGCCGCACACCGAAGCGGGCCTCCCAGAACAGAGGGAAACTCAGCAGAGCCACCGCGCAGGCCGCGTTCGACCAAGCCGACAACCGATAGGACCGGCCACCAGGATGCAGCGTCGCGTGCCAATGCTGTATCAGCGGACTCGTCGCCGCCAGCAGCACATACCGCAGCCCGACCGTCGTGGTGAGCGCGTAGAGCAGGTGCAGCGATCCGCTGCCCGTCGTCAACTCGCTGCGAGGCGCGGCCAGACAGCCCAGCACCACGGCCCCATGGAACACGGCCTGATGTTTTGGACGGAGCCAGCGAGTGATGGCGTGCGCGTAGAGGTAGCCCGCAAGCAAGGCGAACTGGAAGAACAGCAGGCAAGCGCTCCACACCGCGGCTGAGCCTCCAAACAGCGGAAGCATTTGCTTGCCTGCCAACGGCTGAATAAGAAAGAGAAGAAATGCGCTAAGGATGACCGCCGGAGCAAACAGAGACATCTAGTCCTATCGTACCGATCCGGCGGCCAGCCTGGGCGAGCGTCTACTTGGGCAGGTTGTCGCCGCTGAGCCTCGTGAACCGGTTGATCTGCTTGATCACGATGAAGATCACGAACGCGACGATCAGGAACTGGATCACGATGTTCAGGAAGTTTCCGTAAGAGAAGGCCGCACCGGCCTTCTTCGCTTCCGCCAGATTCGCGTAGGTCTTTCCGTCGAGGGCAATGTAGCGGGACGCCAGATCACCCTGCACGCCACCCAACACCAGTCCGATCAACGGGTTAATGATGTCCTCCACAAGGGATGCCGTGATCTTGGCGAAAGCCCCGCCGATGACGACACCAATAGCTAGGTCAAGAACGTTGCCCTTCAGGGCGAACTCTTTGAACTCTGCGAGCATTCCCATGGCCTGAGAGTGTAACACGGCGTGTCAATTGGAGATTGCCCTCTTTTCGTTGATGGTGAACGCCTTATCCAGATACTTCCGCGCCAGTTTCGCCTCGTCCGAAGCCGTCCAATACTCGTCGGCGGAACGGTATGCCTTCTTCGCGTCCACCCGCCTTTTTTTCAGATCCAGACATTGCCCCAGACGCAGCCAAGCCGTCACGCCCGAGTTCGGGTCGAGTCTCTGCGCTCCGTCCGTCGCCCTTCTCAGGTGGACAATCGCAGCGTCGGGTTCGTCATACCAGAACAACAGATTGCCCCGCGCAAACTCGATCCGTTCCAAAGGCAGAGACTGGAAACCAGGCGCATCGGACTTCTTCAGTTCCTCCACCCGGTTGAGCGCCTTCCAGGCGTTGTCTTTGTCTCCCAGGTCGGCATACATCTGCGACAGCTCAAACAGAATCAGGAAATTGCGTGGAAACTCGGCGCGCAGATCCTCGCAGATCTTCAACGCGACGGCCGGGCGCCGTTCGCGACGGGCCGCGATGCCCAAAAGGATCTCGGCGTCCACACGATTGTACTTGCCCTTCTCCGCCACTATCTGAACGGTGCGGATCCCCTGCTCCCGGTCACCATGGAATCCGGCCAGAAACCCAAGCAGCTTGTAGGCAAAGGGGAGCGAGCCGACCACGTAGTCGTGCATGCCCTGCATCATCAGGGCGTCGATATTCGTCGGATCGAGCTCATACACCCGGTTGTGCAGTTTCCGGCCCGCCGTCATGTCTCGCAGGGAGTCGAGCCACGCCTTCTTGACCAGATAGTTGTAGGTACCCCTCAACCCCAGCGCAACCCCTTCGGCGTATAGGGCTTTGGTGTCGTTTGGATTCGTCTCGAGCGCCGCCGTCGAGAGCCGAATGCTGGTGTTCAGAGAATCCTGGAAGAGCTTTTCTTCCGCCGGCGTCGGCTCCATCCTGGGCCGCCGCAGGAACGGATTCCCACCCGTCACCATCTCGGTCTCCAGGGCCCCGGCCCGGAACATCAGGCTGAACAGCACCGCCTGCGCCAGGTGGTTGTGGCGGTCCGGATCGGACGGAGCTGCCTCAACTGCTTTCTGAAACGACGCAATCGCCTGCGGGTATTCCAGGTTATAGAAGTGGTCGTAACCCTTCCGCACCAAAGGGTCCATGTCGGGCCATAGCCCAGTCTGCGCCAGCAGAAGGGCCAATAGTGCGCCGCTCAAGGCCCATCCTCCAACCGCCGCACAGCCCACTCGGCGTGAATCCGCACCGCTTCATCCTCATTGCTCGCCAGTCGCCGGAGCGGTTCCAAATAGCGGGAATCGCCCGTGTTCCCCAACACGGTAGCCACGTTCCTCAACAGCCCGGCATACCTGGTCCGCCAGAGCGGTGTCTTCCGGAAGCGAGCGCGGAACTCCTCCGGCGAAAGTGCGGCGAGTTCAGCCGGATCGGGGTCCGCATTCACCGGTTGAAATTCCGCCTCCTGTGTCACCGGAGCCCGCCGATTCCAGGGGCAGACGTCCTGACAGATGTCACACCCAAATAGATGCTGCCCGGACGCCGCACGGTGCTCTTCGGGTAGTACCCCATGCTGCTCAATGGTCCATGTGGAGATGCAGGCGCGGCCATCCAGCCGCCACCCGCCCGCGCCGTCCGGCACCAACGCCTGTGTAGGACAGGCATCGATGCACCGCCGGCAGGTTCCGCATCGGTCCGGCGGCGGCGAATCCGGAGCAAGTTCCAGGGAAATAAGCACTTCCGCTAGAAAGAACCAGGAGCCGGCTGGCTGGTTGATGAGGCACGTGTTTCGTCCGATCCAGCCGAGCCCAGCCTGCCTGGCGAGCGACCGCTCCAGCAGCGGAGCGGTATCCACACAGATCCTGTATTCGAATGAACCCCAAGCACTTAGCAGCTCATCGACCATTCCCTGCAGAGCCCGGCGCAGGACGTCGTGATAGTCCTCCGAACCCCAGGCGTAGCGGGAAACTCCGCTATCCGGCGGCCCCTCAGTGTTGTACAGCCGTCCGACGCACAGAACTGAGCGAGCCGACGGCAGCAGCGACCGAGGATCCGACCGCAGCGTGCCACGGTGGTCCGTCAGGTAGGCCATCGGCCCGGCCATTCCGTCGCTAACCCATTGCTGGTAAACGCGATAGTCAGCTAGAGGCTCGGCCTTAGCCACGCCATGGAGCGCGAATCCGGCACGTTGTGCGGCGGCGGCCAGCAAGGCGCGATCCGGGGTGTGGGGAATCGGGAGTATCTCCTCTCGAATCATGCTACTATGCCGGAGCGTCAGACACACCGTCAGCACGCGAATCTGAACCTTGCCGTTTAACCCGCCTAATCCCCATCCAGGCGTGAAACGGCACAGTTCGATGGAGAGCCGTAGGCTCTATGAAGGTTCCTGCATACAATTTTATTGAGCAAAGCCGCGTGAACTATCCGCGGAAGTCCAAGTTTTTAGTAGTGCAAAGCACTTAGCGTCCTCCAAACGATATTAGGAGCCCATCCAAGAAAATGCATAAGCCGATCAAGTACGTGGAGAAGGTCGCAACCTTGGCGGCGAAGGCTGCCTGGCAGGTTTTCGATTCCCTGAACCAGATCAGCCCGAACCCCGGCTTCACGCCGAAGTGGTCCGAAAAGCCGCTGCTGAAGTCCTACGAGAAGATGAAGCCCAAGATGGGCTGGCCCCGTACCACCGATTCGCTTTGCCCCAAGTGCATTCCTGAAGTTCGTCAGGAGATCATCGACGGCAAGAAGGATGTCAGCATCCTGGTGAATCAGCGGCCTGGCGAGATCAAGGCCCAGATCATCGAGCGCGATGGGAAGATCCTGATGGTCAAGGATTGCCCCATCCACGGTCACTTCGAAGACGTGATGGCGATCGACCCGGCGTTTTTCAAGCACCTGGAAGACGTCTTCCCGGGCCGCGACATCCGCGCCCACAACGACACTGACCTGCACAAGCACGGCTCGTCCACTATCACCCACGGCCGCGGTTCGGTCCTCACCATCGACCTCACCAACCGCTGCAATATGATGTGCGACCCCTGCTTCATGGACGCCAACCAGGTTGGCTTCGTCCATGAGCTGAGCTGGGAAGACATCAAGACGATGCTCGACAACGCCCTGAAGATCAAGCCCCGGCGCCAGATGTCGGTGCAGTTCTCCGGTGGTGAGCCGACGCTTTCGCCTTACTTCCTGGATGCGGTCCGCTATTGCAAGAAGGTCGGCTACAATTCGGTTCAAGCCGCCACCAACGGTATCGAGTTCGCCAAGTCGAAGGAATTCGCGGCGCAGGCGGCCGAAGCCGGCCTCCGCTACGCTTACCTCCAGTTCGATGGCGTGGGCAACGCCGCCAACTCGCACCGCGCCGTCGGCAACCTGTTTGACGTGAAGCTGCGCGCCATCGAGAACCTGCACTCGGCCGGCGTCGACATCGTCCCCGTCATCACCATCATCAACGGCATCAATAACGAGCAGGTGGGCCGCGTCGTCCAGTTCGCCCTGGACAACCCGAAGAAGATCTCCTTCCTCAGCTTCCAGCCCGTTTCGTTCACTGGCCGCGACGAAGCCGTCACGGAAGACCGCCGCGCCGCCCAGCGCTACACGCTGTCGCACCTGGCGCACGACGTGAAGAACCAGACCGGCATCGGCGAGCCGACCCGCGACTGGTATCCAATCTCGTTTATGTCCACGTTCTCCGACTGGGCCGACCTGATCCATGGACCCCAGGCCGAATGGGGCCAGCTGAGCTGCGGCTGCCACCCGAACTGCGGCATCGGCATGGCCGTCATGGTCGACAAGGAAACCAAGGAATCGGTCCCGGTGACCAAGTTCCTGAACGGCGACCGCCTCTCGAAGGACATCGCCCGCGTCAACGACGCCGCCCGCGGCCGGAAGCTCTCCGTCGCCGGCATGGCGCTCGCCCTGATGCGCAACTACGATCCCTTCCAGTCGCCCACCCACTTCAAGCTGACCGACCTGCTGAAGAAGTTCGATAAGACCTTCGGCGCCACCGGCCGCAACTACGGCAGCGTCAAGGGCGACCGAACGCTCACCGACATCGAGAAGCGCCGCCGCGATCGCTGGAACTTCCTCTTCATCGCCGGCATGTGGTTCCAGGATCTGTTCAACTACGACTTCCGCCGTACTGAACAGTGCATCATCCCCTACGCCACGCAGGAAGGCGAAATCAGCTTCTGCGCCTATAACACCGGCGTGGGCTGGCGCAACATCGTCGAGAAGATGCACATGACCGCCACGCTCACCAAGTGGTACGACGAGCACGGGCGTCACGAAATCTTCGCCGGCGGTAAGAACGTCAATCTCAACACCACCGATCACCGCCTGGTGCTGCGCGAAGAGCTCGTCACGAACGAAGTTCAGCACGACCTCGACAACCTCGGCATCGCCAAGACCGCGCGCGAAGAGAAGATCCGTTCCCGCGACCAGAAACTCCGCCTGGCACAGGAAGCCGAAAACGCCAAGATGATGGAGCTTTACAAGAAGCATATCCTCAAGGAACCCGAGTCGAACCTGGTCCAGATCGGCGGCATCAAGGCCGCCGCTCCGAAGGCCGAAGAGACGACGGGCGCGCTGGGCGACTAAGCCTCAAGCTCAAGTAGACGAAACGGCCGGTCCTTCGGGGCCGGCCGTTTTCTTTTGCTATTCGATTTCAATCCACCGGCGGGTGTTGGAGGATTCCACCACCGCCTCGATCACCCGCATATTCGCCAATGCGCTCTCCAGCGGGACGGGCACCGCTCCCTGGCCCAGCACCGCGCGGCTGAACGCATCGCCCTGCAGCGTGTACTGATCGCAAATGTCGAACAACTCTTCCCGGCCGTCCACCCAGATGCGGCACTGCGCGTCCGGCGGCGCATTGAACGGGATCTCGATCTCGATCCGGCCCTTGGTCCCGAACGCTAGCACGCGCTGGCCCGGCACCATCTGTGTCGAACAAAGGAACGTCGCTTGTCCGGACGGGAAGTCCAGAACTGCCGACGCCAGCCGGTCAGTCTTGAACTCGGGATCGAGCTCGAGCGTGCCCGACACCCGCCGCGGCTCCTCGCCAAACAGAAACCGTGACGAAAAGATGCCGTAGCAGCCGATGTCCATCAGTCCGCCGCCACCCCAGCCAGCCACGTTGCGCACATTCTTCGGATCGCGGTTCGTATAGCTGAACCAGGATACGACCCCGCGCAGGTCGCCGATCTCGCCGGATTGGATCACCTCACGGGCGCGCAGCCATTGCGGATGGTTGCAGATCATGAACGCCTCGCCGGCCAACCGGCCCGTGCGGTCGCGGACCGCGATCATCTCGCGCACCTCGGCGACGGACAGACCCAGCGGCTTTTCACAGAGGACGTGCTTCCCTGCCTCCATGGCCTTGATGGACCACGGCACGTGGAGGTGATTCGGTAGTGGATTATAGATGACGTCGATGTCTGGGTCGGCCAGCAACTCCTCGTAGGATCCATACGCCTTGGCGATGCCGAGGCGGGGAGCGGCTTGCTTCGCCTTCTCGATATCGCGCGAAGCGATGGCGGCGATCTCACAGAGGCTGCATTGCTGCATCGCGGGAATCACTTTCCTGACAGCGATTCCGGCGACGCCGAGCACGCCCCAGCGCAGTTTGTTCGAGGACATGTCTGATTCTAGTTCCCGCGGCTGGCCGGAGGCACTACGCCGTTCATCCGGGCGTAGACAGCCATCTGGCCGTAGTGGTCGAAGCTGTGCCAGGTGAGGATGGAAGCGGCGGAACCACGCGGCACCTTGCCTTGCCCGAATGGAGAAGGGATCATCTCGAGTTGGTTCGTCGCGTTGACCGTGGCCAGCCCCTTGTGACCGTAAGCGAATGCGTCCTTCACAAACTTGACCACGTCGGCCTTGGTCTTGAGGGTCGAGGGGCCGTTCTCATTGGTGCCCATGTCCACGGGATTGGCCTCGCCCAGAAGCTTGGCGGAGACGACATAAATGACCGCGGCGACGTGCGTGGCCTGTTGGGCGAAGGTGCGGGCACCCTTGAATTCGCCCTCCGCCGGGACGAAGCTCAATTGCGATTCAGACATCGCCTCAACCAGCGGCACAAGTTCCCGTTCGATGGTCGAGAACGGGCCGTCGTAAAGCTTGGTCACAGAGGGTGCGGTCTGCGCGAAAACCGTTCCGCACAGCACGAGCAGGAGACAAGCGAGTGGTTTCATAATTGGTGACTCCAGGGAAAGACTCGCTCCATTCTAGCGCCGCTCAGTCGTGCCGCAACGCCTGCATCGGATTCAGCCGCGTGGCCCGCCGGGCCGGCAGATAGCTGGCCGTGAAGGCGATGGCCAAAAGTGTCCCCACGCTGACGGCATAGACGCGCCAGTCGGAGGTCCTCACCCCATACAGTAATGTCTTTGCAACAGGAGCCAGCCACACAGCCAGCAGCAGCCCGGCCGCGAAGCCAGCGGCCACCGTAATTCCGGATTGCCGCAACACCCAATTGCGAATGTGCGAAGCCGTCGCCCCCAGTGCCATGCGAATCCCGATCTCGCCACTGCGCCGCGTCACCGAGTAGGCCAGCACCCCATACAGACCCATTCCAGCCAGGCCCAGCGCCAGCGCGCCAAACAACGTGGAGAGCATCGCCAGCAGCCGCTCTGTCACCATGGCGTCCCGCATCCGCGTCGGGTAAGTCTGCAGTGTATAGGAGTACCGGGCACCCATGGCCGCAAAGGCGGCGCGCACGATGGGGATGAGTTGGTCGACCTCGCCCGGGCCGCGCACGGCGAAGGTGACATAGGGCAGACCGCGTGCCTGCGAGAGCGGTTTGTACATCGTCGGAGGCGGCGGCTGCCTGAGTTCGCGATAGGTGGCATCGCGGGCGATGCCCACCACCTGCACCTTCTGCGTGACGAACCCGGTTTTGCTCGGCGCGATTCCCTCTTCGAAGTAGCGACCAATCGGATTGCCGTCACCGAAGACCTGGCGGGCAAAACTCTCGTTCACTACCGCCACCTGCGTCGAGGACTTGCGGTCGCCAGACTCAATCGCCCGTCCGGCGAGCAGCGGCGTACCCAGCGCGCGGAAGAACCCGGGCGAGACCGCGTTGTAATAGACCTCGTGCTCGCGCCGCCCACCCTTGCCATCGTCGCCAACGATGAGGGAACCCCACATGCCCGCGCCCATCGGCGTGAGGATCGACGCGCTGGCCTCCTCAACACCGGGAGCACTCCGCAACTGCCGCCGCGCCTGCTCCACCGCCTCGGCTCGCTGGTCCTGTTCCAGCGTGAGGGTGGCCAGGTCCACCTTGGCCAATACGACGTGATTCGGATCGAACCCAAGGCTCGCCTTGCTCAGGTTTTGCCAAGAGGAGAGGAACAACCCGCAGCCCACCAGGACCACTACGGATAGAGCAACCTGCAGGGAAACGAGACTGGCGCGCAGCCGCCCCTTGCCGTCCCCGGCTGTACCCGCGACGCGAGGCAGCAGTGCATTCCGCGCCGCCCTCCACGCCGGAGCCATGCCGAACAGCAATCCGCAGAAGACCCCAACCACCGTGGTGAACAGCAGCACCTTCGAATCGGGTGCCAGATCCAGCGACAATTGCGCCGTCGACCGCCCCGAAAGAGAAACCAACGCCTGGGCCGCTGGCTGCGCCACGGCGAGCCCCAAAGCCGCCCCGGCCAAAGCCAGCAGCAGGCTCTCCGTCAGCGACTGCCGCAGCAACCGGCCGCGCGAGGCGCCCAGAGCCATACGGACCGTATACTCCCGCGCCCGCACAGTCGCGCGCGCCAGTAGCAGGTTCGCCACATTCGCACAGGCGATCAGCAATACCAAGGCTACGAACCCGTTCAGCAGCAGCACGGCGCTGCGCATCGAGTCGGAGACGGCCGAAAGCCCGTGCGCCGCCTCCGTCACGCGGAGCCAGCTGGCGAGGAAGTTCTGGACCATCTTGGGTGGCCGGTTGGGCGGGACAGTGGCCTCAAAGATACCCGGAGCCAGCGCCTTGAGCCGCTCATTCGCGCGAGCCTGCGTCCACTCCGGCTTCAACCGCACCACGATGCTGACCATCCAATTCGCGCGGGCATCCAGCAGCTTAGGATCGGAGGTGCGGTAGGTCTCCGTGCCCAGCGGCACGATGACGTCGAAGCGCTGGCCCACGAAGATCCCATAGAACGATTCCGGAGCGACTCCAACCACCTTATACGGCTTGCCGTCGAGCGAAATGTTGCGCCCGACGACGGAGGGATCCAGGCCATAGGCGCGCTGCCAGTAGTCGTAGCCCAACACAGCCACAGGCCCATCCGAACCGCCGCCGTGCCGGTCGTCGCTGCCAGTGAAGAGTCGCCCAGCGACAGGTTCGACACCCAGCGTCTCAAAGACACGGCCGCTCGCGATGGCCCCTGTGATCATGCGAGTCTCGCCACTCTCCCCGGCATTGAAACTCTGTGCGGCATAGGCGAACGCGCCGCTGGCGATATCCTGGCGTTTGTCAAACTCCTCCCAGATGGGATTCGTGAAGGAGTCGCCCCAGCGGGTCTCGCCGGGCCGGATGAGCTCAAGACTCACCAATCGCGCCGGATCCCGGACCGGCAATTGCTTCAACAGTAGTGCGTTGGTGAGCGTGAAGAAGGCCGTGTTGGCGCCGATGCCAAGCCCGAGCGAGAGCACGATGACACCCGTCAGCACGGGCGAGTGCCGCATCATCCGCGCGGCATAGCGCAGGTCCTGGATCAAGGCGTCGAGCCACTGCGCCACATCGGCATCACGGGTACGCTCGCGCACCAGCAACGTGTTGCCGAACAGCCGCTCCGCCTGCCGTCGCGCCTCATCCGGAGGGAACCCCTCCGCCACGAACTGGTCGGCGCGCATGGCGATGTGCGCCTGCAACTCCTCGTCCAGGTCGCCGTTCAGATCGCTGCCGCGAGTGCGGAAGACGTTGCGAAGTCTGCTCCAGAGTGGCATAGATAACTCCTATTCGTGGCGGAGCGCCTGAACCGGATCGAGGCGCGTTGCACGGCGCGCGGGCAGATAGGCCGCCAGCACGGAGATGAACAGCAGAATGGCAAGCCCCGTCGCATAAACCAGGGGATCGCCGGACTGGACGCCGTACAGCATGGATTGGACCAAGGTGGTGCTCCACGCGGCCAGCCCGATCCCCACCATCGCGCCGATGGCCACGGTGGCGAGGGTCTGGCGGACAACCCAGCCGCGAATGTCCCGGGGCGTCGCGCCGAGTGCGACGCGGATGCCGATCTCTCCGCGGCGGTGGTTGACGGAGTAAGCGAGCACCCCATACAGTCCAATCGCCGCAAGAACGAGGGCGAGAGCTCCGAAGATCGTAGTGTAGGAACCGATCAGGCGCTCCGTACGCATGGAGTCACGAGCCGCGGAGGACAGCGTGCGGACGGTATAGGAGACCCGTGGGCTGGTGGCCGTCATCGCCGCCCGGATCGATGGCACCAGGACTGGCAACGCCAACGATGAACGCAGTTCGTAGGTTAGGTTGGTGCGGCCCAGTGGCTCCTGGGAAACGGCCAGGTAGATCGTGGGAGGAGCGGCAGCCCGAATCGAGCGATACTTCGCGTCCCGTACGATGCCCACGATTTCGAGGGACTGCTGGGCCGGCCGTCCACCAGTCGGACTGGCGCTGCCTTTGAGAATACTCTTGCCGATCGAATTGGCACCACCGAAGGCCTGCCGGGCGAAGGACTCATTCACGATTGCTGCGAGTTTGGAGTTGGCCGTGTCAGCAGCATCGAAATCGCGGCCGGCCAGCAAAGGCGTCCCGAGAGTCGCAAAGAACCCGTTGGTGACAGCATTGCAGAAGGTGTGCACACTCTTAAATCCTCCGTCGGCGGCCGGGACCCGCACGTCGTACTGCCATGCGCTGCCAGCCAGGGGCGTCATCATCGAAGCGCTGGCCGACTCAACTCCGGGCATCCCACGCAGCCGTTCGAGCAACTGCGCGTGAAAGGCGCCGCGTGTAGCGGGTGCGATGCCTGCGTGGGCGAGATCCAGGTCTACAAATACGACGCCATCCGGCCGGAAGCCTAAGTCGGCCCGAACCAGGTTGCGGAGCGTCGAAATAAACAGCCCGGCGCCAACCAGCAGGACAAACGCAAGTGCCACCTGGACGGCAACCAGGCCGCCGCGAAGGAGGCCCAGCCGCCCGATCGCTGCTCCGGCACCGGAGATGAGTGCGGTTTCCGGCTGCCCCGCCGACGAGCGTAAGGCGGGCACGACACCGAACATCAATCCGCAGAGAAGCGAGATGAGAGCGGTGAACGCCAGCACGGTGGCATCCGGCCGAAGGTCAAGGAACCATTCAGTCTGGCCGCGAGCGGCGGTCTGGACAAGCAGGCGGGCCGCGAGGGGAGCGCCAGCGAGTCCAATAAGGCCGCCGACAGCGGAGAGAAGTAGACTCTCCGTCAGCATCTGGCGGACGATTCGGGCGCGGGAGGCGCCCAGTGCGACCCGGACCGCGATCTCACGCCTCCGGACAGCCGTGCGCGCGAGCAAGAGGTTGGTCACGTTCGCACAGGCAATGAGGAGGACAAGGATCACCACAGCGTTGAGCACAAACACCGGCATCTTCATCTCCTCTGTCGAGCTAGCGAGCCCGCGGGCGGCGCTCTCGAGACCGAAAGATCGATTGAGGTAGAGCTTGAGATACTCGGGTTTCCAGTCTGGAGGCTGCGTACGCTCCATTACACCCGCACCGAGGCTCTGAATTTGAGCCAGCGCCACCTCCGGGGAAAGCCCGGGCGCCAATCGACCCACGATTGTGAGCCACCAGAAGGCGTGCTGGTGCATGTTGCTCTCCGGCCCCAGTAGATATGGCTCCGCAGCCAACGGGACCAGTACATCGAACTTCTCGCCGACCACGATGCCGGAGAATCCTTGCGGAGCGACACCGATGATCTTGAAGGGCTTTCCATCCAGCCGGATAGTCTGGCCAACGACCCTAGTATCAGCTCCGTATGCCCGCGTCCAGTAGTCGTGGTTCAGCACCGCCACTGGTCCGTCGCCACCGCCTTGGTCGGGCTTGTCGTCTTCCTCGGTAAATGGGCGGCCCAGGGCTGGCTGGAGGCCAAGGGTCCGGAAGAGCGCTCCGCTAGCGATGGCGCAGGCGAGAGGCCGTACCTCCCCGCCCTGACTGGCGTCGACGCGCCTGGTGGCCCACGCGAATGCGCTACTGAAGACATCCCGCTGATCGCGAAGATCCTCCCAAATGAAGTTTGAGGCCGATGACTCCCTATTGATAGTCACGGTGTAAAGGCGCTGCGGCTCGACAACGGGTAGGGGTCGAAAGAGGATGGCGTTGGTGATTGAGAATAGAGCCGTGTTGGCGCCGATCCCCAACGCGAGCGAGAGCACGATGACACCCGTCAGCACGGGCGAGTGCCGCATCATCCGCGCGGCATAGCACAGGTCCTGGATCAAGGCGTCGAGCCATTGCGCCACATCGGCATCACGGGTACGCTCGCGCTGCAGTAGGGTATTGCCGAACAGCAACTGCGCCTGACGGCGCGCCTCAGCGGGCGGCATCCCCTCCTCCATGAACTGCTCGGCCCGCATGGCGATGTGCGCCTGCAACTCCTCATCCAACTCGCCGTTCAAATCACTGCCGCCGGTGTGGAAGACGTTTCGAAGTTTGCTCCAGAGTGGCATAGATAACTCCTATTCGTGGCGGAGCGCCTGAACCGGATCGAGGCGCGTTGCACGGCGCGCGGGCAGATAGGCCGCCAGCACGGAGATGAACAGCAGAATGGCAAGCCCCGTCGCATAAACCAGGGGATCACCGGGTTGGACGCCGTACAGCACGGATTGGACCAACGTGGTGCTCCACGCGGCCAGCCCGATCCCCACCATCGCGCCGATGGCCACGGTGGCCAGGCTTTGACGCACCACCCAGCGGCGGATGTGGCCGGGCGTGGCGCCTAGCGCGACCCGGATTCCAATCTCGCCACGGCGTTGCGCGACCGAGAAAGAGAGCACCCCATACAGCCCGATAGCGGCCAGCAATAGGGCGAGCCCACCAAAGACTGAGGAGAAGGCGGCCACCAGCCGCTCCGGCCGCGTGGCGTCACGCGCCTGAGAATCGAAAGTGCGCAAAGCATAGGAGGCTCGCGGATGCGCCTCCGCCACGGCCGCCCGAATCATCTCCGCCGCAGTCGGCAGGTCCAGACGGGTGCGCAGTTCGTAACTGAGGCCAGCCCGGCCCAACGGTTCCTGGGCTATCGACATATACACGGTCGGCGGCACGGCACCGCGAATCGTGCGGTATTTTGCATCCCTCACCACGCCCACAACCTCCACCAACCTCTCCACCGCAGGCGCGCTGAACGAGGCCCGGAACTCTTTACGGAATCGCAGGCCCAACGCCGCCGCGGGGCTGTAAGCCCGGCCGCCGGGCAGTCCAGCCAGAGCCCGCCGGGCAAACGTCTCGTTGACCACTGCAACCAGCACCGAGTTCGAGTGATCTCCAGCCGAGATGTCCCGGCCGGCCAGCAGCGGTGTGCCCAGCGTTCGGAAGTAGCCAGGCGTGATGCCGTTGTAGTGGACGTGGATGCTCACCGGCTGGCCCGATCCGGATTCAATTCGCATTGTCGATTGCCACGTATTGCCGGCCAGTGGAGTTACCAGAGAAGCACCGGCCGCTTCGACACCCGGCAGCGTCCGGAATCGTGCCAACAGTTCCTCGTGAAATGCCGCCCGAGCGGCCTCGACGATACCGGAGCGGGACAGATCCACATCGACGAGCAACACATCCGCCGGCTGAAAACCCAGGTCCGTGTGAGTGAGGTTGCGAAGGGTGGAGAGAAATAGCCCGGCTCCGATTACCAGCACCAGCGAAAGCGCAACCTGAAAAGCGACAAGCGCCGCACGCAGTCCGCCGCGCCGTTCGCCCGACGCACCGGATGCCGCGCGCAAGCCAATCTGCGGCTCGACCCGTGCGCTACGCCAGGCAGGCGCGGCTCCGAACAGCAACCCGCAAAGCAGGGCCACACAGGTGGTGAAGGCCAGTACCGCAGGATCGGGATGAAGATCGAGGAACAGTTCCTCACGGCGCGTAGCGGCCGCGCCCAACAGGAGCCTCGCAACAGGGGGAGCGATCACCAGGCCCAGGCAGCCGCCCGAGAACGCAAGCAGCACGCTCTCCGTGAGCATCTGCCTGGCAATGCGGGCTCGTGAGGCGCCCATGGCGAAACGTACCGCGATCTCCCGCCTACGAGCAGCCGAGCGCGCCAGCAGCAGGTTCGCCACATTCGCGCAGGCGATGAGGAGAACGAGGATCACCACCGCGTTCAGTATGAGCACAGGCGTGCGCAGTTCCCTGCCCGTGTAGTTCACGCCGCGCGCCATGCTGACGAGCGAGAACTGACGGCCAAGATAGTCCTTCAGTATCTGCGGCTTCCAGCCGGGACTATGAGTGCGTTCCATGACGCCCGTCCCCAATGCCCGAACCCGCGACCGTGCCTGTGCCAGGGGCACTTCCTCTTTCAGCCGGCCGGCTACCACCAGCCACCAGTAGGAGCCATGCTTCAGCATGCTTTCCGGTCCGCGGAGGTAAGGTTCCGACGCCAGGGGAACCAGTACGTCGAGCTTCTCGCCGACTTCGATACCCGTGAAGCCCGCCGGGGCGACCCCGACGATCCGGAAGGGCTTCCCATCCAGACGCAGCATCCGCCCCAGCACTGCGGCGTCTCCGCCAAAGGCGCGCTGCCAGTAGTCGTAGCCCAGGACGGCAACCGCTGCGTCGGAGCCGCTCCCCGGCCGGTCGACAGCCTCATCAAAGGCGTGGCCCAGCGCCGGCTGCAGGCCGAGTGTCCGGAACATGGCGCCACTGGCGTAGGCGCCTCGCACTGGACTGACTTCCCCGCCCTGGCTGGTATCGAAGCTCTCAGTGGACCAGGCAAATACGGAGCTGAAGAAGTCCTGATGGTCGCGGAAATCTTCCCAGATGGGATTGGTGGCCGAGTCGTTCTCACCCAGTTGGAGCGCGTACAGTTGATGGGGCTGAGCGACGGGTAGCGTCCGCAGCAGCATCGCGTTGGTAATGGTGAACAGGGCCGTATTCGCCCCAATCCCAAGGGCCAGGGAGATGACCACTACGCCCGTGAGCCCGGGTGACTTACCAAAAGAACGCGCGGCGAATCGCAGGTCCTGCAGGCAGGTGTCGAGCCACTGGATAATGTCGGCGTCGCGAGCAAGCTCGCGCTGGAGCACTGGATTTCCAAACTCGCGCCGGGCAGCCTCAAGGGCTTCCTTTTCGGACAGCCCGGCCTTCCGGCGCTCCTCGGCGCGCATCGCGACGTGAAACGCCATCTCCTCGTCGAGCTCGTCCAAATGACGGTCGCCGCGGACGAGATTGACCACTTTGTTCCACCAGGGCACTGCGATTCTCCTTTCGTGCCGTTGCCCTTAGGCGTACTTCAGAAAGCGCGCTACCGCGGAAGTCAATCGCTCCCAGTTTTCTTCTTCCTGCTTCAGGCGCTCGCGGCCAGCCGGCGTGATCTCGTAGTAGCGGGCGCGGCGGTTGTTCTCGGTCGTGCCCCATTCGGCGGAGATCAGCGAATCCTGGGCCATCCGGTGCAGGGCGGGATAGAGCGATCCTTCTTCCACCCGCAACTCCTCCTGGGAAATCTGCTGCACCTGCAAGGTGATGCCATAGCCGTGCATTCGCCCGCGGCTGGCAAGCACCTTCAGCACCAGCAGGTCGAGCGTGCCCTGCAAACGGTCGTTGTCGTGGCGTCCCATCCGGCTCTCCTAGATGTCTAGTATAGACATCTAGGAGAGTGGCGAAAGAGTAAAAATCGTAAACAAATCGGCGCCTGGAAAACCCGATCGAGCGGAGTCAAACGGAAGCTCTTGGAACTCCGCGTGCTAAACTCGTTATTTCCTCATGAAAATCGCGATTGGAGCTGACCACGCCGGATTCGCTCTGAAAGAGGAATTGCTGGCCGCGCTGCAGGCCAAAGGCTTGGAAGTGAAGGACTTCGGGACTCACTCCGCCGATTCGACCGACTACCCCGATTACGCTGCCGCAGTCGCCGGCGCGGTGGCCCACGGTGAGTTTGACCGGGGGGTTCTCGTCTGCTCCACAGGAGTCGGAATGTCGATGGCGGCTAATAAGGTCCACGGAATCCGCGCCGCACTCGCCTTCAACGACGATGAGGTGACGCTCACCAGGCAGCACAACGACGCCAACGTGCTGGCCATGGGCGCGCGCTACCTGAACCTGCCTCAGGCCGAGCACCTCGTCGAGGTGTTTCTCGAGACCGAGTTCCTGGGTGGACGCCACCAACGTCGCGTGGACAAGATTATGGATTTGGAAAACCAACCAGCCGAGGAGGACCATCCCGCATGAACGAACAACAGCGTATGAGCCGTACCCTGGCCGAAGTCGATCCCGAGGTCGCCCAGGCGATCCGCCACGAGACGGAACGGCAGAACTCTCGATTGGAACTCATCGCCAGTGAGAATTTCACGTCCGAGGCCATCCTCGAAGCCACGTCCAGCGTCTTCACTAACAAATACGCCGAAGGCTATCCGGCCAAGCGCTACTATGGCGGCTGCGAATATGCCGACGTGGTGGAAAACCTGGCCCGCGACCGCGCCAAACAGCTCTTCAAGGCCGAGTACGCCAATGTTCAGCCGCATTCCGGCTCACAAGCCAACCAGGCGGCCTACACGGCTGTGTTGCAGCCCGGCGACACCATTCTGGGCATGAGCCTGGCGCACGGCGGCCACCTCACCCACGGCCACCCGCTGAACTTCTCGGGCAAAACCTATCACGTCGTCTCCTACGGCGTGAAGCAGGGTGAAGAGACCATCGATTATGAGGAATTGGCGCGACTGGCCGAAGAACACAAGCCGAAGCTGATTGTCGGTGGGGCCAGCGCCTACTCGCGCATCATTGATTTCAAGCGGTTCCGCGAGATCGCCGACTCGGTTGGGGCCCTCTTCATGGTCGACATGGCCCACTTCTCGGGCCTGGTGGCCGCCGGCATTTACCCGAACCCCTGCGAACACGCCCACATCGTCACCTCCACCACGCACAAGACCCTGCGCGGACCACGGGCCGGCATTATCCTGGCACAAGCCCAGTTTGGGGCCGCCATCGATAGGGTCGTCTTCCCCGGGATCCAAGGCGGCCCGCTGGTCCATGTCATCGCGGCCAAGGCAGTCTGCTTCCTGGAGGCGATGAGTCCCGAATTCGTCCAGTACCAGACGCAGGTAGTCGCCAACGCCAAGGCGCTGGCCGCCGGTCTGACCGAGCACGGCTACCGCATCGTCTCGGGGGGGACTGATTCCCACGTAATGCTGGTGGATATCTTCTCCAAGGGCCTGCGCGGCAAGGAGGCCGAAAAGGCCCTGGACGAGGCCTACATCACGGTCAACAAGAACTCCATCCCGTTCGACGTCAATCCACCGCTGAATCCCAGCGGCGTTCGCCTCGGCAGTCCGGCTGTCACCACGCGGGGCTTCCAGGAAGCGGAAATGAAGGAAGTGGCCGCGCTCATCGCACAGGTGCTGGATGCGCCGGCCTCTCCTGAGAACCTGGCTGCCGTACGGCAGCGAGTGGCCGCTCTGACGGAGCGCTTCCCGCTCTATTCCTGGAAACTGCCCACCGTGAACGCCTGATCCTCGGGCTGTACGAACTGAGCCATGCCGCTCCGCATCCTTCTCGACGCCCGCCACGTCAGGGATTTCGGATTCGGCACCTATATCCGGAACCTGGTGCGGGGCCTTGTGGCCATTGCCGCCCCGCATCATTTCCTGCTCGTGGCCCACAAGGCCGATCAACACGAATTCGACGGCCTGCCGTCCAATTTCGAGTTGCTGTTCTATGAGCGCAAGGACAGTGAACCGCTCGACCAGATAGCCTTTCCCTGGTTTGTCCGCTCGCAGCAGGTGGACCTCTCGCACATCCCCTTGAATGTGGTGCCGCTGGCCATGCCTCACCCCTACGTGGTCACGGTGCATGACCTTTCCAGCCTGGTGTGGGATGCTCCGTCCGGCTGGAAGCACGAAATCCGGCAACTTCAGATCCGTCGCGGTCTGATGCGGGCGGAACGCGTCATCACAGTCAGCGAATCCACTCGACATGACGTGGTGCAGCTGCTGGGGATCCCCGCCGCACGGGTGCGCCGCATCTATGGCGGCGCCGATCCACGATTCACACACCACATCCCGGGCCCGGGAGCCCGCGCCGCCGGCCCGGAAGCTTGGGCTCACGAGCGACGGCGTATCCTGGAGCGCTACGGCATCCACTATCCGTTCCTGCTCTACGCCGGCACCATCCGGGCCCAGAAGAACATCCCGAGGCTCGTGGAGGCTTTCTCCTTGCTCCGCGGCGAACTCGAGCATCTTCCACAATGGCGCGATCTTCGCCTGATCATCATCGGCGACGAGATCTCACGCTACCCGGCTGTGCGGCAGGCAGTCATTCAATCGCGCATCGAGCAGCAGGTCCGGTTCCTCGGCTTCGTCCCCCTGGATACCCTGCGGGTCTTCTACGAAGCCGCCTCAGCTTTCGTCTTTCCTTCTCTCTATGAGGGATTCGGCCTCCCACCGCTGGAGGCCATGGCGTCCGGGACGCCCGTCGTCTGCTCGAACTCGACATCGCTCCCCGAAGTAGTGGGCGACGCCGCGATGATCGTCAGCCCCGACAACGTCTTCGACATCGCGCGGGGCATGAAAGAAGTTCTGCTCGACCAGGCACTTCGAGCGGAGCTCATCCGCCGCGGTGTCGAGCGCTCACGCTTCTTCCGCTGGGAAGACACGGCTCGGGAAGTGCTGGAAACATACATCACTGCCGCCACGGGGCGCTCCCGGAACTAGGTCCAGCGGCGCAGGCCGCGGATCATGCGGGGATCGCGCCCGGCCCACAAAACAATCGCGCGGACTATCCGCAGCTGTGGACAATCGTTCAGTTCCACAAAAGACGGTCCGACACGGCCGCTCAGCGTGGTTTGTCCCAAGATCACAAGGCGCTCGTTTTCCGCGCGCAACTGCCGGATCAAGCCGGTACCACCCCATTGGATCGCGTACCAATGACGCCCGACGACCGAGGCCCGGAACGACTCGTCGCGGCTCAAGAGCGCATAGTCCACCCGTCCAAACGCCTGCCCAAGTTCGGCATCCTTACCCACAGCCACCAGCGCCAGCCGGTTGGCATTCTCGAACAGCGCACCCGGCATCGGAAACCACTCGGCGACGTCATCCCAGTTGGGAAACGGAGAGTCGGGGCCGAGGCGGCCGCGCAGGACCGGTACCATTTGCGTGGCGCGATCGCGCGGCCGTCTCTGCGCCAAGGCGAGGCCCAGTTCGTTCGTCTCGATCAGATCGACGAGGCTGAAATCCAGGCCCCTGAGCAGCGCATCTCCAACTTCCGTTGACAATCCCCTGACCCCCTTCAGGACGTTGTGGACATGGGGCTGCGAGACGCCGATATGCCGCGCCAGGCTTCGCTCAGTATACTCGCCGTTGCTCAGGCGGTAACGGACCGCCATCAGCAGCCGGTTCTGTAGCGTCGCGAGAGTCAGGCGCGTGTGTGACAGTGCCATATTTCTAATAGAAATAGGATAGTACCGGTACCACTTCCCACTTCATCTTGGCCGGTCCGAAAACACACTTTAATCGGACAACTCATCGCCCATAAGCTGTTTCCATTCAACACTTATCACCTCTTTCACCCGCGGCCGGCCAGATCGCCCTCACTCTCGCCATTGACGATTTCGGATATCCCGGTACTATTCAGGTCATGGCACCGCGGCTGGATCTCGTGAGGGAGACCTCCGCGAATCAATTGAAGGACATGACAATCATGG
Source organism: uncultured Paludibaculum sp. (assembly GCF_963665245.1). Taxonomy (NCBI): domain Bacteria; kingdom Pseudomonadati; phylum Acidobacteriota; class Terriglobia; order Bryobacterales; family Bryobacteraceae; genus Paludibaculum; species uncultured Paludibaculum sp. Next base: position 1,963,339 of record NZ_OY762267.1, read on the forward strand.
AGTGGACCCGTTCTGAGACCCTCGCGTTGGCATTGAGCAGTTGCACACAGTGCTTCGGCATGGGTGTGCGTTCTCACCGCAGTGGTCACCTACGACCGTGCAGTTGCGTTCTGCGTTCGATCTTTCGCGCCTGCTACGCGCGATTCCGCCGTTCTCTCGAAAAGGAAAAGCACCTCAGCGTCACGACACTCGATGGCACACATCGGGGCGGCCGCCGCAACACATGGGGCCGGAAGAATGAGGAGTTCATCGCCGACTTCTACCTGGTGACGCGCAGAACACTGACCGGAATGGAGTGGCGGATCTTTTCCGCCCACTACCTCCTGGGCGCCGACTGGCGTCTCTGCTCCAGGCAACTGAAGCTCGATCGCGGAACGTTCTTCCACTCCATCTATGCGATTGAGAAGAAGCTTGGCTTGGCCTACCGGAACCTGGCCCCCTATGCCTTGTTTCCCACCGATGACTATTTCCAGGGCGTTACGGCTCACGCGGAGCCACCCAAACCCATGCAAGTCATCGAAATGCGCCGCGTTTCGTTGCACGATTGCCTGAACGTCCCGGTCCGCCGGGCAGCCTGACGCGCCCACGAAAAGGTGGGGGACAACAGGTCTCCCACCACGCGGCATCCAACACGTCATACAATGCCCAGCGTGGCATTCACTCGGCGGCACGCATTACAGACTCCTTTGTTGGGATTGCTCCCCCAGCCCTCCAGTTCCCCCATCGACCGCCGCGGACTCGTCCGCAGGCACAACCCGGCACTGCATTCCCTGGATCCCATGAGCCCGCTCTCGGTTGGCAATGGCGAGTTCGCTTTCACCGGGGACATCACAGGGTTGCAGAGCTTTCCTGACGAGTACGAAAAGGGAATCGCTCTCTGCACGCAGTCGCAGTGGGGATGGCATAGCTTCCCGGCTCCCAACGGTCTGACTGCCCGCGATTTCCGTACGACGACGTACGACACGCACGGGCGAATGGTGGGGTATCCCACCAGTTCTGATGGGCAGAAGGGGCTCTTCGACTGGCTTCGCGAGAACCCGCACCGCCTCAACCTCGGCCGCATCGGGTTGCGCCTCCGCAAGAGCGATGGCACCGAAGCCGCCTCATCCGATCTTCAGGCGATCGAGCAGACCCTGGACCTCTGGTCCGGACTGATGACCAGCCGGTTCACACTCGAAGGGGTCGCCGTCAAAGTGGATGTCACCTGCCATCCGGAGTTGGACCTGCTGGCCATTGTCGTCGAATCGCCGTTGGTGACCCAGAAACGCCTGGAGATTGTTTTGTCGTTTCCATATGGCTCCCCTCAGGTGAACGCCTCCGATTGGAAGAGGCCCGACGCTCACAGCACTACTCGCCATCTGGTCACCCCTGTGGAGTGCGAACTACAGCGCCGGTTGGATGGGAACCAGTACTACGTCCGGGCCGCCTACGAAGGCGGGGAGTTGGTGGACGAGGCGCCGCACACCTACGCCTTGAAGCCCCGCACCGGTGCCGCAAAACTCGTTTTTCGTTGCCTGTTCAGTGCAAAGCAGCCGTCCACACCCACGCCACAAACAGCCACCGTATTCGAAGCTGCCAGACAGTACTGGGCCAAGTTCTGGAGTTCCGGAGGCGCGGTGGAACTGGAGGGCAGCACCGATCCCCGGGCGCGGGAGCTGGAGCGCCGCATCGTGCTCTCCCAGTACCTTACGGCGATCCAGTGCGCCGGCTCGCTGCCGCCCCAGGAGACTGGCCTCACTTGCAACAGCTGGTACGGCAAATTCCACCTGGAGATGCACTGGTGGCACGCGGTCCACTTCGCCTACTGGGACCGCCTGCCGCTGCTGGAACGCAGCCTCGACTTCTACCGCAAAAATCTCACCGCAGCGCAAAGTCTGGCCGCGCGGCAGGGTTATCGCGGGGCACGCTGGCCGAAGATGGTGGGGCCGGACGCGCAGGACAGCCCATCGCCCATTGGCCCGCTGCTCATCTGGCAGCAGCCGCATCCCATCTATTACGCCGAACTCTGCTATCGCGCCAGGCCGGTTGCGGCTACGCTGGCCAAGTACCGCGACATTGTTTACCAGACGGCGGAGTTCCTCTCCTCCTTCGCCTGGCTCGACGCCAAACGCGGCGAGTACGTGCTGGGTCCGCCCGTGATTCCGGCCCAGGAGAACCACCCGCCGCGGGAAACCTGGAACCCGACCTATGAACTCGCCTACTTCCGCTGGGCGCTGGAGGTAGCCCAGCAGTGGAGGGTGCGGGCCGGCTTGACCCGGGAGCCCAAGTGGGAGGAGGTGCTCGCCAAGCTGGCCCCGCTGCCAGTGAAGGACGGTCTCTACCTGGCACATGAGAATTGCCCGCAGACCTTCACGGAGAGAAATCGGGATCATCCCTCAATGCTGGCCGCGCTCGGAGTCCTGCCCGGTCCAGGCGTGGACCCGGAGACGATGCGCAACACCCTGAAGACGGTGATGACCTCGTGGAAATGGGCGGACACCTGGGGGTGGGATTACCCCATGACGGCCATGACCGCGGCGCGATTGGGGGAGCCCGGGATCGCCGTGGACGCGCTGCTGCTCGAGACGCAGAAGAACAAGTACCTGCCCAACGGGCACAACTACCAGCGGCCTGGTTTACATCTGTATCTGCCCGGCAATGGCGGCTTGCTCACTGCTGTGGCACTGATGGCTGCCGGTTGGGAGAACGGCCCCACAGACCCCGCGCCCGGCTTTCCGCGGCAAGGCTGGAATGTCCGGATGGAAGGCCTGAAACGAGTCATTTAGCGGCGGGCCCGGAAGAACTGTTCCAGCAGTGCGACACAATCCGCGGCCATCACACCTTCCACTATTTGTACGCGATGGTTCAGTAACTCACTGTCGGCGATGCGGAACTTGCTGCGCACACCGCCAAAGCGCAGGTCCCTTCCTCCGAAGACGAGGCGGGCGATCCGCGAGTTTACCAGGGCGCCGGCGCACATCGCACAAGGCTCCAGCGTGGCGTAAAGTGTTGCCTCCTCAAGCCGGTAGTTGCCGGTGTGGGCAGCCGCCTGGCGAATGGCCTGGATCTCGGCATGAGCCGTCGGATCGTGCAGGGCGATGGGGCTATTCCAACCTTCGCCGATGACGGTATTGTCGAGGACAATCACGGCCCCGACAGGCACTTCGCCGGCCTCCGCGGCCTGCTGGGCAAGCGCTAAAGCTTGCCTCATCCACTTTTCGTCGTCCGTTTCTGACCATTTGTCCATGTTGCGTGCCAGTTCATCCATTCCTGACGAACTACTTCGATGAGTTGCTCGTAGAATGGACTGAGCCATGAGATACCTGCCCTTGATTGTAAAGAACTGCCTGCGGAACCGCCGGCGCAGTATCCTGACGATCGCCAGCCTGGCCATCTCGTTGTGCCTGCTGGGCGTCATGATGGCGCTGTACTACGCGTTGTTCCTGGGTGCGCCCGCGAAGTCGCAGGCGCGGCGCCTGGTCACTCGGCACAAGGTCTCCATTGTCTTCCAGATGCCCATCTACTACCGGGATCAGATCCGTAATGTAAAGGGAGTGGAAGAAGTAGCCATCTGGCAATGGTATGGCGGTGTTTACAAGGACTCGCGAGACCAGCGCAACTTCTTCCCGCGCATTGGCGTGGAGGCCGATAAGCTCTTCAAGGTCTACGGCGAATATTCCATCCCGGAAGATCAGAAGAAGGCGTTCATCCAGGATCCGGCCAGCTGTGTGGTTGGCAAGGCCCTGGCCGACCGCTTCGGATTCAAGGTTGGCGACAAGATCCTGATCAAGGGCGACATCTTCCCGTTTGACCTGGACCTGACCATTCGCGGTATTTACACGTCGTCGGAGACCTCGGACGAGACGCTGTGGTTCAACTTCAAGTATCTGGAGAACGCGCTGCGCAATTCGTCGCGGCTGGCTGCCGGCACGTTCACGATGCTGGCCAACGATCCGGCCGAAGTGCCGCGCATTGCCCGCGAGATCGATGCCCTGTTCGCCAACGCGCCGACGCCCACTCACACGGAGTCGGAGTACGCGTTTGGCGTCTCGTTCCTCTCATTTCTGGGCAATATCAAGGTGATCCTGATGAGCATCTGCGGCGCGGTCACCTTCACGATTCTCCTGATCAGCGCCAACACGATGGCGATGAGCGTCCGCGAGCGGGTCCGCGAAGTAGGCGTCCTCAAGACGCTGGGCTTCCAGCAGTCCACCATCCTGGGCATGATTCTCGGCGAGTCCGCATTCATTGCGCTGATCGGCGGTGCCATTGGGTTGGCGATCGCTGAATTCCTGTGCAGCGTGATCCGGCAGGGGCCGGCCATTGTCGACCAGACCAAAACACTGACGCTGCAGCCACCCGTGATCGCGCTGCTGCTGGGCATTGCCATGATCATCGGCATGGCGAGCGCTGTCGTTCCGGCGTGGAATGCGGCGCGGACGAACATCATCGACGCGCTGCGGTTCACCGACTAAGCGGAGAAAGAGAACATGGCGATTCCAATCACCTACAACATCCGGAACCTGGCGGTCCGCAAAACCACGACGGTGATGACCGCACTCGGCATCGCGCTGACGGTGGCCGTGCTGCTGGCCGCTTTCTCGCTGGTGGAAGGCTTGAAGACCGCGTTCGAAGGCTCCGGCCATCCGCTCAACGTCCTGGTGACGCGCAAGGGCTCCGATTCCGAACTGAGCTCGAACTACCAGCGTTCCGTGTTCAACGACATGAAGTTCAAGCAGGGCATCGCGAAGGATAAGAAGGGCGATCCGCTGGCTTCGCTGGAGATGGTCACCGTGATCACGCTGGCCAGCGAGGAGTTCCCGGAAGGTACGAACGTGAACGTTCGTGGAGTCACGCCAACCGGACTTGAGATCCGCGAAGACTCGAAGATCATCGAGGGCCGCTGGTTCACACCGGGCCGCCGCGAAGTGACCGTGGGGAGTTCAGTGGCCAAACGCTATCCGGCGGCGCACCTTGGCGGCAAACTGAAGTTCGGCCGCGGCGAGTGGGAGGTCGTCGGAGTCTTCGATACGCCGCAGATGGCGCGGAAATCGGAGATCCTCACCGACCTGAATCAGGCGGCAGGTGACTTCGAGCGCACCGAGGTGTTGAGCTCGGCGCTCATCCGGGCAACGGACGAGGTCGCGCGGCAGGCGCTGGTCAACGATCTCAGCTACGACTCGAAGCTCAACGTCCAGGCGAAGACGGAGAAGGAATACTACGCCATGCAGACGTCCTCCGGCGATCTGGTGAAGTATCTGGGTACGTTTGTCGCGTTCATCATGGCAGTCGGCAGTTGTTTCGCGGCCATGAACACCATGTACGCGGCCGTGGCCCGGCGCTCGAAGGAAATCGGCACTTTGCGCATCCTCGGCTTTTCTCGGGTTGCCATCATGACCAGCTTCCTGGCGGAGTCCCTGATGCTTGCCACGTTAGGGGGTCTCCTGGGCATCCTGCTTGTCCTGCCGCTGAACGGCATCTCCACCGGCATCGGCAGCAACGTCACGTTCTCGGAAGTGGCGTTCCAATTGAGAGTTTCCCCGCAGATTATGGTGCGCGGGCTAGTCTTCGCACTCTTCATGGGCGCATTCGGCGGCTTGTTGCCGGCCTTCAGCGCCGCTCGCAAGCAGATCCTCGTTGCACTGCGGCAGATCTAGCTGCATACAGGTTTCTTACTAAACACATGGACTCGGAAATCAAAAGTCTTCGTATCGATCGTTCGGCGGAAACGCACTCAGGCGGCTCGAAGTGGGCGACCCGGTGGATCCTCATCGGCATCGCGCTCTTCGTACTGCTGGGCGGTGGAGCCACCGTGTACAAGCAGATGAACTCCGCGCTGGAGGTGACCACGGCGCGGGCGCAGGCGCAGCAGACCGCCGGCGGCTCCAACCAGGCAGTCATTCTGAACGCGACGGGCTACATTATTGCGGCGCACAAGATTCAGGTAGCCGCAAAAGTCGTCGGCAAAGTGGCCTGGATCGGCGTGGAGAAGGGTGACCGCGTCAAGGAAGGGCAGATTATCGTCCGTCTGGAAGACGACGAGTACAAGGCCCAGCTCCAGCAGGCCACGGGGCAGTTGATGAACCTACAGGCCCGGCTGGATGAGTTGCAGAACGGCTCGCGCCCGGAAGAGATCGCGGCGGCTAAGGCCAACGTGGAACAGGGCAAGGCCGACCAGGAGAATGCGCGCATCACCTTGGCGCGGACAAGGCAATTGCAGAGTGAAGGCGTGATGTCGAAGTCGAGCCTGGACGACGCCGTGGCCCGGTACGACTCGGCTGTGGCCCGCGTGAACTCTCTCCAGAAGAACTACGAACTGGTGCATATCGGTCCGCGCAAGGAGCAGATCGATGCGGTGAAGGGCCAGATCGAGCAGGCCAAGGGCGTTGTGGCGTTCATGCAGACGCAGTTGAACAACACGATCATCCGGGCTCCTGTTACCGGCACGATCCTCGAGCGCGTGGTCGAGCGTGGCGAGTTCGTCACCACCAGCTTCGTCGGTGATCGTGGAGCCAAGGGCTTCGTGGTTTCGCTGGCGGATCTGAACGATCTGCGCGTGGAGCTCGACATCTCACAGAACGACTTCAACAAGCTGGGTTCGCGGCAAAACGGTGTGATCACGGTGGATGCCTACCCAGACAAGAAGTGGGAAGGCCGTATCGACGAGATCTCGCCGGAGGCGAACCGCCAGAAGGCTACCGTGCAGGTGAAGGTCAAGGTGCTGAATCCGGATGAGTTTCTCCGGCCGGAGATGAATGCCTCCGTGGCGTTCCTCTCTGACGAGAAGGCACAAACGTCAGCGGCGCCCGCCAAGGCAGGCAAGCCGGTTGTCTTCATCCCGCCCTCTACTGTCCGCAACGACCACGTGTTCATTGTGGTGGGCGAGAAGGTAGTCGACCGTGCGATCAAGACCAGCGGCAACACGCAGCAGGGCCTGCGCGTGGAAGACGGGCTGATCGGCGGCGAGGATCTCGTAGTCGATCCGCCTGCCGAACTGAAAGACGGCATGAAAGTCCAAAGGAAGAAGTGAAGGAGCTGAGCCATGAGTGAAGTTGTCATCAAAACCCGCAAGCTGACGAAGGAATACGTCCGCGACGAGTTTCATGTCGTGGCCCTCCGCGATGCCGAAATCGAAATCCACCGAGGTGAATTTGTCGCGCTGATGGGACCGTCCGGATCCGGTAAGTCCACCCTGCTGCACCTGGCGGCGGCGATGGACCGGCCCACCAGCGGTGACATCGAGGTGCTGGGCTCAAAGCTCAACACGCTCTCCGACGGCGACATCGCCCGCTGGCGCAATCGTCACGTCGGGTTCGTCTTCCAAAGCTTCAACCTGATCCCGGTGCTGACGGCGCTGGAGAACGTCGAGCTGCCGTTGAAGCTCACGCACCTGAAGAAGGCGGAGCGGTTGGCGCACGCCACCACGGCGCTCAAGCTCGTCGGACTCGGCGATCGCCTGGGCCACTACCCCCGCCAACTCTCCGGCGGCCAGGAGCAGCGCGTCGCCATCGCCCGCGCGATTGTGACCGATCCTGATATCCTGCTGTGCGACGAGCCCACCGGAAACCTCGACTCCAAGTCCGCGTCCGAGGTCCTGTCCCTGCTCTCTACACTCAACAAGGAGCACGGCAAGACGATTGTCATGGTGACGCACGACCCGCATGCCGCACACTATGCCTCCAAGGTTCGGTACATTGACAAGGGAGAGCTCCTGACCGAGGGCACCATGCCCGAGGACTGGAAATCCATGTCAGCCTGATGCCTGCGCGCCTCGCCATCCTTTACGAACACCCTGAGTGGTTCCGTCCGCTGTTCGCGGAGCTGTCCAAACAGGGCGTTCCCTATGAGGAATGGCGCGCCGATGAGTTGGTCTTCGACCTGGACGAGCAGGAATTCCCAGATCTGGTTCTGAACCGTATGAGCCCGTCGGCCGCCTTTCGGGGTCACGGCCACGGCCAGTTTGCGGTGCGCGATTTCCTGACGCACCTGGAGGCGCGGCGTGTGGCGCTGGTGAACGGCGCCCAGGCGTACGAATACGAAGTCTCAAAGATCCGGCAGCACGACCTCTTCCGCCGCTGCGGTGCGCGTACACCGCGCACAAGGGCGGTCAATCACCCTTCTGTATTGCGGAAGGCTGCTGAAGGGCTCACCTACCCGCTGCTGGTGAAGCCGAACTGCGGTGGGGCGGGCGGCGGGATCCGGCGCGTGGACTCCGAACGCGACCTCGCAACCGGCGAGTTCACCTTCGGCTGCGATCACACCGCACTGGTGCAGGAGTTCATTCCCACGCGCGACGGCTGTTGCTACCGCATCGAGGTATTGGACGGCGAGGTGCTGTACTGTGTGCGAATCCAACGCGAGGGGCAGGGGTTCAACCTGTGCCCGGCCGATGTCTGTCAGTCCGCGGCCAAGCCCGTCTTTACTCGCTGTGAACCGCTGCCCGAAGCTGCCGTGACCGCCCTGGCTGTCGCCCGTCTCGGGAAGATGGACGTCTGCGGCGTCGAGTACATGGTGGATCACCGCAGCGGCGATCCGATCTTCTATGACCTCAACGCGCTCTCCAACTTCGTGGTGAATGCGGAAGCGGTGGTTGGCTTCAATCCTACCAAGCGGTTTGTCGAGTATCTGACCCGCCGTCTCTATTCGGCCGGACGCGCCCGTTACTGACAGAGCCGAACACCCGGAGACCGTCATCGCGCATACACTGGATAGCGGTACATCGTGTCCTCCATGCGCTATCTCCTCTTCCTCCTGCCCCTCACTCTGTACGGGCAACTCTTTCAGGCCAGCACCGCCCGGCGCGAGATTACGCCCAAGGAGCCCGTCCCGATGTGGGGTTATGGCTCTCGCCACGACATGCTCTCCGAAGGCGTCATGGACCCGCTGTACGCCGTGGCGCTGGTCCTCCGCACTGGCGACCAGAAGCTGGCAATCGTAGGCATGGATCTGGGCCGCGCTCCAGCGGAAGGCTCGCTGCAGCGCATCCGCCAGCGGGTGAAGCAGCAAACCGGCATCGAGAACTCCTTCATCGCCGGATCGCATACTCACCATGGCCCCGTTATGGAGTTGACGGACAAGGAAGGACGCGGCAAGGGCAGATTTGACGCGACGATCCGCTACTACGCCCAGATGGAAGACGCCGTGGTCGAGGCCATTGTCGAGGCCAACTCCAAGCTGGCTCCGGCCCGGATGGCCACGGGCTCTGTTCAGCTGCCCGGGTTCAATGTGAACCGCCACACAAAACTGGAACCAAAGCCCAGCGACCGGGAACTGGCCGTGCTACGCATCGATGGACTCGACGGCAAACCCATTGTGATCCTCGCGAATTTCGCCGCCCACCCCACCACCTTGCCCGACAAAACGATGAAGTTCTCGGCGGACTGGGTGGGCCAGATGAAGAACTGGGTCGGCGCGCAGGCCGGTGCGCCTGTGATGTTCATGCAGGGCGCCTCTGGGGATCAGTCGGTGAACCGCGAAAAGGGCGGCTACAAGGAATATGGCGAGGCCATTGGCGCGGAGGTCTGGAAGCTCGCCCAGAGCCTGCAGCCGGAGGACGTGGAGAAGCCCACACTGATCCTGAAGGAAGAACGCTTCCCCTTCAAGGCGCGTGTGGATCTTTCGAACCCCATGGTTCACGGGATGTACGCGAAGGCGTTCTTCCCCGAGCTGATCGCGAACTTTGAGGACGAGTACGTCGGAGGCGTTCAGCCCCGCCTCACCGTAGCGCTGCTAAATGGCGACATCGCATTGGTGGGCGCCAGCGGTGAATTTTTCTCAAATCACGCCATCCGCTTGAAAGAGCGAGCGCGCGTGAAGCAGTTGTTCTTCTTCGGCTACTGCAACGGCTACCACCAGTACTTCCCCACCATCGAAGCGGTGGCCGAAGGCGGCTATGGCGCGGATCCGACAGTGTCACCCGTAGCCGTGGGCGCCGGCGAGCAGCTGATGAATATGGCTCTGGTGTGGATCTATCAGATGTTAGGGAGGATCCGGCAGTGAAAAGGCTCGTGGTATTCCTGCTTGCGCTCTCGGCGGCGCAAGCACTCACCCTGGTCGACAAAGGCAAGTCGACGTATACGATCGTCGTCTCGGCGCAGGCCTCGCCTTCCGAGCAAAGGGCCGCGCAGGAACTGCAGCGGTTTCTGGAAGAGATGTCCGGCGCGCGCCTGCCGGTGGCGGCGGACGACAAGCCGGTCCACGGACCCATGGTGCTGGTGGGCGACAGCTCGGCGCTGCGGAAGCTGAAGGTACAAGTGCCGTTCGAGAAACTGGGGCCGGAAGGCTTCGTGCTTCAGACGTCCGGCAAGCACCTCATCATCGCCGGAGGAAGGCAGCGGGGCACGATGTATGGCGTCTATACCTTCCTGGATCAACTGGGCTGCCGCTGGTTCACTCGCGAGGTGAGCCGCATTCCAAAGATGCCGACGATCGCGGTCACGCGCTACACTCAGCCGGAGGTCCACAAGCCTGCCTTCGAGTACCGCGAGCCGTTCTTCTTTGAAGCCTGGGACAAGGACTGGGCCGCCCGCAATCGCACCAACGGCAACCATTCTCAGCTCGACGCCTCCACAGGTGGAAAGCTGCAGTATTACCCTTTTGTCCACTCTTTCTATGAGCTGGTGCCGCCAGGACAGTACTTCGCTGAGCACCCGGAATACTTCTCGCTCATCGATGGAAAGCGCCGCACGGAGCGTGGCCAGCTCTGCCTGACGAATCCCGATGTCCTGCGAGTGGTTATTGCGCGTGTCGAGACCTGGATCAAGGAGCATCCCGACGCCACCATCTTCTCCGTCTCGCAGAACGACTGGGAGGGCTGGTGCGAGTGCGACCGGTGCCGCCGCGTCGAGATGGAAGAGGGCGGCCAGCACTCCGGTCCTCTGCTACGCTTCGTCAATGCGGTGGCGGAATCGATCGGCCAGCGCCATCCGGACAAGCTGATCGATACGCTGGCTTACTGGTACACCGAGAATCCGCCGCTGAAGGTCCGGCCGGTGAAGAACGTGCGCATCCGGTTGTGCCCGATCGGCATCTGTGTGTCGCACAGCTTTGGCCAGTGCCCGCGCAGCGCCTATTTCTACAAGAACCTCCAGGCGTGGTCGAAGATCACCAACCAGCTCTATATCTGGCACTACAATACGAACTTCTCGCACTACCCGATGCCGTTCCCCGATTTCGACGAGTTGGCCGCGGACATCCCGCTTTATAAGCAGCATGGTGTCGTGGGCCTGTTTATGCAGGGCGCCTACGCCGCCGGGGGCGGTGGGGAAGCTTCGGAGCTGCGGGCTTACGTGATCGCCCGCCAGTTGTGGGACGCCTCCACCAACGTCGATCAGACCGTCCAGGAGTTTCTGGAGGGCGTCTATGGGGCGGCGGCCGGCCCGATGCGCGCCTACTTCGACCTGCTTCAGGGCGAAGTGCGCGGTCCGGACGGCCGGCATCTCTGGATCTTCAATGTGCCGGACTACTCAGCCGGCTTCCAGGCGAAGGCCGCGGAGCTCTTCGCGAAGGCCGAAGCGGCGGCCGGCGATGAAGCCACCCGGCGCCGCGTACTGAAGGCGAAGCTGCCGCTGGAATACTACGGCCTGCTGCGTGACTCCGAATTTGACGTGCACGGTTCGCAATGGGGACCGGCCGATCTGGCGAGCCTGAAGCCGCGTGCCTTGGACCTCATCGCGCGCATGCGCACCTTCGGGATCCAGAGCATCCACGAAGGGCAGGAGTTGGCGCGCGATGAGAAACGCTACACCGCGATGATCTCCGTACCCCTATTCACAATCGAAAACGGGCAGTGGCGCGCGGACGTGGTGCCGGAGCTCAACGCCCGCGTGGTGCGGTTGATCGACAAGTCGACGGGCCGCGACACCATGCGCCGCTTCCCTCCGGGCGAGGGCGCCTATCCCTTTGTGGGCGGCCAGGTCGCCAGCGTCCACGCCGACTACTACGCCAAAGCCCAGGACGTGACCTGGACGGTGGACTCTCAATCCACGGAACGTCTGGTCCTACTGGGCCAGTGCGCCAACGGCCTGCGAATCCGCCGCGTCTTCGAACTGAACGCCGCCGGGCTGCACACCTCGACCATCGTGGAGAACGCCGGCCAGGCACCGGTGCCTGCCGCGCTGCAGGTGCGAGCCGAGTACACACCGGGCGACATCGACAAAGCAGCCATGTCGTTCACCCGGATCAACGGCCAGCGCGTGGAACAGCGCTTCATCACGCCCGACCACGAACCCACGGACAAGTACACCTGGAACGGCGGGGACAAACCGAGCCGCGAATGGAAACTGCTGCAAGGTGGAGGCCAGCCGCTGTTCGTCCGTTTCCAGGACGAGCAAGTAGGCCGCACGTATCTGAGCTGGACCGCCAAATCGCGAGCCGGAGCGCAGTTCCTTCTGTGGTCGCCCGAGAAGACCCTCAAGCCCGGTGAATCGCTAAAACTGGAAGCGGACTACGGCGCGGTCCGCCCGTAGTCCAGCACGTCATTGCTCGAAACAGGCGAGAGCTGACAGCTGACGGCTGAGAGCTGACAGCTCCCTCAGTACTGATTGAACTCCGTGGCCCAGCGGAACGCCTCCACCCAGTGGCCGCCTTTCTTTGCGATGATCGTGCGCAACTCGGCCCGCGCCTTCTCCTTGTCCTCCGGCGCCCAATCCGACCGGTACCTGTGCATCGCCGGCTCCCACTGGCTGACATGCGCCAGGCCCGCTGCTTCCTTCTGCTCCTTCACCGAATCGATGTTGACCCACATGTTGGCGTCTTTTTCGGTGACATAGAAGAACATCATGGCCGGCACCTTCCAAGGCTCCAGACCCTGCTGCAATCGCTGGTTCGGAAAGTACAGGTGGAACTCCGCCGCGCGGATCGCATCCAGCGTATTCATGGCCGCCATCCGATGGTCGGTCTTGTGCCAGCGGACGTACTCGGAGCCGGGATCTACTGTCATCACGATGTCCGGCCGGTAGCGCCGGATCACCTCCGTGGCCTGCTCCACCAGCCGGCGGCTGTCCACATACTCCAACAGCCCGTCGTGATGGCCCAGCCACAACAGGTTCTCTTTGGGGATCCCCAGAATGCGGTTGCCCTCTTCCTCTTCGGCCTTGCGGATGCGTGCCAGCCGCTCGCCGGTCATCTCGAGATCGTACGAGCCCTTGTCGTCGTTGGTGTAGATCACGATCCGGATCGTGTTGCCGTTCTTCGCCAGCAGCGCCAGCGTGCCGCCGCAGCAGAACGCGTCGTCGTCCGGATGCGGTGTGAAGAGCAGGATCGTCTTGCCCTTGATGTCTTCAATCCGCGGTGGCGCTTCGGCGCCGAAGGCAGTCAGCAGCGTCAGGAGCAGAGCGGAGGAGGGGCTCGGGATTCGAGGGAACATTTGGGTTCTCACCTTCGAGAGGAACTAGGCCGGACGCGGCTCAGACCGCGGATCGGCCCGCAGCCAGGAGATCAGGACAGCGAAGACGACAAACAGCGGGATCATGGTCATCGGCTCTGGCCGCAATGGCGGCTGCAGATAGCGGAACGAATTTGCGATGGCCGTCCACGTCAGCAGCAGGAACATCGTCCTCGCCCGCGCATAGCGTGCCACCAGCACCGCCACGATGATCGTCGTGATCACCAGAAACGCCCATATCGCCTCCTGCGGAGCCCATTTCAACTGGTCATGCAGATCCCAGGTGAAAGCCGCGTACGTCGTCGTGATCGCGGTCTGCCAGGCCAGCGTTCGGGAGTAGAGGATCAACGCCGCGAGTATGGCTCCGGCTACGGTGTAGCTGAAGCGCACGGGCAACTCCTCACCAGCAACGACGGCCAGACCGATAGCAATGGCTGCGCTCAAGGTGGCCGCCCACGCCGGACTCGCCACTTCCGGCTGCGAGCCCGCCCGTGCCAGATCCTTCCGCAGGCGCCACGCACACCAGGCGTACGAGCCCCCCAGGATCGCCCCGAACGACAGCTCCATCGCTTTCCACCAGCCCAGCGGCATCTCTCGCCAAATACCCTTGCCCCAGGGTTGCAGCGAGGCTCCGAAGGCGAACCCGATGCCTCCGCCAATGCAGCCGAAGAGCGCGAACCAAGCCGGTACACGTGCTCGCAGCACAGCCAGCAGGCACAACCCGCCCACCCACAGTCCGGCCCACATCTCCTCGCGCGGCTTCTCCAGGCGGTTCGAAAAGTACATCAGTTTGGGATGGTCGATCAACGCCCAGCCGGCCCAGGTCCCCAGCACCATCGTCGCCAGCCCGACCAGGATCCGCCGGTTCGGCAGCTTGCCGCGGTCCAACGCCATGCCCAGGAATGCCCCGCCCAGCAGGCCCCAGGCCGCGCCTTTCAAGCCAAAGCCCAGAATCGCCCACCAGAACGTCTCCGGATGCAGGCTGAGCCCCACCGTCTGCCCGTAGGTCTCCTGCCCGCCGAAGCCCACGCCCACGGCGCCGAGGGCGGCAATGAGGCCTGCGTCGGACTCCCGGCCCAGAAAGAAGCAGAGGGCGAGGCCAATCATCGCTCCAGGAATCATGGCGCCCAACGATCCGCCGCCAATGGAGCCGCGCAGGCCCCACCCCAGCGACATCGTCACGGCGCAGAATAGACACCAAAACCAGGCAGGTCGTGTACTCATATGCATAGCTGATCTGAACCAGGATAGTGGAGCCGCGGCCCGGTGTGGGGAGAATCAGCTGCCGCCAAGACGAAAAGCGCCGGCATCGACGGGGTTCCGTCCATGCCGGCGCTCTCAGGAGAAATAAGCCCGCGCGGAGCAGGGGGTGATAGTGGCCGCGCGGGCTGTTCAGGGTGCGAACGCGATCTAGAAGCCGAGCCGGAGCCCAAACCGGATCTGGCGTTCGCCGAACGAACTGGAAATCACACCAAACGAAGCCGGGCTGCTGACGCTGGTGCCCGGCCCATTGAAGTGCGACGTGTTGGGCAGATTGTAGAACTCAGCACGGAAGTCCGTGTTGATCCGCTCTGTGATCTGGAACTTGCGGTTGATCATCAGGTCGGTGTTCCACACACCGGGGTTGCGCAGCAGGTTCCGGCCGGAGGTGCCGAAGGCGGCTTCCGCGGTGACCGGAGCGAAGGCAGTGACATCGAACCAGGTGGCACCCGGTCCGATTCCATGCGGATAGTTCACCGTGGTGTTGATCTGATTCGCGGTCTGCGTGTTGTTGGGAGCGTTGAGCGAGCTGCCCGACGCGCCCACCGTGAACGGAGTGCCCGTATAGGCGGACATCACACCATTCACTGCCCAGCCGCCGATGATCTGCGAGATCAGGCCCGTGTTGGCGAACTGCTTGCCCTTGCCCACCGGCAGTTCGTAGACCCAGCCCATCTGGAACACCTGCGTACGGTCATAACCAGCCACGGCTCGGTTGCGCCGGAACACCGGGGCGTAGTTCCAGCCCACCGAGGCCCAACCGTCGTCGTCGGTCATGTTGATCGCCTTCGACCACGTGTAGGCGCCCTGCAGCATCAGCCCCTTCGAGAATTGCTTCCGGAGGCTGGTCTGCAACGAGTGATAATTGGCACTCAGATACCCGTCCCACATGTTGGTGGCGGCGGTGCGTCCGAACAGCTGGTAGTAAGGCTGGCTAGCCTGACCGCCGCCCGGGACCCCCGAATTGATATCGTAATCGGCCAGCATGTGCGTGCTTTCCGTGCCGACATAGGCGACGGACACGATGGCATCCTGCGGCAGCTTACGCTCAATCGTGAAGTTCCAGCTCTGTGTGTAGCCGCGATGGATCTGGCCGGCATACGGGCTGCGCATGTCGGCGACGCCCGGCAGCGTGACAATGCCGGTGGACAGATCCGGTCCGACGACCGGCGGAACACCACTAGCCAGAGAGCCGGCCGAGGCGTATCCGTTGGGAGCCTGGAAGTTGAAGTTGACCGTCAGCGGGTAGAAGCCGCGCAACGGCCGCGAGAACGGCAGCGGATCGAAGTTGATGCCATAGCCGGTGCGGATCACCGTCTTGTCGTCCAGGCGGTAAGCCAGGCCGACCTTAGGTGCGAACAGCTTGTGGCTCACAGTGACGCCGACGTCATTCGGCACGCCGCCGCGGCCGCCCAGGTAGACCAGGTTCGTGGCTGGATCCAGCCGCTCGATGCCCTTGTCATTGGCGCGGGTCATCAGCGGATAGAGTTCATAACGCAAACCCAGCGAGAGAGTCAGCTTCTGGCTGATTTGCCAGCGGTCCTGCGCATACCAGCCGAATTGCCATTCACGCGGGGTCATCAGGATGTACTGCAGGCTCTTCTGGATGTTGTCCGTGGCACCCAGCAGGAACTCGGCGTAGGAGTTGAAGTTGTCAGGACTGGCGCCGCCAGCGATGGCTGTCGGACCGCCATTGAACGAGAATGATCCGCGCGGACCCGCACCCAGCTCAGGCTGGTAGTGGGTCATACGGTGATTCACGCCGTCAAAGCCAAACCGGAAGATGTGCGCACCCTTCGTCCACGTGAGGTTATGGCTCATCGTGTACGACTCTTCCGTACGGAACGCAGGCATCCAGTTCGGTACGCCGAATCCCTGGTAACCGCTGATTCCGATGTTCGGGAAGCCTTTCTGGGCCAGTTCGGGTCCACCCAGGCCGGGGATGCCCAGCGTGGCGGAAAAGTCCTTACCGTAGTCACTGCCCTTGACCGTTTGGTCCATGCGCTGGTAGCCAATGACTCCATCCAGCAGCAGCGTGGGCGAGAAGGTGTACGTGTGGCCGATCGACATGTTCATTACGCGGGTGTCACCGGTGCCGGGGTCGGAGCCGGGCGACGGCCCGATGCCGTCTCCGAATAGGCCTTGGCCGCCGGAGAGCGCCTTCATAATGCCGTAGTGGCCGAAGATCTGATGCTTGTCGTTGCGTGTCCAGTTGATCTTTCCGTCGTTGTAATCGCGGTTGAACAATGGAACCTGTGAACCGAACCAGTTGTTCAGGGCGCCCGAAGAGGTGGGGCTCGGATAGTAGGCCTGAATCAGGTTCGCGATCGGACTGATACGGCTGGTCGGGATCACGTTGCCGGCAAAGGGCGTGCGCCCGCTGCCATCCGCATTGCCGGTGGCTGGGTCATATATCGTGGTGCCGGTGGCCGCGAAGTTGCCGTTGCGGATATCGGCCGTCGGCACCGAATAGGTACCCACGGCGCCCTGCCGTTGCCGCGTACCATCAAAGCTGTAGAAGAAGAACAACTTGTTCTTCTTGATGGGGCCGCCGATGGTGCCGCCGTAGTTGTTGTAGATGCTCAACGGCTGGTCGACGCCCGCCGCCTGGAAGTAGTTGCGGGCTTTCAGATGCTGGTCGTCGTGATATTCGAAGGCGCTGCCGTGGAACTGGTTTGTGCCGGACTTCGTGATGAGCGTGATGGAGGCGCCGCCCGCCATGCCCTGTTCGGCATCTCCAGCCGACGTGGTGACGTTGACCGTGTCTACCATCTCGGCCGGCATGACATAGCCTGTGTGGTGAGGCAGCCACAGGTTCACGCTGCTCGCGCCGTCGATGCGCGTCATGTTGTTGTTGGCGTTCGTGCCATTGATGTTGGTCCGCAGGGAGCGGCCCGGGGTGTCGGTGACGGAATTCTGGAGGGCGGCCGGCGTGGCGCCCGGCACCAGATTGATCAGCGACTGATAGTTGCGGTAGCCGGTCAATGGCAGCGAAGAGACCTGCTTGGAGTTCAATTCGGTGTGCGTGTCGGCCTTATCGGTCTGTAATGCCGTCGCCGACGCCTCCACCGTAATCTGTTCGGTGGTGGAACCCACTTCCATCGTGACGTCTGCGCGCGCGATGGTGTTGGCGGTCACCAGAACGTCGGTGCGGGTGTAGGGCCGGAAGCCCTGAGCCGCGATCTTTAGGTCGTAACTGCCCGGAAGGACGTTCGAGAGCGTGAAACGTCCCGCCTCATCCGCTTTGGCCTCATAGACTTGGCCTGTCCCCTTGTTCGTCAGCGTGACACTGGCGCCAGGCATCGAGGCACTGGAGGAATCTTGTACCAGGCCAACCACGGATCCATACAACACCTGACCGTAAGCCGCGAACGGGCTGACGGCGGACAAAATACACAAACAAATCAAAGCTAGCGCTTTGCTGTTTATATTCACGAGACAACCTCACTTGTTGTGTGTCTGGGATTTCTGAGTACTGTCCACCCCGGCATCGCGCCAGAATGCCCCACTGGTTTCACAATGTGGACATTCTCAAGGAGGGAAAGCGGCGTCCTATCCAATCGGCGTCGGCAAGGGCCAGCGACTTGTGCGGACCGGCGACCGGTCCGAGTTTCACCGGGTGCGGACACTCTCCAGCGGATCTTGGCGTATGCCTCCGCCTTTCGGTCGTGGTCGCCCCTGCGCAATGGAAGCATGCCTTCCACATCCATGTGGCGAGTCTAGAGGGGCTAGTCGGACAGTGTAAGTCAGAACCTGTTGCAACGCTGTTTCGGAGGCGTTACAACGTGTTTCTACTCTCTTACTCAGTTGAAACAAAAGGACATTCCAGCACAACCCCGACCGCGGGCGCTAACTCGCCGGATGCTCGTTTCTACGGTGCAGGATGCGCAGTTTTGGGTCCAGCGGAGCACCGCCCCGAATGCGGAATTCAAAGAGAGCCTCGAAGGATGGGACCACCCCGCCGGCCGTGACACCCAGCTTCTGCAGAATCTCCTCCAGGATAGTGGGGTTGCAAATCGCAGCCGCCGCGCCCTCCGTCCCCAGGGTCCGTACCCCAGCCAGCAGAAGAATTCGCTTGTCAGGCGTGACGCCATGGGTAAGGGCGACAATCGCATACTCCGTCCCATTCTCCAGATCTTCGCTGGAAACATAGAACGCTTCCTCACCTGCTTGTGGGCTGGCGTTCACGACTGCACCACGGATCGACGTCGGCGCTTGGGACTCCGGCTTTAGGTTGAACTTCTCCAGCTTGGGCAATTGCGCCATGGGCTCGTTCTGCTCCTGCCCACCGACAAAGATCAGATCGCTTGACCCGGCGTCGTCCCAGGTGAAAAGCTGCGCCCGCTTGACACGAGCGTCGACGCCCAAGCGGCTGAGCATCCGTGAGATATCTCGCACCGCCATCACCTCGCCGGTGCCCGTGTACAGCACACTCTCCGGGCCGCTGCTGCCTGGAGCAAAGGGGGGCAGGCGTAAGCCCGTCGCGGCAGTCCCGTGGAACTTGGGATTGGAAAAGACGATAATCGGCGCCTCGGGATCCAGGAACTCATGCCAGAAGGTGGTCACAGGCCAGGCGACTTCCGGCTTGGTCGTGTGGCGCCCGAAAAGGAAGCCGCCCACGCCCCCCGCAATGGCTGCAAGACCGGCGGCCAAAGCCGCACGACGGGAGACGGACGAATCGCCAAGCCCGCGCCCGGCTCCATTGGACGCGCCGTTGGAGTGCCCATTGTGACGGTAGCTGCCGGAAACCACATAGGCACCCTTGGGAATGCTGATGATCACAGGATCAGCCACGCCATCCTGGGTGTAGTACTCCGCCAGCTTGCTGCGCAGGCGGCTCGCCACAACCCGAACCGTCGAGTCGCTTCGCGGATCGTAGTCGTCGCCGCGCCCCAGGGCGTTGGTGGCGATCTCAAATTCCTTCACCGGTTTGCCAGGCTGCGTCACGCCGTGAGTGGCCAGGTAAAGCAACACGTTGCGCATCGGGTCCGATGTCGAAAACCCAGGGTCCGCCAGGATGCGCTTCACTTGCGCGAGCACTTCTTCGGGGGCCGGAGCGTCCATAGTAGGAGTTGACGGTTCACTCGCGGGCCCGGTAACAGCAAATCCCGGCTGCCGCCGCCCCGCGGAAATGCCCGCGCCTGGCGAAAGGTCAATCTCTACTACTACTTAACGAAAACAAATCCGTCCGATTGGCTCCAATTAGCCATGCGGAAGACGGTCGAAGCGGCAGGATATCGCCCGCCGCTTCCTTTCGATTAGTGCCGGAAATGACGGATGCCCGTGAACACCATGGCGATGCCCATCCGGTCGGCAGCCGCAATTACGTCCGCGTCTTTGACTGAGCCTCCCGGTTGAATAATGGCGGTGGCACCATTCGCTACGGCCGTCTCGGGCCCATCGGGGAACGGGAAGAATGCGTCGGACGCCACCACGCTGCCCACCAGCGGCAAGACCGATTTGCGGGCGCCGATCTCCACCGAGAATACACGGCTCATCTGGCCCGCACCCGAGCTTAGTAACTGGCCAGCCTTGGCGTAAACAATGGCGTTCGATTTCACGTGCTTACAAATCTTCCAGCCGAACCGCAGCGCCACCCACTCTTCGTCGGTAGGCTGCCGCTGGGTTACGACCCGCACCTTAGCGGGGTCGAGCGACGCCAAATCCGGGGATTGCGCCAGATAACCGCCGGTAATCGATTTCACCACCATCTGGTCCGGCACGCCGCCTTCGACGGTCACTAGCCGCAGGTTCTTCTTGGAAGTCAGAATGGAAAGCGCCTTTTCGCTGTAGCCCGGCGCCGCGATTGCCTCCACGAACAGCTTCGAAACCTCCAACGCTGTCTCTTCATCCAGCGGCTGGTTGAAAGCCAGCACACCGCCAAAGGCGGAAACAGGATCGGCTTCGAACGCCTTTCGATAAGCCTCGGCTTGGGTGGCCTGCTCGGCGCAGCCACAGGCATTCGTGTGTTTGATGATGGCCGCTGCCGGATTGCTGAACTCGCAGATCAATTGCCAGGCGGCGTCCAGATCCACCAGGTTATTGTAGGAAAGCTCCTTGCCGTGCAATTGCTTACAGCCGGCGATGCCCGTCGTGCCCGCCGCGTAGAGTGCCGCCGACTGGTGCGGATTCTCGCCATAGCGCAGCTCCTGCCGCCGCGGCACGTGAATGTTCAGGACCCGCGGCGTCGCCTCTTTCACGTCCGTCCAGCCTTCGTCCGCCGCTTCGATCGAGGCCAGGCGTTCAGTGATGGCGGCATCATACTTGGCTGTCGTCGCGTACGCCTTCCGGGCTAGGTTCCAGAGCGTCTTTTTGGATAGCGCACCCTTGTTAGCGCTCAACTCCGCCAAAACCGGCTCGTAGTCGTCGGCCGAGGTGACGACGGCGACATCCTCGAAGTTCTTTGCCGCTGCGCGGATCATCGTCGGCCCACCGATGTCGATGTTCTCAATCAACTCCTCCACCGGGGCGCCCTGTTTCGCCGCAACCTTCTCAAACTCATAGAGGTTCACGACAACCATATCGATGGTGGCAATCGCGTGCTCTTCCAATGCCGCCATGTGTTGCGGCACCGAGCGCCGGGCCAGGATACCGGCCGCCACGCGCGGATGGATCGTCTTCACCCGGCCATCGAGCATTTCGGGGAAGCCTGTGACCTCGCTGACATCCTTCACGGCCAGGCCGCCATCCCGTAGCATCTTTGCGGTGCCGCCGGTGGAGATCAATTCGCAGCCCAAAGCCGCCAGCCCCTGGGCGAAGGGCAGGAGACCGGACTTGTCTGTAACGCTGAGGAGAACTCGTTTGACTGCGGGCATAAACGACTATTCTCCCACTATCCGCCGCGTTGCTACCATGTTGAGGTGGCCTACAAAATCACTCTGATCCCCGGCGATGGCATCGGGCCGGAAGTTGCCGCTGCTACCGTGCGCGTGCTGGAAGCAACTGGCGTTGCAATCGACTGGGAGAAGGCCGAGCTATCGGCTGCGATCATCGAAAAGGCCGGCACCAGCCTGCCTCCGCATGTACTCGAATCCATCGAGCGCACGGGCGTCGCCCTCAAGGGGCCCGTCACCACACCCATCGCCGGTGGGTTCAAGAGCGTCAATGTCGCCATCCGCAAACAGCTCGACCTGTTTGCCAATGTTCGCCCGGTCTTCACGCTGCCCGGATTGAAGACGCGTTTCCAGGATGTCAACATCGACATGGTGATCTTTCGCGAGAACACCGAGGATCTTTACTCGGGGCTCGAGCACGAGGTCGTGAAGGATGTCGTGGAAAGCCTCAAGATCATCACCCGCTACGCTTCGATGCGAATTGCCCGCTACGCCTTCGAATACTCCCAGAAGAACGGCCGGCGGAAGATCACGGCGGTCCACAAGGCCAATATCATGAAGCTGTCGGATGGCTTGTTCATCCGCTGCTGCCGCGAGGTCGCCACTGAGTACCCCGACATCGCCTACAACGAGTTGATCGTCGACAACGCGTCCATGCAGTTGGTAATGCGCCCCGAGACCTTCGACGTCCTCCTGCTGCCGAACCTCTACGGCGATATCGTCTCCGATCTCGCGGCCGGCCTCGTGGGCGGACTGGGCGTTGTGCCCGGAGCGAACATGGGTGAAAAACACGCCGTCTTTGAAGCCGTGCACGGCTCGGCGCCCGACATCGCCGGCCACGGCGTCGCCAATCCCACGGCTCTGATGTCCTCGGCGATTCTCATGCTGCGCCACCTCGGTGAAGGCGCCGCTGCCGACCGGCTGCAAAAAGCCCTCTACTCCACATTCCTGGAAGGTACGCACCTGACACGCGACCTCGGCGGAACGTGCGGAACCAACGAATTCACTGATTCAGTCATCCGGAATCTCGCCTAGTCAGGCCCGGCGCGCAGCCCGGCCAAGGAGCAAGAATGAAACTCGCCGCGGTAGTCTTCTTCCTGGCCTCGGGCTGTGTGTGCGCACAACCGCCGGAAGCCAAACCGAAACCATCTCCGCGGCCCGAACTCACGGTGGAACGCACCGACGTCGCCATCTGGCCCGGCGAATTGAAGGCTCTGAGGCCACAGGCCGCCATTCGTTGGGAATACGCGATGATGATCGCCGAAGCTGGAAAACCGACTCAGATCTTCCCGCCACGCGCGGTTGAGCCCATCACCGGCGGCCTGCTGGTCGAGGAACTCAACCTCGCGGGCAGCAGCGGCTGGGAAGTCGTGGGGACCACCAGCGTCAAACCGGGCCAACTCACTGTCCTGCTCAAACGAACACTGCTTTACGCACCCCAGCCCTGAAGCAACAAGAGCGGACAGCCCGTATAGGTCAACTGGTCGATCTGGCTGCGCTCCATTGCCTCACTCAAGACCGATCGCAGCCCAGCTACCACGTCCTCGATAGAGTCGTCTCAGCACCACCGATTCTCGCCAACTTCCGCGCCGGATCTCGCTTGCCTCCTTGAGAGGAAAACACAATTGGCGAAGATCATTGCGGCTGCTTGTATAGCAGTCTTGCTTGTCTTGATTAGTCCGGCGCACGCGGCCGTACTCACCATTAACTTTGCGGGCAACCTAACCCAGGTTCCGCTGGACGAGGCATTGGGTGACTTGAACGCCGGCGACCCATTCCAGGGAAGCTTCAGTTTTGACACTTCCGCCGCGGATTTGATCCCATCTGACCCTGCGATTGGCGGCTTCACCTGGCACGCCCCCTTGGGCATGACGGTCACCATCGGCCCTCACGTCTTCACCGCCTTGGGCTCACTGAACATCGGCATCCTGAACGGGCTCGTCGATCAGTACACGGTGTTCGCAACAGACTCCTCGGGTGCCATAACACTGGAACTCTTTCTGCAGGACAACTCGGGCGGCGTTTTCTCCGGCGATGGCCTTCCCTCGGGCCCGCCACTACTGGCCGGCTTCCAGCAGAAGGACTTCCACCTGCTGGCGGAGTTCGCAGCGGGCGAAGTTCAGGCTGACGGCCAACTCACCACGCTCGCCTCAGCGGATGTTCCGGAACCGGGAACGGCCGGCCTCTTCCTCGCCGGCCTGAGCGCCCTGTTTACTACGGCCCGGCATAGGCGATCCGCCCATTCCGCCCATTCCAGATAGTTCACCTCAACCAACAAGAAGGAACAATATGAAACTTCCACGTCTATCCTGGCGCCAACTGCTCTGGTCCTGCTTTCTGGTCGCAATCCCAAGCAACCTGCTCGCACTGGACGGAATCATTCTCATCGACCAGAACCGCGCCCTGGCCGGAAACATCACCCCGGGGGATGCGCCCGGCTTTCCCGTGACAATCTCCCAATCAGGGATGTACCGCCTGACTGGAAACATTACCGTACCCGATGCCAACACAACCGCGGTTCAGATTACTTCCTCATTTGTCACGCTGGACCTGAACGGCTTCAGCATCATTGGGCCAACGGTCTGCACCGACGACCCCATCGCCTGCCCCTCGCCCGGAACAGGGATCGGAGTGCAGGCAAGTACCGACGGTGCACCCGGCCCACGAGGAGTCCGTGTCGTAAACGGAACGGTGCGAGGCATGGGCGCGTTCGGAATCCTGATGACGGGCGATGGTAGTTTTGTGGAGAAGGTCACCCTCGACAGCAATGCAGGCGGCGGAGTTGTCGCGGCCGGAACCGTGCTGGACAGTGCGGCCACCCACAACGGCAGATTTGGAATCCTCGCCATAACGGTTCGGGAATGCACCGCACTGAAGAATGCCGGCAACGGCATCAATCTCGATGGCAGCGGCGGAGTTGGAATCGGAAACATCTCCTCGTTCAATACGGGCGTGGGCATTTCGGTCCCCAACGGCTCAGCCTCCAACAACACCATGGTCAGGAACCAATCCTTCGGGCTCACCAGCATTTGCCCAAGCAGCATTGTGGGCAACACGATCGTTGGCAATGATGGCGGCAGTATCCAAACCAGCCGCGACGGCTGTGTCCTGGTCGACAATGCGACAAGGCCTTGAGTAGTGAAACAGCGGGGCAACAGTCGCCCCGATCTGCCGCACAATCCTTCTGACCAACAGACCTCTCGCTCTCCACGCCACTGGCAGCGGGGGGTCTTGGCGTGTCAGGCCCAATCCAGACCTACCTGAGCCTCGCCGCCTCCAATTGACGATGGACAAAGCCGTTCTTCGGAGACTTGCCGCTCCACGACTGCCACAGCGCCAGGCGCCGCGCTTCGAGCTCCATGGCACGGTCCACCGGCCCCGCCCGCCGCTGCATCCGCGCCGCCGCCCTGTATAGGTTCGACAACTCCACGGCATCTTCCAGGTCCGTCTCTGGCTCCGGATGTGACGCGAAGACATGATCGAGCAGCGCTCGATAGTCCTCGGCGCTCCGCCGGACATCGCCGCCGGCCGCCTTCAACTCCGCCCGCGCTCGCACCACTTGCATGGCCACGGAGCCCAGTTCGATCTCCTGCGCCGGATATAGCTTCAGCGCCGCCAGGTGCTCAAGGGCCACGTCCAAACGCCGCCGGGCTTCGGCATGGCGTCCGAGCTGAATCAGCGGGTATACAGACGCGGCCAGCGTGGCGGCCTCGTTCCGGCGCCAACCCGCATTGTCCTTGGAACCCGCCAAACGTTTGATCCCGTCGTCGTACAGGGCCAACGCCCGCCGCGGGTCCGTGTGCCGCACGATGTCCGCCGCGGTCGTTTCGGCCGTGAAAGCCCGATACTGGCTGAGAAAATCCTTCGGATCCCGCCGGGCATACTCATCGGCAATTCGAAACGCCCGCATCAGGTACTCCTCGGCTTCCTTGGCTCGGCCGAGGCTGATGCCTTCGTCCTCGCCCAGAATCTGGCCCGCCCGCACCAGAGCCAGGGCAAACGGCAGCAGCCGCCCATTCCTCTGCTCCCCGGCCGCCGGTTCCAGAATCCTCACCGACTCGCGAATTGCCCGCAATGCCTCATCGAGATCTCCTCGCGCGCGATGCGTCATAGCAACGATCATCAGCGTGGCCCCGGCTTGCGGCTCCCAGTTCGTCGCATGCGCGAAATCGATGGTTCGCCAGCAAAGTTGCAGCGCCTCGTCGAACCGGCCAGCCAACCGGTAGCGATTGGCGACGTTGATGCCCGTGATAATCGCCTGCTGCGCTTCCATGTTTTCCGGTGGGCCGGCCGTGTTCCCGGAATCGAGATACCGCCCAAGACTCTCCGCCGATTTCCGCGCGAACCGCAGCGCCTCGTCCTCGCGATGCCCGTCGCCGGCCAGGATCATACGGTCATGCGCGATCTGCGCTGCCAGCAGAAGAGCGGCGCGATTCCGTGGTTGCGCCGCCAGCACCGATTCCACCAGCGTCTGTGCCTTCTGTTCGCTCTGGTCCGACTTGCCGGTCTGTCCGAGATTCGTCGAAATCCCCACTCCTTGCACTCGCGCCACTCGCATGTAGGCGGCGCCGACCTCGAGCGCCAACTCAGGATCCATGCGCACATCCGCGCTTACTCGTCGCAAGTACCCCAGCGCCGTGTCCACAATCAATTGCCGGCCATTGGATCCGCCGGGCAGTTGCGCGACTTCGCGGTCGATATCAAACAGTTTGCGAGCCAGTGCCCTCACATCGCGAAACCGGCGTTCGGCCACCGCGCGCTCCCGATTGGCAACATACACGCCGGCGGAAAGACTCATCAGCACCACAACCGCTGCCGTCACCGGCACCCAGAAGCGGCGCAGGAACCGTCTCGTCCGATACCAGGCATCACCCGAGCGCGCCTGGACCGGCCGCCACTCCAACACCGCGCGGATGTCGCTCGCAAGCTCGTCCACCGATCCGTATCGCTCCTCGGGCTCGGTACGCAACGCCTTCCGCAGCACAAAATCGAGGTCCTTCGGCACCTCCGGATTCTTACGGCTGGCTGGAACCAACTCCTCACTGGCACCGAACGGAGAGTCCTCGCGAGGCGGCTCGCCCGTCAGCAGCTTGTAAAGAACGGCGCCGAGCGAATACACATCGGTCGCTGTGGTCTGCGCGGCGCCCGACAGTTGCTCCGGGCTGGCGTAGTGCGGCGTCAACAGTCGCTCAATCGTCTGAGTGACGTCCCCCGTTTCATCCATCAGCCGCGCGATCCCGAAATCCAGCAACTTCGTGGCGCCGGACGGACTCACCAGGATATTCGAAGGCTTCAGATCGCGGTGAATGATCAGATGCCGGTGCGCGTGCGAGACTCCTTCGCACACCTGCAGAAAGAGCTTCAATCGGCTCTCCACGCTGATGCTGGCGGCGTAGGCGTCGATGGGGACCCCCTCCACATACTCCATCGCCAGATAGGGCCGGCCATCTTCGGTGTGACCGGCATCCACCACGTGAACGATGGAGGGGTGCTGCAGGGACGCCAACAGTTGACGTTCCCTCAGAAAGCGGCTGTGCCAGGCGGGGCGATGCGCATGACGGAGCAGCTTCACCGCTACGGTTTGCTGGATTTCGCCGTCGGTCCGCTCAGCCAGGTAGACAACGCCCATTCCGCCGGAGCCCAGCGGCCGCAGCAACCGGTAGGGTCCGCAATGGTCCGGCTCCGGTCCGCTCACACTATTCAGCCAATCGCCGGCGGCTCCGGCAACCAGGCCTGTTAAGCCCTCGATCCCGCCAGTCTCATAGTGCAGCAGCGATTGGACTTCGGCGCGCAACTCGGGCCCCACACCCCGACTCTGGAGAACCCTTTCACGCTCAGCCGGAGTAAGTTCTACCAGCTCGTGAAACAAAGTTCGCAGTTCGTGATTCATTACAGGTGCAAAGGGGGCCGGTTTGAGTCAATCCTACCAGAAGTAGTATAATTAAAGAAGTATCATCTGACATGCCTCGGAAGCATGGAAGGCCTTCCCGTGACGAGCGAAACAGCGTTACCTGAATTGGTGGATCTTCTATACGGCGAATTGCACCGTATAGCCTCGATGAAACTACGAAACGAGCGTCTGGGCCACACTCTGCAGCCCACCGCTCTGGTGCACGAAGCATACGTCAAGCTTATTGGTGGCCAGGAACAACAATATGAGGACAGAGCGCATTTCCTGGCCGTAGCGTCGAGAGTGATGCGCCAGGTACTGGTGGATCATGCTCGCGCTAGAGCCACCTTGAAGCGCGCCAACGATGCTGTCCCCTTGACGACGGGCCTTGCGGTCGCCGGCAATGGCGGCCTGGAGCAGTTCGACATCCTGAGACTCAACAGAGCCCTCGACGAACTCGCCCAGGAAGACAAGTCCCTGGCGCAGTTAGTGGAAATGCGCTACTTCGGCGGCATGACCGCCGAGGAAACAGCCCGGGCCGTTGGGCAGTCGGTCCACATTGTGCGTCACGATTTGCGTCTGGCCCAGGCTTGGCTGCGCCGCCATCTTGCTCGATAGCAAAGAAGACGCCGCTCCACTTTACGCGGGACTGTAAACCCGTCGATGTCGCTGGCCCGCATCATACATGTAAATTTCAGAGGGCAATAACTGAAATAGCAGAAGCTTCCGTGACATATGTTGACGGGATAACCGATGGCCGCCATGTGATACTGAGTGCACAAGATGGATGTTGCGCCTGAGAGCCTGGGCTTCTCCGCTAGTTCTTCGTCGGATTACTGCGGCCCCTACCGCCTGATTCGCCTGCTCGGCTCCGGGGGCATGGGGGCGGTCTATCTCGCCGAACGAACTGATGGCGAGATCCAACAGAGTGTCGCGATCAAACTGCTTCGCGCCGGCCACGATCTCGCCTGGCGGGCGGGCTTTCTGCGCGAGCGCGAGATCCTGGCATCCCTCAACCATCCGTCCATCGTCCGAGTGAAAGACGCCGGGCACACCCATACGGGCCAGCCCTTCCTCGTCATGGAATACGTCGAGGGCGACCCCATCGACGTCTATTGCGCCGGTCTCGACCTGCAAAGAGTGGTCCTGCTGTTCCTGTCCGTGTGTGATGCCGTCGCGCACGCGCATCAGCATCTGATCATCCATCGTGATCTCAAGCCCTCCAACATCCTGGTGGATTCCTCCGGCCACCCCAAACTGCTCGACTTCGGCATCGCGAGGCTGTTGGAGAGTGATGGCGGCACGGCCCAGACACAAGAACTACTGGCCACGCCCAGCTATGCCAGCCCCGAGCAGATGCGCGGCGCCAGCCAGACTACGGCCACGGACATCTATTCTCTGGGCGCGGTACTCCACAAGCTCCTGACGGGACGCTCTCCGCACGAGTCTGACGTCCACGCAACGCAGGACCAACTAAAGACCGATGGGGCTCGGAACTTTCCCACCGACCTCGACCACATCCTGCGGAAGGCCACGCGCCTGGAACCGGAGGAGCGCTACACCTCGGTGCGGGCCTTCGCAGAGGATCTGCGCGCCTTCCTCGAGTCAAAGCCAGTGGAAGCACGATCGGGCAACAACTGGTATCGGGCTCGCAGGTTCATGCGCCGTTTCTGGATTCAGGCCACCTCCGCGGCGGCCGTTGTCGCGAGCCTGACCATCGGGCTGATTCTGGCCCAGCAACAGCGGGCTGTGGCCGAACGGCGCTTCGCCGACGTTCGCGGGTTTGCCGCGGCCGTCCTCGACGTGGAGAAGAGTCTGCGCGACACGCCGGGCAGTCTGGAGGCGCGAAAGTACCTCGTCACATCGGTAGTTGAATCGCTCGACCGGCTCAGCGCCGAGGTCCATCGCGACATGAGTCTGCGGGCCGAGCTGGCGGCCGCCTACTTGCGCGTCGCGGAAGTGCAGGCCCAACGCTCCAAAAGCAGCTTTGGCCTGCATCGCGAAGCCCTCGCTTCACTGCGGAAAGCGGAGGGCCTGCTCAACGAGGTGCGCGCGGCCGAACCCTGGAGTCCTTCCGCGGCCCATACCTGGTGGACCGTGCAGAGCGAGATTACTGATCGGCTCTACGATATCGGCGAGAAGGGCGGCAGTGTCCAACATGCCACGCAGACTGCTGATGAGTTGGCAAAATACCTGGAACACAGCACCGGCTCAGAGGCTGAACAGACGGTGGTGTCACGCATCTATGCCGTGGCGGCCCGATCGCTGCTGAACGCCGGGCGAACAGCGGAGGCGCTCCGCTACAGCGGCTGGAACACAGCCATCGCAACCGCCCGGGCCCGACGGTTGCGGACACCCGAAGCACAGGTCTACGCGGCCTCGAGTCTTCGGGTTCATGGCACCACTCAGCGATATGCGGGCGAGTTGGACCAGGCGCTCGAGTCCCTCGACAAAGCAACGGCGGAGCTGCCCCGCGATCCCGAGAATCAGCAGGCCCGTCGGGAGCGCCAGGACATTGCCTACGTGCGAGGACTGGTGCTGGGCGAAGCGGGCGGCTTGAGTCTGGGCCGCTTCACCGAAGGCGCCCGCTCACTAAGAGAGGCCTCCGGGATTCTCCATGCGATCATCGCCGAAAACCCTTCCGACGCGGAAGCGCGGGTGAATTTGGCGCAAACCGCCCTGAAGCTGGGCCAGATTCTCCTCTTGACCAACGCGCAGTCCGCGCTCGACACCTTTGGCGAAGGACTGCAAGGGTTGACGGCGGCTCCGGAGTCCAACCGTTACGTGACGGAGTATCGGCTCAAGCTCAACCTGGAAAGCAGCATTGCCCTCGCGAAAATGGGTAAGCACACGGAAGGCCGGAGCAAGTTCGACGCGGCTGTTGCCGTAATCCGCGGCTCCTCCCGCGAGGGCTGGCCGCCGAAGCGATTCGGCTCGAGTTCCGTCGGAGAGACCATCTGGCGTGCTCAGGCCGAGTTGGCCGCCGCGGCCGGACGCAGTCGGGATGCAGCCACCATCTATCAGGAGGCTCTGCGCCTGATCCGCGCCGGCCGCGAGACGGACGAACGCACTGACCTCGACAATGCCGTTCGAACGTCGCTGAAACTGGCCCGCATCGCGGACCTCCTGTCGGCGTCCGGAGACGAGAAACAGGCCGGAGAGTACCGCAGGGAACGCCTGGAGCTGTGGCGCCATTGGAAGACGAACCAGCCCGCCAACACCGTCGTTCAGCGTCAACTGGACGCGGCGACGCACCCCGTCCCTGAGCGCGCCGGAACGCTGCCCACTACACCAACCCTCCCGTTGACCGCTGTCGCCCGCCAGCAAAAAAACCTGCCGGCCATCCGCTAACTTCTCGGCTCTCTCTCGCTTGCATGAGTGGAGGGGCTCAGGGCATGCATCGCTTGTATGCAACGAGCTTCGATTGCGAATTCCAAAGGACAGTACAATGACGAGACAATTCGAGATTCTCAGCTGCAGAACGCTCATGCGCCATCTGGGAGTGGCGCTGCCGGCCATTCTTGCCACGGCCGTGACGCTCTTCGGCGGAACTGACGACATGAAGGACATGCACAGCGGCCACGGAAACAGGATCCCGGCCAAACTTGTGGAGATGGTGCGCACCGCCACGCGGCAGTTCATCGACGTCAACGCTACCAACGGCGCTGGCTACATGCCGGCCTTTGGCTGCGTCAGCGGCCCCGATCACGGGGCGATGGGTATCCACTACATCAACGGCACGCTGGTGGCCGACGGCGAGGTCGACGCGGCCCGTCCTGAGGCCCTGATCTATGAGCCGTCGAACGGCGCCATGCGCCTGGTGGGCGTCGAGTTCATCGTGGACGCCGCCACCTGGATGAAGACTCACACCGCGCCCCCGATGCTCGAGGGTCAGGCGTTCCAACTCGTGAATAGCCCAAACCGCTATGGCATCCCCGCGTTCTTCGAACTGCACGTCTGGGCCTGGCGCGACAACCCCAACGGCGCGTTCGTGGACTGGAATAACAACGTGAGCTGCGAAGGTCAGTAGTTTATTACGGGACGGCTGCTCACGCGGTAACACCCTGCAGGCTGGTCACGGACTGCAGGGTGGTTCGGAGGATATCGTCGTGAGCAGTCGCCCACCAGCAGACCGGATGTCGCCGGAAAACGGCATCAGTCAATTCCTGCTATCCGCACTCCAAGCCACCGTCCAGAACGAAAACAGTTGATTTCCGGCCACTCGTTGAGCGCCCGGAAACTGCGCGCGGACCGTGGCCGGCAGGCCCGCCCCGTCACAAACCAGACCTACAGATCGGACAGAGGCGGATGGACGGGACAAGGGGACGTCTTGGCCCGGAAGGAACACGCGGAGTCCAGGGCCTCCAAGATCGGCCCAAGCCACATCGGGAAAATCGTAGGTCACGGTCCGGATGTTGGGCGCCTCAAATCGCCGCAGCAGGCAGAACACCAGTTTCTCCTCCGGGCGTCCAGGCATGGCATCGATCAGGCTCCGGATCTCCCGCTGCGAAGCCTCAACCAACCCGGAAATACGCGGCGTGGCGCGCAGAACAACAAATGGCAATGTTGTTTGTGCGGGATCCATGAATCGCTCGTAGGGGAAGTGGCCCACCAGCAGGGCGACGGCGATACCGGCGGCAGCCAGCCGCAAATCGCCGATGGTGTGGCGGGCCAGCCAGGCGAGCAATAGGAACAGCGGCGGAAGAGACAGCAGAAGGTATCCAGGCTGGCTGCAATGGAACAGGTAAATCAAGGCCAGATTGGGAGCCATCCAAAGGGCAAAGAACGTCGGCGTCGCCCACGACGGCCCGGAGCGGGCCGGCTCGTCCACGACCCTGCGGTCGCGGGGCCACAGAGCCGCGGCCAGCGCAGGCAGGAAGCCGGCGATCGCCACGGCAAAGTAGACGCACACGTCAATCGCCATGTGCAGATGCACAATCGCCGGCGCCGAGTAGAGAACCGAAGTCTTGCTGAAGCTGCGCTGGACCTGATCGTGATTGAGGGCGGCCAGCGCCCCGAAACCTCCGGAGAGGAGCGCCGTCGGTGTAAGCCAGGCCAGCCAGCAGGCTGCTCCGGCAAGGATACCCATCACTGCCCGCCCCGGCTGCTTACGGCAGCATTGCCAGAGACCGATGCCCAATAGAGGAAACAGAAAGACCACCCCACTGGGCCGGAAGCCGGCGGCAAGCGCCACCACGGCCAGGCTTGGCACCGCACGCTGTGTCCTGCCCAAGCCAAGTTCGCGGGTAACCCACCCAGCGAAACACGAGACGAAAAAATCGACCGCGTACACCTGAGATGAACTGGCGTACAGGCAGATGAGAGGCGAGAACGCCACCAGCAACGTCGCGGGCCAGGCCGCGCGCTCTCCTAACAGATCACGCGCCAGGGCCCGGAAGAACCAGAGTCCCGCCAGTGTGAACAGCAACGCCACGACAACCTGCGCCGTGTTGGGGTTCCCGAGAATCGGGGCCAGTCCGCGGAGGGCAACTACCCACAACGGATAGCCCGGCGGGTGTGGCTGGTGCCGGGCAATGTCGAAGTCAGTCACCGCACGGTCGAACTGTGAGGAGTCCCAACCAAAGGAGTAGTGAGGGCTTAAATAAGGCAACAACGTGGCGCCCCACAGAATGGCGAGCATCCACAGGAATCGTTGGTGACCGCTGGAGACAGTGGCTTGGCTCATTCCTCCGCGCTCCCCATCGAGGAAGGAAGACGGAGACCGGAACGAGGGCCACACCTCTCGAAGCGGAGCGCGGGAACGGGCGTAACCGGAAGACCTGAAACTAACACCACTTCATTTCTCTCACAGAACCTCCGAGCGAATCACCTCGGTATACTAAGCCTTGACCAGCGTTCTTGAAAGAGCCGCCAACACGTTCCGTCTGGCCCGTCTGTCTCTGGGCGAGACCGGCGTCGCCTATCTCCCTGAGGAGCGCTTGCGCGAGCGGCAGTCCGCCCGATTCCGGGCTCTGGTGCGCCACGCGTACGAATACGTCCCCTACTATCGCGAATGGCTGCGAGCTGCCGGAGCCGAGCCCGGCGATCTCCGCACCGTGGCCGATCTGCGCCGCCTGCCTCTGGTCGACAAACTCGATCTCGCCCTTCACCCGGAACGGTTCGCGTCTTCGGCCTACGCCTCTCGCGACGGCCTCACACTGCTTTCCAGCGGCACCTCGGGACGCCTTCGTTCCTTTCGACACGACACGCAGGCCCTCTTCGAGTCCTTTGCCGCCGGCCGCCGGCAACGCCTGGTCCTACGCCAGTTCATCGGGAAAGAGACGGCCTACCGGGAAGCCGTCTTCAAACGCCAGGGAAGCG
Organism: uncultured Paludibaculum sp.; assembly: GCF_963665245.1. NCBI lineage: Bacteria > Pseudomonadati > Acidobacteriota > Terriglobia > Bryobacterales > Bryobacteraceae > Paludibaculum > uncultured Paludibaculum sp. The sequence continues at coordinate 1,997,006 of NZ_OY762267.1, forward strand.
CCGGAGACCAGATTCGCCATTTCTGGGAGAACCGGATGTGGAATCCGCGCAGCCTCGATCTCACGCGCCGCCTCTTCTCGCCCGCGCAGGCCTATCCCGACCTGCTCGCTGCCGTAAACGAATTCCGTCCTCAGGTCTACCGCGGCATCGGATCTCATCTCGGAGCCTTCCTCCGCTGGGTCTGCGAAACAGAACGCCACTTCGAGAGGCCCAAAGTCGTCACCTATGGTGCGGACGCAATGACTGCGAACGACCGCCGCCTGATCGAGGCGGATCTGGGGATCCCCGTCGTCAGCACCTATCAAGCCGTCGAGGCGCTGCGCATCGGCTTCCAGTGCGAGGTCCGGAAGGGTTTCCACATCAGCATCGACAAGGTGGATGTTCGGGTCGTCGACCCGTCGGGCGTCGATGTAGCTCCTGGCGAACGGGGCCAGCTGATTCTCACAAACCTGATCAATCGCGCGACGGTGGTCATGAACTACCGGCTCGGCGACCTGGTCACTCAAAGCACGGGACAATGCGCCTGTGGCCGCACCTTGCCACTCATTGCTGACATTGATGGCCGCCTCGACGACCTGATCGATCGGCCTGGAGGAACCCGCCTCCACGCCCTTACCATCCTGCCGAGACTGCAGGCCATTGCCGGTCTCACCCAAGTGCAGGTGGTCCAGAACGCACTAGACGAGTTCGCTCTCAAAGTGGTCTGGGCGAGTGGAGCAACGCCGATGCCGGCCGACCTGCGCACGCAGATGGCAGCCGTTTTAGGCGATCAGATCCGGGTATCCGTGGAGGCGGTCGACAGGCTACCTCAAGAGCCCAGCGGCAAGGTGAAGTCCGTGATCAGCGACTGGAAGGGCCGCTGATCCACTCGCTTGGAGCCCCACACTCCCCCCAGCACGATCCACCCAACCAGTGGTTCCCCCAAACCAAGGGTTCCCCCAAACCGAAGGGTTCCCCCAAACCGAAGGTTGGGGCTGCCCCGCACCGCACGACCCACCCAAACCAAGGGTTCCCCTATACCAAGGGTTCCCCCAAACCGAAGGTTGGGGCTGCCCCGCACCACACGATCCGCCCAAACCAAGGGTTCCCCCAAACCGAAGGTTGGGGCTGCCCCGCACCACACGATCCACCCAACCAAGGGTTCCCCCAAACCGAAGGTTGGGGCTGCCCCGCACCGCACGATCCGCCCAACCAAGGGTTCCCCCAAACCGAAGGTTGGGGCTGCCCCGCCCAGCACGATCCGCCCAAACCAAGGGTTCCCCCAAACCGAAGGTTGGGGCTGCCCCGCACCACACGATCCGCCCAAACCAAGGGTTCCCCCAAACCGAAGGTTGGGGCTGCCCCGCACCGCACGATCCGCCCAAACCAAGGGTTCCCCCAAACCGAAGGTTGGGGCTGCCCCGCACCGCACGATCCGCCCAAACCAAGGGTTCCCCCAAACCGAAGGTTGGGGCTGCCCCGCACCACACGATCCGCCCAAACCAAGGGTTCCCCCAAACCGAAGGTTGGGGCTGCCCCGCACCACACGATCCGCCCAAACCAAGGGTTCCCCCAAACCGAAGGTTGGGGCTGCCCCGCACCGCGGGGACCAGACATCCGCTTCGCGGCCATCAACGGTCCTTGGTTGCGGCGCGCACTGCGGCGGCCAATCACCGCGTCGAGACAGCGGAGCTCGCTTATATGTCAGTGAGGGCGCCGTGCCCTGCTAATCCGAGCCCGTCAACTTCATCCACCGTCCGCCGTGGAAGTACCACGTCACCGACGCCTTTTCGAGGAATGCATCGTCAATACCCTGATGGTCAATGGGCGGAGGCGTGGGTCCGCCGTAAGCCCGATGGTGGCGCTCGATCACGTCCTTGCCGACAGCGGAGATCCCCCGAGAGTAACCGATTGCAGTCTCGGAAATCCCCTGTAGATAATTCCGATCCTCCGACGAGGCGATAGCCGCGGGGTCCTTCTCGGAACCGTTCCAGAAAACGAGAATGCGGGAGACACCCTTGACCGAGCAAAGCACGGCCCAATCGGTTTGACCCGGCTTGGCGAACTCGCCCTTGAGGACGTTGTGCGGGCTCGTCGCAAGCGCTGGTTGTGGAATCGTGCAACCGCGCCGTTGAAGCGCGCGGACCACCTGGCCAGGCAGTTCCGGGAACGCGGTAGGTGGAAGCCGCACGATCCGCTTCTCGGCCTCGGCAAACTTCCGCGCCACTTCTTCAGGGAGTTGCGCAAACGCCGGAGCGAGGACGACAAACACAAGCGCAATGAAACCGGAGGGGCGTCTCATTCTGTCTCAATCTTTGCACTTCCCTGACCCCGCCGCGGAAATTTGCCGGAGTTGTGGCAAGGGAGTCGAAAGTGAACAGGGCAAGGAGTCAGTAGCCCGACACTAACGCCGCTCTGCTGCCCAGGGGCCTCGCCCCAACCGGCCCCAACCGCGACAGAACCCAAGCGAGCAGCTCTCGATCGCCGTCCTGTGCTGTCTCATTTTCAACGGTCCGATGGCCTCTGCTAGCGCTGCCCGGAAACCAAGCCGTACAACATGTGATCGAAGGTGGAGACCATGCAACCAGCGGCGGGCGAGCAATCCAGCTGCATGAATCCGTCGCCTCTCAGTCGCGACCAATGTCTCCCCCCATCACTGCTCTCATAGAGCCCCGAATCATTGCCGACGAGCCACCCATGCGTTTCGGAGTCGAAATACAAGTCGGGCGGCACAAGGCCCCCACCTGGAGCGGATGGACCTCCGGAGACCCATTCTCCGCCCGCGTCCAGAATTTTGCTCCAATTCTTGCCACCGTCGGCTGTCTGGAATAGACCGCCAGTTCTCTCCAACAGCCATCCGGTGCTGCTGTTCAAGAGGAACACTTGGGCATTTTCACGGCCGTTCTCCCCGGCCGCGCCGTCTGGTTGGAATCGTCCGGGACGCCAAGTTCTTCCGACATCCCTCGTCACCAGCACCATCTGGTCACCCAATGCCACACCGTGACTCGCACCGGCAAACTGAATCCGCTTGATCAGAGTCCGATGCTGTGGGCCAAAGTCGGTACGTCCGTCCCACCGCAGTTGCCATGTCGTTCCCCAGTCTGTTGTGCTGTAGATCCGCTGCCGGCGAAACCCATCGCGAATCGTGAAGTCATGTCCCAAGGCAGCCAACCCTTGATCGCCCTGGAACGCCAGCGCCGACAGGCTCTGCGGACTACTCGGGAGCGCCAGCGAGATCCAGTGCTCACCACCGTCGAGCGTTCGGAGGAGAGACTGATCCAGCCAGATGACAAATTCCTTTGACGACTTCGCAAATACATCTATCAGATAACTGACTCCTTCGGCCGCAGTTGGCAATGCCACATTGCGCCAGGTTGCGCCAGCATCCTCGGTAGCCCAAAGCCGGGCCGTCCCTCGTACCCAAGCCCACCCTTGTGTAGTCGATGTGAATCTCGTTACAGTAGGCGGCCCATCGGGAACTCCGGGGAGATGCCCAAGAAACCGCAACCGGGAATCCTTGTCGGCAATCTGTCCGCTACATGCGAGGCCAGCGGGAGCCAATGCTAGTGCGACGAGGATCGCCCCACGAAGCCAGCATCTGAGCATCTGTTTCAACCCCCTGACGCCGAAATCGGTCTGGTCAGCGCGGTAGTCGATTCCAGATCAAGGACCGACGACACGACGCCCTAACCGGCCACTGGATTCTAGCAGGCTGATACCCCGGGCGGCGCCAACCCTGGCCTTGCGGCAAGGTCCAGGATGATAAGGTGAGGGAGCAACGGCGGACCGGAGCATGGTCTCGATATATGGAGTTCTTCACCCTGCAGGAGTTTCGACGCCTTTGGCGGGCCAGAAGGAAAACCGCCGGAGATTTCATGGTGAATGGGTCCTCGAAGCGCTTGTACATCTGGCTCGCAGGGTCCGCCATTTCGCTGGCTCTGCTGCGCTATCGGTTCGGACTCGCTTCGACTCAGTTACCCATGTTCTTGACTCTAGGTCTACCCCTCGCTTTTCAGGCCTCAATCTTGTGCTGGTTCTTCGTCACCCCCGTACCCATGAACTTGGGTGTGTGGAATGGTCACTTAATTGTGAGAATACTCGCCGCGCCACTTCTGCAGAGATATGGCAAAGAGGCCGAACGCTATGTCAGATTTGTGGCGATCGAGCCGGCTCAGATTGTCGGCATCACCGCGTTGCGATCAGTTGTTCACTATCCGCAATCCATGCGCGCCGACTGGGTGGAAGTGAAAGAGACGTTGCGTGTGGAACTGACAAAGGAAACCGCTCGGGACCTCTCAAACGTGATCGCTGATCTTGATGCGAGGAGACGGCACGAGGGGAAGCTGACCCTCTGGCTCGCGTGGGACCTTCAGGACAATGTGGTCGGAATCGACTGGGAGAGCCGATCCCGTCCGAGCCTGGGTGACACGATATGGCGGTTGCGCAGTACTCCAGAACTCGCTGGGATTCCAATCGACGAGAAAGAGAGCACTCTAGACCTTAGGGCCGCTGATTCGATGCCGGAAACGGAACTCTGGAAGAACATGGCGGAGTTGTGCAACATCGATCGGGAGAAGGTTGCGGCATTTGTGATCATGGCCCTGAAGAACGTATCTGCCGAGGAGTCGCTGCGGATGGTAAGGGCGGCCAGAACTGCGTACTGTCGCGACGAACCGAGGGGAGGAAGCAATTGGGCTTGTGCCAGCGAAGGTAACGGCCCAATCCATCCATCTTCGTAAACTTCCGCGACAGATGCGAGTCCGAGACAAACTCATGCCCCTGGCGACCGAAGATCCAGCCGGTATCGACATTTCCGTCTGTGCCCGCTCCGATGGATGATACAGTTCTCCGGCACATCCACGATCTCCACAAACTCCGCGCCGGCAAGTTCAGCACTTCTCCTGGAGCCCGCGTTCTCTGGATCGCAGGTGATCCACAGGACCTCGAACTGAAGTTGCCGTGCAATCGGCGCCAGCAGCCGAACACTCCGAGCGGCATAACGATGGCCTCGGTAGGCCGGGTACACGCTGTACCCGATGTGACCGGCATAGAGCTCGATATGAGCGGTGGACCCAGCGCGCAAATTGATGCCGCCGAGTTCCTCTCCCGTCTGCACATGAACCATACGGAAGAAATACGTCGGCACTTTGTGCACGGGATGCGGCGCAAACTTCACAAACTCCAGCCGGAGTTCACCGTCCTCAAGCCGAACGAAAGCGAGGTCGTCCATCTTCACATCCATGATCGCAAGTCACCGCCACAGTCGCCCCCAGTGTCGCAGTGTCGCCCCTCAGTTGCGACGCCTTCTAGGCCATGTCCTGGTTCCGGGTGTCATCCGGCTGGCGAAACACGATCGGAAGGTGCGCCTGACTGGAGAAGGCGAACCCTCAATAGCAGCCAATCGAATTCCTTCGCGATCGCCTCCAAAGCGATAGGATCAAAGGCACAGCGGAGCAACTGGGGCCCTCTATCTCGGACCGGAAAGCCGGAACCGCGCCGCCGGCCGCAAACAGTAGGGTGCGGCTACGGCTTGCCCGCCGCGCAGACGAAACTCGTCGCATCATTCGTGCTGCCCGTCCCTTTGTAAACGGCCACCAGCGGGTATGCGCAGATGGGGCGCTGAACGGCAACACCTTTCGCCTTGTTGTCCTCGACGTACTTCGTAGCAACCATCATTTCAGGCGGGATGCCGCGCTCCACCCAGTCAACGACGGCGCCCAACGCATCGAAGCTGTTCGGACCGGAGCCTCCACCGCAGTGCGCCATCCCGGGAACCATGAAGAGCCGATAGAAAGTGCTCACGTCCACCAGTCGCTCGCGGGAAATCACTGACCCCAAGTACTTTGTCGCTTCCTCGGGAACCACCAGCGAGTCGGCCCAGCCATGATAGGCGATCAACTTGTGCCCCATCTTCCGGAACTGTTTCAGGTCGGGAGCGGTTGCGTTTACGGTCTTCGCAAGTCTTGCATCGAGAGTTGCCACGTCACGGTCGAAATCGAACTTGCGCCAGTCCCACTCCGCGCCCCATACCCACTGAAAAATGGGCGCGTAGGGCGCCGCACTCGGAGCGGCACGGGGCGTACTGAAACCCGCCCACCCCAACTCGCTGCCTCGAGGAGTGCCGGGATAGATTTGCTCACCCGTTCGCGCATTCACCGGCCCCTCATAGATGCGTCGAACTGTTTGGACCTGTGCTTTGGTGAGACAACCGTCATTGTCCGGGCCGGTGCACTCTAGAGACGCAGGATCGAATTCGCATCTTCGCGGATCGTCCAGCCAGCCGTCCCGGACTTCGTCCTTCCCGTCGCAGGCGGCGAGCACAGCATTCGCCAACGTGGCCAGCTTTGCGGTGGAGAGGGCAGACGCAGGCTCCTTCTGCGCGACGGCGAAGTTCCAGAGGATGCTGGTGTGGACCCGGGTGCGATTGTTCGCGGCCCCACCCGCAACAATTCCGTCATAGTCGGCAGGGTATTTCTGCGCTTCCATCAGCGCCTGCTCGCCGCCGGTGGAGCACCCGGTGAAGTAGGCGTGCTGAGCGCTCCGTCCATAGAACGCATGGACGATTCGCTTCGCTACCAAAGTCATCTCATGGGTTGCACGATAACCCCAGTCAGCCCACTTTTCAGGATGACCGATAAAGGCCGCGGCATTCGAACCTGGCGGCGTGGAGGTCCCCATATCGGTGTTGGCGACCGCATAGCCGGACCGCACCCCCGCAGCGAGCGAGGGATAGATGATCCGCCCCGCAAGACCGCCATTGCCCGTACCCAGGAAGCGGCCGTTCCACCCGTTGGCCGGCATCCACACCTCAATGCGGATGTACGAATCCGCGGTTGGCTTCAGGGTGGCAGCCACCCTGCAGAACGCAGGCAGCCCTGCGATCGGTGCGCCTCCGGGCGGACTGAACGCGCCACCCCCCACCGGTTCGGCCAACGTGATCTCCGCAGCCACTGTCTTCAGGCCGAGGAGATCGGTGCAGTCCGATGCCGACACCGGCAGCAGTGCCAGTGACATGGCTCCCGCCATCGCGCAAAAACAGTTCATAGGCTCAAGACTAATATGACAGCGCCAGCAGAATGTCCCCAGTCACCAGGACACGGCAACACACAGCCCGCCACGACAATACCTTGATCAGCTCCGCCGCCGGTTCACCATCTTACCCACGTGGAATCAATAGCTTGGCGAGATACCCTACCAGCCCCTCCCAAACAATGGAAATAAGGATGGCCCAAGCCACCCCAATGTTTGACTCCCAAGGAAAGGAAACTCCACCATGGCATCCGCCGCCCAGATCATCGCCAACCGCGCCAACGCGCAACACTCCACCGGCCCCCGCTCCGAACAGGGCAAAGCCCGCTCGGCCCAGAACAACCTCCGCTACGGATTCCGCTCGCAATCCGTCCTGCTCCCCGGCGACGACCCCGCCGAATACGAGGAACTCCTCGACGAACTGACCACCCACTTCGACGTCCAGGATCTCTCCGACCAACGTTTCGTCCGCGAGATGGCCGATGCCGAATGGCGCCTCCGCCGCGTCCGAGCCCACCAGGAAGTCCTGCTCACGGCAAAGATCGAGGAACTTGCCGCCGCCCGCCCCACCCTCACCCCCGTCCACCTCCAGGCGCTGGCCTTCGACTCGCTCCACCGCGACACGACGTTCGCCCGGTTTCTGACGTACGAAGCCAAATTCGAACGCCAATACGAGCGCGCCTACCAGGGCTGGATGCAAACCAAGGAGAAGCTCAGCCGCCATCGCGCCCGCGAGATCAGCTCGCAGTTCGAAGCCTCACTGATCCTGCCAAAACGGACGGACGAACCCAATTCCGGCCATAAGCCCACGGTCGTCGTCCCCGAACCCACAATCGAAGCCAATGCGCAGACGTCTTCTGTCCGACCCGTCAAGGCCATGGCCCCAGAACCTCAGGCCATTCCCCGCAGCGCCCCCTGCCCCTGTGGATCGGGCGAAAAGTACAAGCGCTGTTGCGGCCGTAACGCCCCGGCCGTCCTCGACCACAGCTCCGGCGTCTCGTCCGTCGCCAGAACGCAGTCGGCCTGACCTGGCCCCATCCGGAGCCGCCTTCGCCTGGAAGCCACGGCCGCACCACGCGTCCACCAGCTCTTTGACTCCTAAACCGCTCACTCCAGCACACGACAACTGTGTCTCGGGCAGCCTGGCAAGCCGCCCGAGCCGCGATGGTCACCCGCCCCTTCGGTGAAAATCATTCCAAAGGCGCATGGCTACAACTCATTGAACACAAAGGAAGGTGCTTCCCCGGCAGTGAGAGCCCACGCACGGCCGCCGTCCCACCCGGAACCCCAGCCCTCCGGCGCGCATCTCTACTGCAGGTCCCGTTACACCCGCGCCATGCAAGCAGACGTCGCCATCACCCGAAGATCCTGGCTCACCGCCGCCGCTGGCCTTTCCTGCACGGTCACCGCCTCGGCTCAGCCGCCCCAGCCCGCGGAACCCGACTCGCCGCCCATCTTCTCTTCCAGCGTTCGGGTCGTCAGCCTCCTTGCAACGGTCGCCACCAAAAAGGGCGAGATCATCCGCGACCTCACCAAGGACGACTTCACCCTCCTGGAAGACGGCCGCCGCCAGACCATCCGCTACTTCTCTCGCGAGACCGACCTCCCCCTCACCCTTGGTCTCCTCATCGACACCTCCATGAGCCAGGAGAAGGTCCTCGACAAGGAGCGCGGAGCCTCCTTCCGTTTCATCGATCAGGTCCTCCGCGACACCAAGGATCAGTTCTTCATCCTGCAGTTCGACATGGGTGTCTACGTCCGCCAGAAGCTCACCGCCTCGCGCAAGGAACTCGACGAGGCTCTGTCTTACGTCGACACGCCCACCCGCCGCGAACTCAGCATGCCCAGCGGAGCCGGCACCCGCCTCTACGACGCCGTCGTCGTCTCCTGCCGGGACGTCATGAAGGATCGCCGCGACCGCAAGGCCATCATTATCATGTCCGACGGCGTCGACACCGGCAGCCAGGCTACCTTCGACGAATCGCTCGAAGTCGCACAGCGCAACGATACCCTCATCTACTCCATCTACTTCTCCGACAGTGGAGCCTACTTCGGCGGCGCACCCGACGGACGCCGGGTCCTGGAGCGCCTCGCCCGCGACACCGGAGGCGGCTTCTTCGAAGTCACTAAAAAGCGCGGCATCGAGCAGATCTTCGCCACGATCCAGGACGAACTCCGCAGCCAGTACAGCATGGGTTTCGTCTCCGACGTCCCCGTCACCGTCCACGGCTTCCGCAAGCTCCAGTTGACCGCGAAAACCAAAGGCCTCCAAGTCCAAGCCCGGGACCGCTACTGGGCCGCCCGCTAGCCCCGGCGGGGACGTTCATCCCCTGTCCCAAAAGAAAACAGATCAGAATCCCAACGGAGCTCGAACGTGGACAGGGTGTGAACGTCCCCCAGCCACTGGATCCCCCAGCTCCAAGGAAACAGCCATCCGCCCCCCGCCAATGCGAAGATGAACTGTGCAGTTTGAGGACGAATTACAGCAGGTTCTGCCCCCCGACCTCCCCAACCGGGCAGAGTTGGTCACCAAGGCCGCGGGCCATCTCCGGCTCATCGTCGAGACGAACGAACAGTTCAATCTCACGCGGATCACCAGCCCCCGCGAAGCCGCTATCAAGCACGTGCTGGACTCCGTCCTCCCCTGGCGCCTCTTCGAAAAGGCGAGCCTGGTTCTCGACGCCGGCACCGGACCCGGTTTCCCCGGCCTCCCCCTCGCCATCGTCCTCCCGCACATCCGCTTCGTCCTCGCCGAGTCCACGCAGAAGAAAGCCGCTTTCGTCGAGTCCGCCGCGAACCGCCTCGGAATCGCGAACGTGGAGGTCATGCCCCTACGCGCCGAGGACGTCCTGAAAAAGGCCCGCGTGGATCTCATCACGGCCCGGGCTGTCGCCCCTTTGACTCGGGCCGCTGCTCTCTTCGGTCCGGCAGTCCGCGCTGGCGCTCGCGCCCTGCTCTATAAAGGGCCCGATGCCGAACTGGAGATCGCCGAGGCAGCAACAGAGTCCCGGAAACGGCAGGTTCGGATGCAGATTGTCACTCGCTACGACCTCCCCGATGCCCAGGGCACGCGCTGTGTCGTGGAGATGACACGCGTCTAGCCGCCTCTTGCTGGCGTTCGTTGTGTAATAAATACTACACTGGACAAGCGGGCCGGACGCTGCCCCTGGGACCTGAGTATTAAGGTTCCAATGCGGAGGGGTATACTCCGGATCGGCGGCCAAGGCCCGCAGCTCGCGTGAGGCCGATGACACTCGGCAACCGTCGGACTCGCGAGCCAGCCCGAAAGCCCGGTAAGTGCCACACACGGTTTTCCTGGTTTTGACCGAGTAACCTGTCGCCATCTTGTAAGGCCCTTTCGCCGGTGGATTTCACCGGATTGATATGATGGCGGCCGAGCGGCGGGGCGATCCGCCTAGAGGGTTACAGCTATGCGTTCCACGGCAATTCTGGTCCTGATGAGTCTGACGGCAGCGCTCCTGCCGGGCGCGGCGCCCCCGAAAGCGTTACCGCGATTGAAGGTAAGCGAGAACAGACGGTTTCTGGTGACGGACGACGGGCGTCCTTTCTTCTATCTGGCCGATACGGCATGGGAACTGTTTCACCGGCTCAACCGGGAACAGGCCGTCCACTACCTGGACATCCGCGCCGCCCAGCGCTTCACTGCCATCCAGGCCGTGGCGCTCGCCGAAGAGTATGGCATCACCGAGCCCAATGCCTACGGCGACCTCCCTCTCATCGATACCGATCCCTCTCGCCCTGCGGTCACCCTCGGCGCCAAGCCGGGCGATCCCAAGCAATACGACTACTGGGATCACGTCGACTACATCGTCGACCAGGCCAATGCCCGGGGGCTGTACATCGCGATGCTGCCGACATGGGGTAGCTGGGTCAACAGCGGTGGCACCCGCGACCACGCCTACCTCACGCCACAGAACGCCCAGGCCTATGGTGAGTTCCTTGGCAAGCGCTACGCCAAGAAGGGCATTATCTGGGTGCTGGGCGGCGACCGCAATCCCGCCGGTGTCGAAGCCACCTGGCGCGCTCTCGCCAAGGGGATTGCCATCGGTGTCAGCGGGAAGGAAGACTACGATGCCGTCCTGATGACCTTCCATCCCCGCGGCGGCCAGACCTCTTCCACTGACTTCCACAACGACGCTTGGCTCGACTTCAACATGCAACAGGATGGGCACGGGATTCCCGGCGTCGCCAAGTCGTGGCTCAAAATCGCAGCCGACTACAACCGCACGCCCATCAAGCCCGTCCTCGATGGCGAACCGCTCTACGAAGACCACCCCCTCGCCTTCCGCGCCAAGGACTTCGGCTACTCGCTAGACGCCCACATCCGCCAGTACGCCTACTGGGACACCTTCTCGGGAGCCTGCGGCCACACCTATGGCAACCACGCCATCTGGCAGTTCTTCCAGCCCGGCCGCAAGCGCGTCAACGGCCCACTCATGCATTGGGAGCAGGCCGCTGTCCGCCCCGGTGCCGCCGAAATGCAATATGTGCGCGCGCTGCTTGAGTCCCGGCCTTACCTCTCTCGCGTCCCTGACCAAGCCCTGGTCGTGGACGCACTGGACGGCGCCGACTACATCGCCGCCACGCGCGGCGACGGCTATGCTTTCTACTACAGCGCCCAGGGCCGCAAAATCAAAGCCCACCTGGGCAAGATCTCCGGCACGTCATTGAAAGCCTGGTGGTATAACCCTCGCGACGGCTCCGCGGAAGATGCCGGCACGGTTCAGAACAGCGGCGATCAGGAGTTCACGCCACCCTCGGAAGGCTTCAGCAGCGATTGGGTGCTGGTGCTCGACGACGCCTCCAAGGGCTTCGCCGCCCCGGGTACTGCGGCGCGTTGATCCACCACCTTGTGGCGCAGCACACGGTTCCACCACATCATGGTGGCGGTGACGAAGAGCAGCGCCGGCGTCAGGCCTAGCACCGACCATAGAATCCGGATGGGCAAGCCGCCGAAGAGGCCGAAGTGCAGCGGCACGATCCAGCGGATGACCTCGTCGCCCGCCGACGCGCTCAGGCCCCTATGCCAAGTGCCAAGATAGGCGCCGGACGTCCGGTCGAAATAGAGATAGTCGCAGTTCTGCTTCGTTCCTGGTGTATCGCGGGCCATGAAGACGATATAGGTCGACCGCTTACCCGCGGGCAGTTGCAGGCCGAAGAACCGCCCATTGGGGACACGCTCCGCGGCGTCCGCGATCATCTTCTCCACCTCCGGCTTGGTCGATGCCACGCCTGGCCGCGACTCCGGGACCATCAGTGAACTCACCGGGGAGAGTCGGTGAATCCAGCCGTTTACCTGCTGCGAGAAGCCGAAATAGAACCCGGTGAGCGCCCACATCGCGAGCAGGCCCGCGGTCCAGAATCCGGCGGCGGAGTGGATCTCCCAATTGATGCGCCGCCAGTTGCGGCCAAAGTCCACCATCAGCGAGCGGGTCCAGCGCACGGCTCCGGGCCACCAAAGCACAATGCCCGTGACACAGAGCAGAAACAGCATCACCGCCCCAACACCATTCACCGTCCGCCCCGTTCGACCGGAGAAGAGATTGAAGTGCAGATCCTGGAGCCAGCGCACGGCTGAAGTGGACGAAGTCGTCGAAGCGGCCAGGGTTGCCGAGACCGGGTGCAGGTAGGCGTGCAGCACGTCGTCGCCCCGCTTCATGTACACCACCGCCGTGGGCCGATGGCTTGTGGGCCCGTAGAGAGCCGTCGCCTGGCGCTCCGGAAAGGCTCGTCGCGCCGCGGCCAGAAGGGCGGACGCGGGAGCCGGTGCGCCCGCCTTCTGGTCAGCAGCTTCGATCTCGGGGTGGAGCAAACCCTCGAGTTCGTCCGCAAATACAAGCGCGGAGCCCGTGACACCCATCACCAGGACATAGAGCCCCAGCCCCAGGCCCACCCACAGGTGAACCTGGAACAGGAGCTTTCGGAGCCCCGACTGCCGGGGGCGTTGTAGAAACTGCCGGAACGCACCCATGGCTAGAACAGGAAGCGGACACCCACCTGCAATTGCCGCGACGGGTCGCTATTCGCCAATCCGGCTGATGGCTGCAGGAACGAGGCCAACGGCAGCGCCGCGTTGCCATAGGTCGTGTTGACCTTCAGGAAGTTGGAGCGGTTCAACAAGTTGGTGCCTTCCACCCGAAACTCCGCACGGACTCGCTCCGTGATGGTGATCCGCTTTAGGAACGAAAGGTCGACCGTATTCTGATACGGTGCCCGGTAGCTGTTGCGGCCCAGGCCGACGGGCCGGTCCTGCACATTGCCGTCGCCGTTATTGTCGACGCCAGTCAGCGGGTTGACAGGCAGACCGGAAGCGGCGATGAGGAACGCGTTGAGCTGAATGCCGTACGGGAGCTCGTAAATCCCCTGGGCCGCGAAGCGGTGGCGCTGGAAGTAGTCGCTGGGCCCGCGTTCGTCGATGCTCCGGTTGCCCCAGTCGGAAGGTACCCCGGTATTGGCACCGCCGGTGAAGAAGACATAGGTGACGGAGGAGCTATAGAGGTAGTGCGCCGTCATCTGGAACCGCCGGGTGAAGCGCTTGGCGAGCTGCGCGTCAAAGGCGGTGTAGCGGCTGCTGCCCGTGTTCTCAAACTGCCCCACCGTCCGCACCGGCACGCCCGCGTAGGAGGTATAGGGCCGTGTGAGGTCGGCCGTAGCGGCCGTCCGGACAAACTGGCTGGGTGCGTTGGCATCGAGCACGCGCAGTTGCTTGCGGCTCAGCATGTGGCTCGCGTTCACAGACAGCGTCCAGTCCCGGCCCAGCACCTGCTGCACGCCGAACGAAAACTGACCGGTATATGGATTCAAGCGGTCTTCGGGGAACACCGCCAGCGCGCGTCGGTCGCCCGCTCCAGTAGGTGGCGCGCTGAGCGAGTTAGGGAAAGTCGGGAAGCCAGCCGTACCGTAGGAGAGCGTGTAGGTCGCCTGCGGCGACCCGGGCCCCTGTTGCAGAGCGCCGCGCACCACCTGCATGAAGATCTGGTCGTAGTAGAGCCCGGCTCCGCCGCGGACGACGGTCCGCCCGGTGCCGAGGACATCCCAGGCAAAGCCGAAGCGCGGCGCAACATTATTCAGATCTCCGGTCGTCGACTGGTAGTCGTAGCGCAGCCCGAGGTTCAGCGTAACCCGCGGCTTGATCCGCCAGTCGTCCTGTACGAAGGCCGAGGCCAGAGTGTCTCCATAGCGAACCGGGCCCGCGCCAAACGTCTGGGTGAACTGGACAGGAGTCTCGCCCACCTTCGGAGCCCCGGCGGCCATGCGGTAGCTGCCGTACAGGCTCGTCGAGATGTCACGGAATTTGTTGCGGATGAAGTCGCCACCCAGGCGCAACTGGTGCGCACCGAGTTGCCAGGAATAGACGTCGTTCGCCTGCCAGGTGACGACACGGGAATCGAAGTAGTCGGAGAGTCCTTCGGTGGAGTACGATGGGCGCACGATCTGCGTCTGCGGGTTCACCGCGTAGTAGGAGAGAGGCACGCTCTTGGACGAGCCCACACGCAGTTCATTCACACGGGTCGGCGCAAGAATCCAACGATGCGTGGCCTGGAAGCCATAGTTCTGGCCCGAATCGCGCCGGGCCGCACTGGGCTGCACGTATCCACCCACGGCATCATTGGAGTTGTCGCCCACTGAGCTATGGGCGTTGAGCCGCAGGTACAGCGATTGCGTATCGCTCCAGCGCTTGTCCATATTGACGAGGCCGAACCACTGCTTCTGGTGACCCGGGTAGAAGGTGGGTACAGGGGACTGGATGAAGGCGCCGCGCGTCTGTTGGTTGCCTTCGACGCTCGCAAAGATGTGGAAGGTGGGGCTGATCGGCCCGCCGGCGGCCGCGCCCCACATGTGCCGTTCGTTAGGCAGGCGGAAACTGGAAACCGGTGGAGCCGCCTGCAGCCCGCTGGGCCGCAGGAAGTAGAACGACTCGCCGTGCCACGCATCCCCGCCCGTGCGGGTGATCGCCGAGATCACGCCCGCACTCGACCGGCCGAACTCGGCGCTGTACTGATTCACCAAGACCTTATACTCGGCGACGGAAGCGATGGACAGCACCTGTTGGGGCCCATTGCCCAACGCCGGCTCGTAGTTGGAGAGACCGTCCATCTGGTACTGTGTGAAGCGGAAGAGCTGGCCGTTGATGGTGAGGCGGGTGCCGTAGATGCCGTCGGTGCCGAGGGAGCCGGTGTTGCGCACGCGCGGGTCGAGCATCGCAAAACGGTTGATGTCGCGGATGGAAGAAGGAAGCTCGGAGAGAGTGCGCGTATCGATGGCGGTGGATATCTCAGGATTGCTGTTCACCAGCGGGCTGGAATCGAGAACCGTCACGGTCTGGCGTAGCGGGTCGATCTCCATCTCGATGTCGAGGGGCTGAGTCAGATCGGCGACCGTGCCCGATGCCGCCTGGAATCCGTCGGCCGTGACCACCAATCGGCAACCCGATGTCAGTTGCGGCAGGCTGAATGCGCCACGCTCATCCGTCGAGGCCGAAGCGCCGGTACACTCCGCTGTGACTTTGGCGGCCGAAATGCCGAGCCCTCCGCGCAGGTGAACCACGCCGCGCACCTCTGCGGGTTGCGCTGCGGCGATCAAGGGGAGCAGCAGAAGAGTGAAGACACACTTCACCTGTACGTTCATTGCGGGCTCTCTTTCTATCGGCCGGGCGTGGGAGAAACAGGGACGATCCCGGACTCGTTTAGCAACTCACTTGCAAATATATAGTATACACAACTCGTCCGTCAATCTAAAATGAGACCGGAATGTCTCGTTTCCGCGCCTTCGCCCCAAGCTCACCTGAAAGTCATTTGCTTCCCGGCACACCCAATCGCAGGCGTCCGCGCCTTCGCGTACAATTTAGACGCATGATCATCGAACGGATCGATACGGCCCAGGTAGCTCCGCGCTGGGGACTGTTGCGTGTGTTGACCCGTGAAGGCGCCGAAGGTTTCGGCGAGTTCACGGTGGAAGGGCAGATCGGGGCCGCCGAAGCGGCGGTACGTCAGTTCGCCGAGGAGTTCATCGGCCGCGACTCCGGCGAAATCAAGCGGCTTGTCCGCGGCGCCTACGACCGCAACTTCTACCACGGTGGCGCTCATTATATGAGTGCGCTGGGGGGCATCGAAATCGCGCTGTGGGATCTCGCTGGAAAAGCAGCTAACCAGCCCATACACAAGCTACTGGGCGGCAAGGTGCGCGATCGTGTGAAGGTGTACCGGTGGGCGGGGGGCAACAACAATGCCCCAGGCGCGGCCGCCGAAGAGGCGGCGAAAGTTGTCGCCGAGGGTGCCCGCGCCATCAAGATGAATGCCTGCCCTCCGCTCGCCGCCATCGACACATATGGCGGCATCCGCGCCGCCGTTGCTCGCGCCGAAGCCGTCCGCGAGGCCGTTGGGACGGAGGTCGAAATCGCCTTCGACTTCCATGGCCGCTGCAATGTACCGATGGCCCGCAAGCTGGCGAAGGAACTGGAATTTGCCAAGCCGCTGTTCTATGAGGAGCCGGTCCGGCCGGACTACAACCGCTGGCTGGCGGAGGTTGCCAGCATCACACACGTCCCCATCGCGACCGGCGAGCGCATGTGTACCGTGGCCGAGTTCAGCGACGTGGTCGCCGCGCGTGGCGCGCACATTCTGCAACCCGATGTCGTTCACATCGGCGGGATCGCGAACACGGCGGAGGTCGGAGCCTTGGCGGAAGCCAACGGCATCGCCCTCGCGCCCCATTGCCCGCTGTCTCCCATCGCCTTCATGGCCTGCCTCCACGTGGTGGTGCAATGCCGCGCGGGCTGGATCCTGGAATGGTCCAAAGGCATCCACTACAACGCCAGTGGCGCGACGGGCGATGTCGACCCGTGGCTCCGCTACCTGGACGAGCGCGATTGGTCCATGTTCGAAGTGGATGCCGACGGCCATCTGACGGTGCCGGAAGGACCCGGCCTGGGCATCCGCGTGAACTGGGCCGAAGTCGAGAAGGCCGCGCGGACGAAGGTCACTTGGCGGGACGAGTTGATGCATCTGCCCGACGGCACGGTTTCGAACTGGTAGTGAGCGTGGCTTGACATTACAAAGGCGGCTGGATAGCTTCTGGTCAGTATGAATCGCCGCCTTTTTCTCGCAACCGCCTTGTCGTCATCTCGGATATTCGGGGCGAATGATCGTCTTCGACTCGGTTTCATTGGCCTGAGCGGGCGCGCCCGCTGGCTGCTGAAGAATGAGAAGTTCCCCGGCGCGGAGATTGTGGCCTTGGCCGACTGCTATCTGCGGCAGTGCGACCTGGCGGCGGCGATCCAGCCGGAGTTCGAGCGCTGCACGAAATACCAGGACTACCGCAAGCTGCTCGACAAGGAGAAGCTGGACGCGGTTTTTATCGAGACGACAACCCATGCCCGGGCGCTGATTGCGATTCATGCGATGCAGGCAGGGCTCGACGTGTATGCGGAAAAGCCCCTGACCCTGACCATCGAGGAAGGCCAAGTGCTGGTGCGGGCCGTGGACAAGTACAAGCGCGTGCTGCAGACGGGCACGCAACAGCGGTCCATTCCCATCAACGCATGGGCCAGCAAGTTCATTCGCGAGGGTGGACTGGGCAAGGTGGAACAGGTGATCGCCTGCAACTTTGAACCACCAAAACAGTGGACGCCGAGACCCGGGCAACCGGTACCCGATGGAATGGATTGGGATCTATGGTGTAACCAGACCGAACTCCGCCCGTATCATGAAGAGCTGCGCGGCCGGTGGGCATGGTACTGGGACTACGACGGCGGCGGGCAGAGCTGGGGCGTGAGCGGATGGGGCACGCATGCGTTGGACCAGGTACAGTGCGCGCTGGGCACGGATACGACGGGTCCGGTGGAGATCTGGCTGGAGGGCGAAGGCAAGGAAACCGCGGTAATGATGAAGTACGCCTCCGGCACGGTGCTGAAGATGAATGGCAAGCCGCGGCCAGATCATTCGGACCTGGGCGCGATTTTCGTCGGTGAGAAAGGCAAGCTGGAGATCAAACGTGGCTCGTTGGTGGCTGACCCCATCGACCTGGTGAAGGACGCGCCGCCCAATACGGAGGAAGGCCCGGGAGAGAACCGTTTCCATATTGAGAATTTCCTCGACTGCATCCGCACCAGGAAGCAGCCGAATGCCTGGGTGCAGGCGGGTCACCGATCGACCAGCGTGTGTCACCTGACGAACATCTGCCGGGAGCTGGGACGCAAGCTCAGGTGGGATCCGGTGGCCGAACAGTTCGTTGACGACCCGGAAGCCTCACGGAAACTGGCGCGTCCACGACGCAAAGGCTACGAGCTTCCGAGGATCGTTTAGGCCCACGCGGGCCGCAGCGCAGCGGCGGGAGCGCGCTACACTAACTCACTATGCGTGTTGTGGGACCAAGAGCCTTGGCTCGCCATCACGAAGAGCTACTCTTCCGGCGGGCCTATCCCTCCTCAGAGGCCGAGGCACATTCAGCGGATGAACAGTTGTCGCGAATCGAGGCGGCCGTGCGGGCGCTGCGGGCGGCCGGCAAGGACCTGACTGCGCTGGAGGAGTACGAGGTGTCCGGGATGGCGGGGTCCGGCATCACCGCCGTGTTCAGCTACGGAGTGGCGCGACACCTGCTGAGGGCTCACGGCGATAGCGTGGACATCGAGTGGGACGCGTACGACCCATGGGATCCACTGGGCCGACTGCTGCCGCAACTGCTGCCACTCTCGGCGGAGGATGCCCTTGTGGAAGCGCACGTACCCTACCGCGACTGGGTGCATGCGGCAGCCGGGACACGGTCCGACCTGGCCTGGCTGATTGGGGCGATCGACCGGCGGTGGAGCGGCGTGCGGCAGCGTGCTGAGCGCTATGACGCGCTACAGATTCCGCTGCGCTGGAACTTCGGTTCGTCGACAGCGACACGCACTCTGATGCGGCTGCCCGGCAAGGGGCTATTTCTGCACACGGAACCGTATCTCACGCGGAAGGACGTGTCGCTGGATGCGATCCCCGGGCAGGCGCCACTACCCATACGGAAGCTGCCGCGGGCGTGCGGCGACGTGATGCTGGCGCTGGCGCGGGATACGTCTGCGGTGCGCTATCGCGAGTTGCACGGATTCACCTGGGGCGACTCGAGGCACGTCTATGAGATCGATGCGGGGCGGGGGCTGACGTTTTACTTCTCGGGACTGCTGCCAGCGTACAGGCTGCCGCTGCGGGCGTGCCATTCGATGTCGCTGTGGAAGAACGGCGTCCCTGTGGGGTATTTCGAAGGGCTGTCGCTGTTCGAGCGGATGGAGGCGGGCTTCAACCTCTATTACACGTTCCGGGCAGGCGAGACGGCGTACCTGTATACGAAGGTGCTGCAGGCGTGCCACCAGATGCTGGGCGTGACGACATTCGTGCTGGACCCATACCAGGTGGGGCACGAGAACGAGGAGGGGCTGGAGTCGGGGGCGTTCTGGTTCTACCGGAAGCTCGGATACCGATCGACGGATGCGGCGACTGGCGCGTTGATCGCGAAGGAAGAGGGACGGATTAAGAAAGACGCGCAGTATCGGACTCCGGTGGAGACGCTGACGCGGTTGGTGGCGGCTCCGATGGTGTATGAGCTGCCGGGCCATGAGACCGGGGACTGGGATCAGTTCCAATTGAGACGGCTGGGGCTCAGGACAGCGGATGGCAGGGCGCCGAAACTGCCGCGCACGCTGGCTAAGGCCAAGGCGGCGCCGGAGGAGATTCAGTATCTCGAGCTGATGCGGAAGAACGCACGCCTCCGCCAGCAAATCCTCGACCTCGGCCGGCCGTGAGCGGTTGACCAAGGGCTCACAGTCCAGTTTCAGTCGTGGGCGATGGCGTTGCGGAGGCGGAAGGAGTTGCCGATGACGCAGAGGCTGGAGAGGACCATGGCTCCGGCGGCGAGGATCGGATTGAGCACGCCCGTGATGGCAAGCGTGATGCCGGCGGCGTTATAGAAGAAGGCCCAGAAGAGGTTCTGGCGGACAACGCGGAGAGTGGCGCGGGCGATCTCGACAACCACCGAGAGGTGGGCCAGGGAGTTGGACATGAGGACGACGGGGGCGGCCTGCATGGCGAGGTCGGCTCCGGAGCCGAGGGCGATGCCGAGGTCGGCCGCGGCGAGGGCCGGTGCGTCGTTGACGCCGTCGCCCACCATGGCCACTTTGCGGCCTTCCGTCTTCAGTTCGTCGATGAACGCTTTCTTGCCATCGGGGAGAACGGCCCCGCGGAAACTGCCGGCTCCGATGGCGCCGGCGACCCACTGAGTGGTCTCGACCGCGTCACCGGAAAGCAGGAGAGTGGCGATGTGGTGCTCTTTCAGACTGAGAAGGGTGTCGCGGGCATCGGCCCGGATGCGGTCTCCGAAGGCGATGGCTCCAATGACCTGGTTGTTCTCGGAGACGAAGGCTACCGTGGCTCCAGTGGTTTCCCATTGTTGAGCGAACTCGTTCATCGAGTCCGGGATGGACTGGTTGGGGAGCAGAGCGCGATTGCCGATGGCGAGAGTCCGGCCGTCGACCTGGCCGCTGATGCCCTGCCCTTTGTGAACGATGACCGCGGTGGCATCCGGCAGGGATGAGGCACCGGCCCGGCGAACGACCGCCCGAGCTAGCGGGTGCTCAGAGAAAGCTTCGAGGGCGGCTAGAGGGGCGAACGGCAGGGTGGCGGGCAGGCAGTCGAGCACGTTGAAGTCGCCTTCGGTGACGGTGCCGGTTTTGTCGAGGACGAGGACATCGATGTTGCCGATCTGTTCGAGAACGGCGGCGTCGCGGATGAGGATGCCGCGGCGGGAGGCAGCTCCGACGGCGGCGGTGATGGCGAGAGGGGTGGCAATGCCGAGGGCACACGGGCAGGCGATGACTAGGACGGCGATAGCGCGCATCAGGGCATCGGAGGCAGTCGCTCCGGCCATCAGCCAGCCGGTGAGGGTCATGAGGGCGACGGCGATGGTGGCGGGCACGAAGACGCGCGAGACCTTGTCCACGGTGCGCTCGATGGGCGCGCGGCTGGCCATGGCCTGTTCGACGGAGCGGATGATGTGGTGGAGGGTGCTGTCTCCGGCGGTGCGGAGCGCGCGAATGCGAAGGACGCTGCCGCCGTTGAGGCTGCCGGCGATGACGTTGTCGCCTGGAGCCTTGGGACGAGGCGCGGACTCGCCTGTGAGGATGGATTCGTCGACATCGGAATCGCCTTCGACGACCGAGCCGTCAGCGGGGATCCTCTCACCGGCCTTGACGACGAAGAGGGAGCCGGGCTGGAGGGCATCAATGGAGACGAAGGATTCGCGGCCGTCGTTGAGGATGCGCGCCTTGCTGGGCATCATGCGGTAGAGGGCGGTAATGGCCTGGGTGGTGCGCTCCTTGGCTCCGCGTTCGAGGAGTTTGCCGAGCAGGACGAGCGTGATGATGGCGCAGGCGGTGTCGAAGTAGAAGTGACGGCCCCCGACGGCGGCCTGGGCGCAACTGTAGCCGAAGGCGGCCAGGATGCCGAGGGCGAGGAGGGCTTCCATGCGAAGGGTGAACGCCTTCAGGCCGAGAAACGCGACACGCAGGATAGGCCAGGCGGAATAGAAGACGGCAGGCAGCGTGAGCCCGGCCAGCGCGAGGGGCACGATGCGGCGGGCGGTGTCGGAGATGCTTTCCCAGTAGCTGGCATAGATCACCAGGCTGAGGAGCATGACGTTCATCCAGAGGAAGGCGGCGATGCCGATGCGGAGGAGGAGGTCACGCTTTTCACCGCGGTCGCGAGCGGTTTCGCCGGAGTACTCCGAGGCTTTGTAGCCGAGGGCCTCGACGCGGCTGGCAATGCGGCCGGGCGGGAGGAACTGGGGACAGTAGCGGACCTTCAGGAGGTCGGAGGCGAAGAGGACTTTGGCGGAGACGATGCCCTGCTCGGAAGCCAGGGCATGCTCGATGAGCCAGCCACAGGAGGAGCACCAGAGGCCGGAGAGACGGTAGGTGGATTCGCGGGTTTCGGCGCCTGCGGGGATTTCGACGTGCGCGGCCCGGCTGTTCGAGATGAGTCCGAGGCGGAGGCTTTCGCGGTAGACCTCACTGTTGCGGAAGTCCTCTCCGCTTGCGATGACGCCGCTTTCGGACAGGATCGTGTACACGTTGAGGCAGCCCTGGCAGCAGAAGGCGCGTTCAGTGTCAGCGACCTGAAGACGGAGCGGTTGCGGGCCCGCCGGGAGGCCGCAGAGATCGCAGTTCATCAGCGGGCCGAGCCGTGGCCACCTGAGCGGTAGTTGCCGTGGTCGTCGAGGATGACGGGGTCAGCTTCGCGGGCAATGAGGTAAGTGGCGATGAGGATCCCGACGAAGGCGACCATGATGAAGCCCAGGAACTTGGGCAGGAAGGGCCAGCCGGAATGAGGTGGTTTCGGGGTCATTGTGATTTCTTCTCCTGAGGCATGAGGAAGGTTTCCTCAAAGACTTCCGGGTCCTTCTCGCCGGTGGAGGCGAAGATGCGGAAGCGATTCACTTCGCCAGCTCCTGTGAACGGGCGGGCGGAGACCTCGAACTGACGGTCTATGGTTTCGCCAGCCTTCAGCGGGACTGGGCTGGGCTGTAGGGTGAGGGAGCCGGAAGGGAGTCCTTCGAGCCAGAGGGAGACGCTGGCATCCCTGGAACCGCGATTGGCGAGCTTGATGCGGAAAGTGTTGTAGACGGTGCCATCGTCACCGAGCCGGAACATGCTGGTGCGGACGGGCTGGAGCTGTACGAGGATCGTGCGCCGCATGGAGAGCGCCACGTAAAGTCCGGAGAGGTAGAAGAGGGTGACGAGGAGCACGACGACACGCTTGGAGTCGCGGATGCCGAGCTTGCGGTACCAGGCGGTCTCGTCTTCGACGACTTTGCCGGTTTCGCCCCAGGTGTAGTGGATGAGCCCTTCCTTGCCCAGCTTGCCGAGGATGTCGGCGCAGGAGTCGATGCACTCGCCGCAGTGGACGCACTCGATCTGGTAGGGAGATTTGCGGATGTCGATGCCCATCAGGCAGTCGCGGACGCACTTCTTGCATTCGATGCATTCGTGTTTCTCGTCGCGATAGGTGACGAGCAGGGTGTTGCCGTCGCCGAGCATGCCCTGGAGGTAGCCGTAGGGGCAGACGGTGGTGCAGAAGCGCTGGCGCAGGAGGGTGAAATCGAGGAAGGTGATGAGGGTGACGACGGCCCCTGAGATGCCGCCAGCGGTGTGCATGTCGAGGCTGGCGAGGCGACCGATCAGGTCGGAGGGCGTGACGAAGTAGGAGATGAAGATGAAGGACAGGAAGACGCTGGCCACGCCGACGATGGCGTAGAAGAGGCCGCGGGCGAGGAGGTTGCGGCGCGGCGTGGGCCACTTGATGAAGTACTTGGTGACCTTGCGCTTGATCCAGGTTTCGGTTTCGAGACTGGCTTCGCTGAAGATCATCTGGGGGCACATATAGCCGCAATAGATGCGGCCGTAGACGACCGAGGAGACGACGATGACGAACATCAGGAACATCAGTGCGAAGAAGATGATGCCGAATTCACTGATGAGGAGTTCGTAGCCGGCGAAGTAGAAGCGCTGACGGGGGATGTCGAAGCGCATCAGGTTGAAGAACGGCAGCAAGACGAAGATGAGGAAGCAGGTGAGGTGGACGAGTTTGCGGACCCGGTGGTAGTGGGGCCGCGGAGGCGGATTGATGTTGTGGCCGCATGACTTGGGCGGCTTGTTGGAGATTTCAGGAGTGGCCATGGCAGTTGCCCATCGACATAGCGGGACCGGGCATCATTCCGCGCCAGAGCAGGAAGACACCCATGATGACCATGCTTACCGCAGGAAGAACGAGGTTCCAGCGGCCCAGGCGTGCTCCGATGCTGGTGGAGAAGAGGCCGATGGCGAGCAGGCAGACAGCGGTGCCGAGGCCGAAGGCGGCCATGGAGAAGGCACCGTGGAGAGCGGATCCGGTGGCGGCCGCCTGGAGTACGGCGGCATAGAGGAGTCCGCAGGGCAGGAAGCCCATGATGGCTCCCAAGGCCAACCGGGCGAGAGGGCGAGAGGAGCGGAAGAGCGGACCGAGGAAGCGGTTGAAGTGGCGGCTGATGCCGAAGCGCTCGATGCGGACGAGACCGGATTTCGGCAGGAGCGGCGACATGAGGATGCCGGCAAGGATCATGAGTGCCCCGGCGACCAGGGCGGTGGTGCGCTCGAAGCCGGCGAGGCGGCCCAGCAGGCCCACCGCGTTGCCGGCGGCTCCGGCGAGGGCGCCGAGGAGGGCGTAAGTCAGGATGCGGCCGGCGTTGTACAGCACATGAGACGCCGGCCGTCCGCCCCCCGAAAGCGAATAGGACAGCACGATGGGACCGCACATCTGCGAGCAGTGGAGGCTCGAGACGATTCCGAAGCCGAGAGGCACTGCCAGGTCGAGGGGGTTCATCTTGCGTACAGAATCTTCGTGTTCTGCGTGGGTACCGAAACACATTCGCGATAGAAATCGAAGTGTTTCATTGTGATGGCGTGGGTCGGGCAGCGGCTGGCGCACATGGCGCAGCGGATGCACGTGGTTTCATCCTTCATCATCACGCCGCCCAGAGCATCGAGATCCTCGGCCGGCAGATCTTTCACCTGATCGGTGGGGACCAGGAGGGCATCGGCGGCCATCGCCAGGTAGTTGGGATCGGAGATGAGCTGGCTGAGGCCGACGAGGCGGATGAGGTTCTCCGGGCAGACGTCGACGCAGCCGTTGCAGGCGACGCAGATGGAGGTATCGAAGATGGTATTGACGTTGCAGCGCAGGCAGCGGGCGGCCTGATGGCGCGCCTCGAACTCGGGGTAGACCTCCTCAACGATCTCCATCGAGGAGGCGCGCCTGCTGCTCTCGAGCGCAGGCGGATTCGCGCGCTCGAAGCGTTGCCAGCCTTCCGCCATGGCGTAGTTGGCCGGCTTCCACGTTTTCCGTAGGGCAATATCGGTGCGGGTGCCGCGCAGGAAGTCGTGCATGGACCGCGCGGCGATTTGAGCCGAGGCGATGGCATCGATGAAGAGGCGCGGGCCGTGGGCGATGTCACCGCAGGCGAAGACGTCGGGCGCCGTGGTCTGGTAGGTTTCGCGGTTCACCTTGATGAGGCCGCGATCGCTCTCGACGCCGTCTTCCGGCGCAAGGAACGAGAGATCGGAGGTCTGGCCGATGGCGAAGAGTACGGTGTCGGCCTGGATGTCCTCGATCTGAGATTCCTCGAAGGTAGGGCTGAAGCGGCCTTCGCTGTTGAAGACGGAGGTACAGGTGACGACGCGAAGTCCAGTGACCCGGCCGTTTTCGCTGAGCACCTCGCGGGGGCCGCGGCTGTTGTGGAGGCGGATGCCTTCCTCGGCGCCTTCCTCGACCTCGATCTCGTCGGCTGGCATTTCAGCGCGGGACTCGAGGCAGACGACGTGGACTTCCTTGTCGCCGCTCATGCGGAGAGCGGAGCGAGCCACATCATAGGCGACTTGTTCGCCGCGTTCCATCTCGGCGAGCGCCTCGCCCTTCTGCATGGCTTCGAAGGGACGGACAGCGGAGCGGGCCACGTCGTAGGCTACATTGCC
This sequence comes from uncultured Paludibaculum sp., assembly GCF_963665245.1. Lineage (NCBI taxonomy): Bacteria > Pseudomonadati > Acidobacteriota > Terriglobia > Bryobacterales > Bryobacteraceae > Paludibaculum > uncultured Paludibaculum sp. The sequence continues at coordinate 2,022,564 of NZ_OY762267.1, forward strand.
GCCGCCGATGACCACGATGCGTTTGCCGAGCGGGAGAGGAGTGCCGGCGTTGAAGGCGCGGAGGAAGTCCATGCCGTCGTAGACGCCTTCGGCTTCGCCGCCGGGCAGTTGGAGGCGGCGGCCCTTGGGCAGGCCGATGCCGAGGAAGATGGCTCGGAAGCCATCGTTGCGTAGGCTCTGAATGGTGAAGTCGCGGCCGAGCCGCATGTTGCACTTGAGATCGACGCCGAGCGAGAGGATGGCCTGGATCTCGTGGCGCACGAGGTCGCGCGGCAGGCGGAAGATGGGGACGCCGACGGTGAGCATGCCGCCGGGTTCTGAGTCGGCTTCAAAGACGGTGACCTTGTAGCCGATCTGGGCGAGGTCGTGGGCCACGGTGAGGCCCGAGACGCCGGCTCCGACGACGGCGATGCGTTCGTAGTCGCCGCGGTTGGGCGGCAGCATGGCTTTGTTGCAGGCGTCCCGGTGCATGGCGTAGTCGCCGGTTTCGGGGCCGAACTGCGTGGTGACGAAGCGCTTGAGGGCGCGGATGGCTACGGGTTCGTCGAGGTCACCGCGGCGGCAGTTGGCTTCGCAGGGCGCGCCACAGACCCGTCCGCAAATGGAAGCGAACGGATTGGTGGCGCGGGCGATGCGATAACCGTCTTCGTAGCGGCCCTCCGCGATGGCGTTGACGTAGCCGCACGCGTCGGTGTGCACGGGGCAGGCATGGCGGCATTTCACCATCTCCACCCAGTAGTCAGTCGGGTCAGGAACCCGAATCTGGTAGAAGCCGTTGTTCATACCAACTTACTCGTGGTGATCGGACTTACGGATGGCGAAGAGCACGACGGTGACGACGAAGATCAGCGCCAGGGCGGCGACGAAATACATCAGGCCGTCGGCCGAGGTGGTGGCCTGATTCATCTTCTGGACGAGGGGACCGCGGTCTTCGTGGTTGACCTCGCCGTTCATGAAGAAGATGAAGTAGGACACGCAGCCGAGGCCGATGATGGGGAAGGCGACCTTGAGGAAGCCGGGCACTTCGGTGCCCTGGCGTTCCGTGATCCAGCCGCCGGCGTATTCCTTCAGTTCGTTCTTCTTGTCACTCATTTGCGACCCTCCGGCTGTTCGTCGTCGTGGAGCATTCTGTATTTGGGCTCTTCGGTGTTTCCGCTGAGATAGCCGTGTTTGAGCGACTTCACGAAGAAGTAGAGCGCACCGCCGGCCAGCAGGGCGAAGAGGAAATAAGAGAAATAGATGCTGGGATAGACGTAGTCCTTCATATCAGGCCTCTATTTCTCGTAGTCGTTGTCAGGCCGCCAGTTCTTGGAGCGGCCCAGCGTCTGGAGGTAAGCGGTGATGGCCCGCAGTTCCTCGGGATTCTCGGCGATCCAGGGGAAAGGCGGCATGATGGAACCTGGCACCAGATCGCGCGGATTGCGGAAGTGGGTGCGGTGCCACTGGCTGTCGTACTTGCCGCCGACTCGGGAGAGGTCGGGGCCGGTGCGCTTGGTGCCGAACATATGCGGCGTGTCGTAGACGAACTCGTCGGGGGTGGAGATGGGCGAGTCGACGCCCTTCCAGCCGGAGCGTTTGGTGTCAGCGAGCAGGGTGCGGGTCTGCTGGGTATGGCAATACCAACAGCCTTCGCGCACGTAGACGGCGCGCCCTTTGAGCTCGAACTCGGTATAGGGCTTGAGCTTGCCCGTGGGTCCCTTGGCGGGATCGTTGTTCTCGAACGGCTTGGCCCAGGTCTTGTCGACGAGCGGCGGAACGATGGTGGTGAGAGTGCCGCCAATAAAGAAGAAGAGAAGCGCCGCGCCGATGGCGAAGCCGAAACTGGAATCCGCTTTTCTTAGCATGATCGTTGCTCCTTGCGGACTAAGCGGCCGCGGGCCGGTCCTTCGCCCCGAGGATGGTTGCCATGATGTTGTAGCCGAAGCTGACGATGCCGAGGAACATGAGGATGCCGGAGAAGAACCGGACAATCCACACAGGCTTCAGCGCGATGACTGTGTCGATGAAGGGGATGGAGGGGTTGTTCCACTGCCAGCCCTGCCAGAAGCCGCCGAGCCACAGGGTAACGAAGAAGCCCAGGCCGCCGAACATAAGGAACCAGAAGCTCCAGTTGGCGAGCGCTTCGGAGAAGATGGTGGTCTTAAAGACCCTGGGGATCATGTGGTAGCAGCCGGCAATGGCGAAGAAACTGAAGGCGCCGAGAACGGCCATGTGGGCGTGGCCGGGAATCCAATCGGTCTTGGAGACGATGGCGTTCACGGTGCGCAGGCTGTGCATGGGTCCCTGGAAGCAGGTGAGCAGGTAGAAGACGACGCCCGACATGAGGAATTTCAGGGGCACGTTGTCCTTGAGCTGATGCCACTGGCCCTTCATGGTGGCGAAGAAGTTGTAGACCACGGCCCAGACCGGGATGAGGAGCATCACGGAGAAGGCGATGGAGATGGTCTGCAGCCACTGGGAGATGGGTCCGTGGAGCATGTGGTGGGCGCCGGTCCAGACATAGACGAAGGCCAGCGACCAGAAGCCGATCATGGAGAGCTTATGGCTGTAGAGCGGCGTGTTGGAGGACTTCGGAATGAAGTAGTAGGCGATGGCCAGGCCGACGGGCGTGAAGATGAGGCCCACGGCGTTGTGGACGTACATCCAGTTGAGGTTGGCCTGATTGGTACCGGTGGCGAACAGGACAGCGAAGTTGCCCGTGAGGTAGACGAAGGCGGTCCAGAGGATGGTGCCCATGATGTACCAGATGGAGACGTACATCTGGTCGTACTTCCGGGAGGCGATGGTCATGAAGATGTTGACGCCAAACATGATCCAGGCCACGACGACGGCGATGTCGAGAGGCAGGGGCAGTTCGGCATATTCCAGACCCTGGTTCCAGCCCATGAGGAGGGAGACCACGGCACCCAGGATGATGACGTTCCAAAGGATGGCCGTAGCGATGCCGAGCTTTTCGCTCCAGAGTTTGACGGCGCAGAGCCGCGGCACCATGAAGAACGAGAGGCCCATGTCGGCGGCCAGCAGCCAGCCGAACAGCATGCCGTTGACGTGCAGCGGGCGCAGGCGGCCGTAGGTGAGGTATTGCACCGTCCCCAGCAGGCTGGGCCAGACGAACTTGGCGGCAATGGTGACGGCGATGATCCCGACGATGAAGAAGTAGGCGATGGAACTGATCAGGAACCATTTGGCCGTTGTGTCGTCGTGCACCAGGGCAAGCGCGGAGGCCGCCGGGGAGCGCGTATCGACACTCTTGTTGATTTCCTCAGGCATTGATACTCCTCATGAACTACTTGCGGGCGGCACTCCGGGCATTGATGCCGCGGATGAAGTTGACGAGGTCGCCAACTTCGTTCTGGGACAGACCGTAGTCGATCCACGACGGCATGGCGGAGCCTTGCACGCCGTAGAGAATGGATTCGAACAACCGGCGGTCAGAGACGCTGTCGACGAAAGCCGTGTTGCGCAGGTTGCGGGGGCGCGGCAGGATGTCGAGCGAGTTCGGGCCCTTGCCGTCGGCCTTGCGGCCGTGGCAGCCGGAACAACGGCGGATGAAGGCATCCTCGCCGCGCGCCGTGGATTCGGAACTGAAAGCGACCGGATTCTTCTCGGGCAATTTGCGGGCGGTGATCTCCTTGCGCGGCTCCTTCGTGTAGGTGGTGAAGACGTACTGGAGAACACCCTGGATCTGGGTGTCGTTGAGCACCTGGCCCCAGGCGGGCATCGAGGTACCGGCCACGCCGGTCTTGATGGAGGTTTGGAGACGCTCGACGGGCTTGCTGTTGATGAAGCCGGCCTTGGTGAGGTCGCGGGGGTAGGGGTCGAGGTAGATGGCGATGGGGCCGTGGCCGTCGCCCTTTTCGCCGTGGCAGCGCTGGCAGAGTTCCTTGAAGGTGTCGGCCGGCGTGGGCATCGGCGGAGGAGTCTTCAGGCTGGCCAGGTAGGTGCTCATGGCCTGGAAGTCGGCCGCGGGGAAGCGGAAGGTCGGCATGATGGAGTCGCGAATGAGGGCGGGCGGATTCTTGAAGTGTTCGAGAATCCACGATTCGGGCTTCATGAGGCCTTCGAAGCTGAGGTCCGGGGCGATGCCGCCGTCGCGAGAGCCGAGCTTGTGGCAGGCGGTGCAGGCATGATCGGTGACCAGTTTCTCGCCGGATGAGATGAGAGCGGCGCCCTGCAGGACCACCGGTTCGGCTGCGCCTTCGGGCGGCCGCTTCGCGTTGAGAGAGGCGCGGTAGCGCTGGAGGGAAGTCTCAGAGAAGTTGACGCCGCGGCGGCTCTTCAGGAAGATGACCAGAGCCTTGACGTCGGGTTCGCTGAGATGGAATTGCGGCATGAACGAGGTGGCGAGGTTGGCGCGGGGTTCAACGATGGACTCCCAGAGGTAGTCGATCTTGAACTTCTTGCCGACTTCGGAGAGATCCGGGCCGAGGGTGCCTTCGGAGAGGCCTTCGATGCGATGGCAGCCGTAACAGTTATTGGCGAAGAAGAGCTTGCGTCCGCGATCGACCAGGGCCGTGCCGGCGAAGTTCTCTTCGGTGTGGCACTGGGCGCAGTTGGACTGCATGTAGTCCTTGCCCTTCAGCTTCGTGGAGAAGTCTTTGCGCCAGTTGGCTTGGACGATGTAACCGGCCAGAGGATCGGGCCAGTATTCGTCCTCGCCGTGGCTGTAGTGCTCCTGCAGACCGCGGCCCTGGCCGTCGTGGCAGACGGTGCAGCCGAAGTCGGCGAACTTGTGGCGGCGTTCCCATTTGCCGTTGACCTGGACGTCGCCCATGCCCGCGGTGTAGGGATGAGTGCGAAGAGGCTGGGCATGATCCTTGAAGCGGGGATCGTCCATCGCCAGGTGGCAGGTGATGCAGCGATCGACGCGGTTGTCGCCGAATTTGGTGACCAGCGACTGCTCGATGCGGGGTGAACGCGCGGTGAGGGCGGCCTTCTCGGCGTCGGTCTTGGAAAGGGCGCGCGCCTGATCGAAGTAAGCGGTCTGGTAGTTTTCCCACTTGTGGAAGAACTGCTGGTAGAAGACGAGCCCGTGGACGATGAGGACCACGAAACTGGCGATAGCAAGTGCGAGTCTCATGATTTCACCTCATTTCCAAGGGGAGACGAACTCCCAGTTGGGTCCACGGAAGAAGGTCCCGATGATGACGAACACCACGTTGACGATCAGGAAGGTCATGAAGATCGTGTTGGCGAGCAGGCGCTCGCGGGCGAACCATTTGCCGACGCCGGCGGTGCGGCGGTCGAGGTAGGGGGTCGCCAATAAGAGCAGGACGAAGATGGTGGGGATGCCGACGCCGCCCCAGAAGGCGGAGTAGCTGACCATCTCCTGCAGGCCGAGGAAGTACCAGGGCGCCTTGGCCGGATTGGGCGGATGCATGACGTTGACGGGTTCTTCCAGCGGCGCGTTGAACATCATGGAGAGCGTCAGGATCGCGGCGAGGGTGAGGATGAACACGAACAGCTCGGCTATGAGCAGGTTGGGCCAGGCAAAGACCGAGTTGTCGGGGGTATTGCCGATCTTGGTGAAGGGCCCGCGGACGAAGCCCTGGAGGCCGTAGGTCTTGTTCTTCTTGAGTTCGACAGCCTTGATGCTGACGGCGACGGGGGTGGCGGTCTCTTCGGGACGGGAGAGTCCGCCATCCTTGCGGATGCGCCAGAAGTGAATGGCGACGAGGAGGGTGACGATGACCGGCAGGACGGCTACGTGGAGGACGTAGAAGCGAAGCAGCGCTTCCTGGCCGACGGTGGCGTCGCCGAGCATCAGGAACTGGATGTCTTTCCCGACAACCGGAGCGTAAGCGGCGATGGATGTGCCGACCGTGATCGCCCAGAAAGCGAGCTGATCCCAGGGCAGCAGGTAACCGGTGAAGCTGGAGAAGAGGGTGAGCAGGAAGAGGATGACGCCGATGACCCAGTTGAACTCGCGGGGCTTCTTGTAGGAGCCGGTGAAGAAGACGCGGCACATGTGGAGGACGACAACGCCGACCATGCCGTGAGCGGACCAGCGGTGCATGTTGCGCAGAAAGATGCCGAAGGCGACAGTGCCGCGCAGGTCCAGCATGCGGTCGTAGGCCTGCGTGGTGGAGGGGACGTAGTAGAACATCAGCAGGACGCCCGTGACCACCAGGATCAGAAAGAGGAAGAAGGACATGAGGCCCAGGCCCATGGTGTAGATGGGCCGGAGCGTGTTTTTGTTCACCTTCACCGGGTGGATGTGAAGGAAGAAGTTGGTGAAGCTGGTGGAAGAGCGCTGGAGATCATCCCCGGGGAGAGGGTTGCGGAAGAGCGAGTGCCAGACGTTGGCCGGTAGCTCCCGCATGTTGGTCCACAGCGAAGGGGGTTTGACTGCCTGGCTCATACGTTCAGGTAGCTCCCGGGCTCGACCTCGGTGTCCTTGTCGATCTCAAGTTCGCCATTGGGGGCGAGGCTCACTTTGTACCAGGGGAGGGCCTTGGGGGCGGGGCCGCCGGTGACGTTGCCATCCTGGTCGTAGCGCGAGCCATGGCAGGGGCAGGCGAAGCCCGTGTCGGCCACGCTGACGATGCAGCCGAGGTGGGTGCAGGTGGTGGAGATGGCGGCGATTTTGTCGCCTTCCCGCACGACGCAGACACGGCGGGTATCGAGAGCCATGCGTGTCCCGGAGGGGAACTCCTCCGGCTTGCCGATGTTGAACCGTTGGGGCTGCCCGTAGGTGGCGCGCGGCTTGATGAATACGAGATTCGAAAACGCGCTCAGGATCGCCGAGCCGAACAGTCCAAAACCACTGAACCAGGCAAGCATGCGGCGCCGATTCATACCCGGCTCGCCGGCCGCATCCTTGTTATGAGCGAATTTGGGATTTCCCGCCATCTTCATCCGACTCCTTGGATTGATCTACAAGTTCTTGAATGTCCGACCAGAAGACCTGATACTTGGCGTCTTCGAGGTCGCGAAAATAGTCGCGCTTCACGGCAAAGACAAAGACACAGGCAGCGCCGAGGCCCATGAAGAGGCTGGCGGCGAGGGCGATCCAGGTCAGCTCCATTCGGGCACCCCGCAGATCTGGGTAGACGGGGACGCTTTGGCAGCGAGAGAGGCGATGGTATGGGACTTCAGCACGGCCGCCAGCGCCTGCTGCGCCTCTATCCAAACCTCATGGACCGAGCACCAACCGCTGCGGCCACAGGACCCGGCCGGACCGATGCAGAGGTTGAGCTGGAGAGGTCCCTCCATGGCCTCGACCACATCGAGTAGGGTGATCTCGCTGGCGGGACGTCCAATGGTGTAACCGCCGGAGACACCGCGGTGCGAAATAGTCAAACCCGCGCGGGTAAGCGATTGGAGCACTTTGCTGAGGAAGGCCTCAGGAGCGTCGCCGAAACTAGCGAACTCAGTGAGGGTGACGCGTTCGCCCACAGACGCCGAGGCCAGGTGGACCATCACCCGGACTGCGTAATCGGCTGCACGCGTCAACTGCATCGCTGGAACCTTGATAAATTAGAGTCTCTTTCTCCGGTTTTGTCAATAGAGTTTTTAAGACCCTCTTCACCTAAATATATATGAAAAGATACAGTTATCTTCATTGGCTGTGGAGCTGGTTGCGGGCGTCCATGTTCGCCGCCAAGATCCCGGGAGGGGGCTTGGGGGTATCGGCGGGCTCGAGATGGCCGAGCCGGGTCACTTGGTGAGCTTCCGTCTGGAGCGGCCGGAAGAACCTTCCGCGAAGTTGCGGTCGTCCGGTCGAAACTGAGCAGACTTGCTCTTGGTCGGTGCAAAAGCAAAACGGCCCGCCGTCCACACTGTGGATCGACGGGCCGTCCATCAAGAGGCAAATCCGGTTTAGTCGCGGAGGCCGGCGGATTCCGACAACTCCGGCGCCGCGTGTTCCGCCAACAACGACTCGATGGTGGAGGTAAACTCAGCCTTGAGTTGCTGGTGGAACTCCCCACTGGAGGGCGCGGCGAATCCGGCATGGATCTTCCGGACGCGACCGTCGCGGCTTACGAAGAACGTCGCAGGCCACGTGTTCAGGTTGATCGCCTGAGGCACCTTCTCCCACATCTCGGCCGGAGCGCCGGCGATCAGATATGTGTATTCGACGCCGTACTTCGAAGTAAACGCCTTTACCCGCTGCAACTCGTCCTGCTGCTCGGGTTCTTCGAAGTCGAGAGCCACGATCTCGAGACCCTGATCGCGGTATTTCCTGTAGAGCTGGACCAGATACTGCGCCTCGTCATGGCAGTTCGGGCACCATGTTCCGGTGATGATCGCCAGAACCACTTTGTTCCTGAACTTCGGATCCGCACTGGAAACGAGGTTCCCACCAACATCCGGGAAGCGGAAGGTGAATTTTTCGTTCGGATCACGGAGAGTTGTATGTTTCACGAAGTCCGCGGGTTCCGGCAAACCCTTGGCGCGGGCATCCTCGGTGCGCACTGCGGTGTACTTGCCGGATCGCACTCCTCCGGTCAGATTCAGCTCCAGAGTTCCATTGTCCTGGGGTACCACCTCCAGCCTCAGAGGGCGGGCTCCATCGAAGTGGCTCAACACAAACCTCCCGTCCTGGAAGTGGCCCGTAAGCGCGCCGGTATCTCCGTCGACACGCAAGATGGTCGCAGCTACTTCCGCCGCATTCTGGCGCACGATGAAACGCCACGCCTTCTCGCCCTTTGCGCTTTCGTACGGAATCTCCCATAGTCCATTGATCCGCGGCGCGTTTGCGGCGGAAGCGGTCACCGGCGCGTATGGCTTCGCTTCGAAGGGCACGAAGGAGACGTAACTGTCGCCTCCGAACCGCCCTTCCACTTTGCCCACCAGGCGTCCGTTCTTTTGGGAAGCAATGATCTTAGTGAGATAGTGCGCGAAGTCGAGCGTGAGGACCCCGTCCTTCAGCGTCGCGCTGGTTGTAGTCTGCTTCTGCTCACCGTTGAACAACGTTCCGGTGAGGCTGGAGCCAGACCCCTCAATGTCCAGTCGGAATGGGATCACAGCGCCGTGGCTGGTGAGCTGCGCGTCCCAGCGGCTGGCGAGGGACTCGGCCTCCGCGGCAGGAGACAGCGTGGAAAGGCACAGTACCGCAACACCGGCGGCGATTCGGAAGGTCTGAAGCATTGTCTTTCCTTTCTTCGATACTGCTACTGCCTGGAGGCCGGCCCGGCGCAACGTTTGAGAGGCGCGTTATCAGGGTGCGCGATCCTTCCGGCAGTGTTGATCTGCGTTGAGGACTGCCGCCATTCTTCGGGCAGCCCCTTCTTGGTGGCCAGCAGGATGTCGAGCACATTCTTGCGGTCCTCCCTGGTGAGGTGCGCAAACTCAGGGCTCGTGTCTTTGCCGGTGAGCACTTCGTGGAGACGCCGGTAGACGAAGCTTCTCGCGGGCTCCGGCAGGTCGTCGAAGGCTTCTGAGTAGATCAGGTAGCTGCATGGGTACCGGAATAGGCGTGTCTTTAGGTCGAAATCGCGTAGGGACCGGCCGTGCTCATCGCGTGGACCACGCGCGGTGAACTCACTGGTGTAGTTGGAAGTGCCTTTGATGGGATCCTCCAGGCGAGTCTCGTTGGCAAACAGTAGATAGCGAACCAGTTCCTCGGCCGGCTGTTCAAATTGTTTACGGGCTTCCTCCGATAGGAGCCCGGCCAGCGCTCCGGCAGCATTGCCTTGTTCCGCCGCGGCGTGTAGCGCGATGCGGGTGCGGTAGTTCGCGAGCGTAATGAGGTTGTGCATCTGGGTCTGGTGCGCCTGCACCAGTTGGGCCACGATGTCGCTGTGCGGGCTGAGGTAGAGCGACTGCTCGATACGGTCGCCTAGATCGAGCAGATTCGCTCCGGCCTGGCGGTCGAGTAGTTTGGCGGCGTCGCCCTTCTGCACAGTCACGTTCCCCATGTGCAACTGGCGGCCGTTCGTCCCAGTCACATACCAGCCCCCAAAACGGTCGCCGAGCGGGCTGTCGTGTCCCGTCACGTAGGCCGCTCCGCGCGAAGACTGCACGCCCGAAGGATTGGTGTGGACGCTCCGGAGGAGTACGCCGGGCACACCTCGCGTCGCTGCCACCACGTGGCACTGCGTGCAATCCAGTTCGGCCCGTTCAAAGACCGGCCGTTCGGTCCTGGTGTTCTCGAGGATGTAGAAGATCGCACCCTGCATCGGGTCGAACGAAACCACCTCTAATTTGCCGCCACTCACCCAGCCGATATAGACGTCGTCGTTGAAGTACAGTGCACGGGGCGTTCGAGGCGTGATCCTGCGGAATTGAAAGCTGGTCTTCGAGAACACCAGGGACTGCGAGCTGACCGGCACATCCAACTGCTTCAGCACGGACTTCAGGTAACCGTTTGGCTCTTCGTAGGTGAGTTGGGCCTCGCCTCGGTCCAGGCGTGTCTGGAGAAGCGCAACAGGATCCCGCACGGCTCCCGTTCGATAGAAGATCGGGGCGTCACTGAAGGGCACGTAGCCCTGATTCCTGACCGCGATCTGACCCAGGACCAGGACGGAGGCCGACAATAGCCACGCTGGCAGAATGAGCCTCTTCATGAGCGGCGGGCTCCTGGAGACTGGCACCTAAGCCCAGTCGCACGGTTGGAGATCGCCGGCGTGACGGCAGGACCGGCGGCTCGTGAAATTCTCCGTATGCAGGGAGGACGGAAGGTCGTCGGGGCTGGGATGATCTCGGGTGGGTTCATGCACATACTCCTCCTGGACATGCGACCGGACGCCGGTGGACTTACTTCGTGCGCCGGACGGCGCATTGTCGAGACTGACTCAAACAATTTAAAATGTTTGAGTTATGAGCAAAGCCGCGATCAACGGCAACAGCCGCAGGAGGGGCGGCTGAGCAGGGCAAGAAGGTTGAATCGGCTATCAGTAGACATTGTAGGTCTAGAATAGGGCATATGGATTTACGCGTCAATACTAAACTACTAATTCTGTATACTATGTCCACATTGGATCGAATGAATGTTGTGCTCCATGCCACTTCGGCCCCGTGCGGCCAGCCAGGTCTCCACACGCAGCGACACGGCGATGTTTGGGACCATAGCAGAAGAGGCCTTCGGAGCAGCTAACTGGCACCAGCTTCGCGGGAAGATGCGATGCGGCGTCCCAACTACTCCGGTTCTTGAGGAATACAGTTCAACCCCTCAGTCAGCGACGGAAAAATGAAGTTCAAAACCCTTGCCATCCATGCCGGGCACGACCCGAAGAAACACATGGGCGCGGTGATGCCGCCCATCTACCAGACGTCCACCTTTGCATTTCGCGATGTGGGGCAGCCCGGCCCGTTCGACTATTCCCGCAGCGGCAATCCAACTCGGGCCACGTTGGAAGACTGCCTGGCCGCGCTTGAGGGGGGCCAGCGCGGGTTTGCCTTCGCCACAGGCATGGCCGCCGAAACAACGGCGCTCATGCAGTTCTCGTCGGGTGACCGGCTGATCGTGCAACGCGACCTGTATGGCGGCACCTACCGGTTGTTCGAAAGCGCCTTTCGGAACAAGGGCATCTGCGCCGAGTATGTGGATCTGCGGAATCTGGACGCCCTCCGCGTGGCGCTGGCCACCCCGGCCGCGGCGATCTGGATCGAGACGCCCACCAACCCACTGATGAACCTGGTGGATCTGGCGGCCGTAGCCGAGTTGGCCCAGGCTCATGGCGCGATCACGATCTGCGACAACACGTTTCTTTCGCCTTACTTCCAACGTCCTCTCGACCTGGGCATCGACATCGTGCTGCATTCGACCACGAAGTACCTGAATGGCCACTCCGATGTGGTGGGTGGCGCGCTCGTGGCGAAGCGGGACGATCTGTGCGAACGAATCGGCCTGCTGCAGAATGCGCTGGGCACTTGCGCCGGTCCGCAGGACTGCTTTCTGGTTTTGCGCGGGATCAGGACGCTGGGCGTCCGCATGGAGGAACACAACCGGAATGCCCTGGCCATCGCAAAGTGGTTGCAGACACATCCGCGCGTGGAAGAGGTGCTGCACCCCGGACTGGAGTCTCACCCGCAACACGAACTCGCGAAGCGGCAGATGACCGGCTTTGGTGGCACCTTCTCGTTCCGTTTGAAAGGCGGAGAGGTGGCGCTGCACCGGTTGCTGCGGGGCGTGAAGGTGTTCCTGCTGGCGGAGTCGCTGGGTGGGGTCGAATCGCTGATCGATCACCCGGCCACCATGACCCATGCCAGCATTCCACCCGACGTCCGCCAGCGCATGGGCATTGGCGACGACCTCGTCCGGCTCTCTGTCGGTTTGGAACACGTGGACGATCTGATCGCCGATCTCGATGCCGCGCTCAGCGGCGATTGACCTCAGTTTGCGCGGCCCGCTTGAGGCAGTCAGGCCCAGACGCAGTGATGCCGAGACGGTGGCCATGGAAGCACTCACCTTCTCCTCACGGCTTCGGGCTGAACCGGGTCGGAAAGGCGGCAGGCCGAGGGCGGAGATCCCGGAGGTTGTGGGAGGCGGCCTACTGATTCGACGGGAGCGTGAATACCAGACCAAGGCTAGCTACGCGAATCGGGTGTGCAGCGTCCATACGGGTGACCGAGCAAGAAGCGAGGTCCGGACAAGGAGAGTAAGAAAATGACACTCACAAATGGCAGGGGCGACGCGGGACGCCACTTCGGATTCACGATGCTGCGCAAGCTGCTGCTGGTGTCCGCTGCATTGATCGTGGCCCTGCCCGCGAGCGCGGGCGTCCGCTACGTCCGGGGCGGCTTCGGTTTCGGCCCGGCGTTTGGACCGTGGGGCTACGGCTATGACCCGTACTTCTACGGCGGGTACCCGATTGTCACGCATCCGAACGCGGGTCAGGTGAAGCTGGACACGAAGATCAAAGACGCTGAGGTCTACGTAAACGGATCGTATGCCGGTACGGCGGGCGAGCTGAAGTCCATGTGGCTGAAGCAGGGTTCGTACAAGTTGGAAGTGCGGGCTCCAGGCCGTGAACAATTCGCGCAACAGATCTACGTGGTGAACGGCAAGACGATGAAGGTTCGACCCGAGCTACGGATGGAGCCGAAGTCTTGAAGCAGCAGAGGCAGGGCGAAGAGCGCGCCCGCACATTTCGAACAACAGCCGGCCCAAGGTCCTAAATCGGGGACCTGGGCCGGTCTTTCATTACAAACCTTACGAAGAAACTGGATGCGTCCTCACGCCATCCAATAAACAGAAGTAAAACGGCGGCCCGGCCGCGAGGCCGCATTTACTGGTGCTGGCACTGGGCGGAGGAAAGAAATCAGATGATGAGGCCGGTAGTCTATGGTGCGCTGGCGGTCGTGTTGGCCGTTGGACCCGAGATGGCGCAGACGCGGCCAAAGGAGGCCGCCTCCGTGCCCGCCAAATCGTTGGCGGACTACAGCGAGGCGATGGAAAACCTGGCTGAGGCGGCGAGCCCGGCGGTGGTACAGATCCTGGTGCAGAGGGTCGCTCCGGTGGGCCAGGGCGATTCGCAACATATGGGTTTCGTGGCTGAGCAACAAGCCACGGGGTCTGGCGTCATCGTGGACCCGGACGGCTACATCGTCACGAACGCGCATGTAGTACAGAACGCACGGCATATTGACGTGAAGATCCTGCGGGTGGACGAGAGGGGCCAGGCGCCGCACGGACACCTGCTGCCGGCGAAGCTCGTCGGGCTGGACTCGCAGGTGGATATAGCGGTGCTAAAGATCGAGGGCAGCAATCTGCCGACGCTGTCGTTTCTGAACTCGGACACGTTGCGGCAGGGGCGTCTGGTGATGGCACTGGGCAGCCCGCTGGGTCTGCAGAACACCCTGACACATGGTGTGGTGAGTGCAACGCTGCGGCAACTGAAGCCCGAAAGTCCGATGGTGTATATCCAGACTGACGCTCCGATCAATCCCGGAAACAGCGGCGGTCCTCTGCTGGATATCGAAGGCCGGATCGCGGGTATCAACACGATGATCTACTCGGAGTCGGGCGGCAATGAGGGTATTGGGTTCGCGATTCCAGCCAATCTGGCGAAGGATGTCTATCTGAAGTTGCGGAAGGACGGGCGGGTGCGCCGGGGAGCGATCGGCGTAATACCGGAAGCGATCACTCCGGCGCTGGCAGCGGGACTTGGCCTGGATCGCGACTCCGGGGTGATTCTCTCGGATGTCGCTCCCCATGGGGCGGCGGATGCGGCGGGGCTGCAGCCAGGTGATGTTCTGATCTCGATCGACAATAAGCCGGTGAGAGAGGTGCGGGATCTGGCGCTGACCGTATTCCAGCGGGCTCCGGGCGATGAGCTGAAGATGGTGATCCAGCGCGGCAAGGAGCAGATGACGAAGACCGTGGCGGTGCTGGAACGTAAGAACGAACCCAACCTGCTGGAAGATCAAGCCAGCTATGATGCGGCCCTGGTGCGGCAACTGGGAATCCTGGCGGTGACGCTGGACGAGAAGGTGACGGCCATTCTACCGGATCTGCGGCGACTGTCCGGCGTCGCGGTGGCCGCCGTGCCAGCGGAGTATGCCGGCTTGAATCCGGGACTGCTGGCGGGCGATGTGATCTATGAAGTGAATACCAAGGCCATAGCGTCGTTGGATGAATTGCGGGCTGTCTTGAACGAGAAGAAGTCGGGCGATGCCATTGTGTTACTGGTGGAGCGGATGGGGCAGTTGATCTACGTGACTGCAACGCCGGAGTGAAGCACCGCCGTCGGACGAGCGGCTACTCAAGGGTGATGGTGACGCGGGCGCTATCGGAGCCGAGGCCCGCGGCATCGGATACCGAGAGTGTGACCGGACAGCGGGAACCGGCCGCCGACGCTTGGACTTCGCCGATCTTCCGGACTACGGCGTGGAGGACAAGCTGGGGCTGGCCGTCCAGGGCGAAGGTGGCACGTTGTCCGATGTGGACCTCGGAGAGGCGGGCCGGCGGGATCTGGGTTTCGATCTGCCGATTGAGATCCGAGACGATTTCGAAGTCTCTGGAGAATTCGTCGCGCTGGACCAGGTAACCGTCGGCGGGCGACACGGCGGGCACTCGGACAGCCGCGATTTCCGGGTTGGCGATGGCGGATTCGGCGGCTCGCCGATCCTCCTGCGCCGCGCGTAACGCGGCGCGGGCTTCCGCTACCTGAAGCTCCAATTCCTCAACAGTCGTTGCGGACTGGCTGCCAAGCGCGGCTTGGGTGTCGACCTGCCGGCGAGCCTCCTCCTGAGTGGAGAGCGCCTCGTCGTGCTTCAGTTGGCTTTCCATGCCTTCGCGGTAGAGCGCGTCGTCGCGCTGCGCGGCGGACTGCGCTGCGCCGACGGCGATCTCGGCACTGGCCAGGCGGCTGCGGGTCTCGTCAGCGCGAGCCTGGGCGGCGGCGAGGCGCGTCTCAAGATCCTGGAGAGTCGCACGGGCGGTATCCACAGCAGCAGAGGCCTGGTCTATGCGGTCTCCGAGTTCGGCGGATGGATGGGGCGTGGCATCCGGCAGCGACTCACCGATGACATCTCCCTTGTGTACTTTCGCATTCACGGGGACTTCGAGTTCGAGAATCGAAGCGTTCACCGGTACTGACGCGACCGAGACCAGTTCTCCGGTGAGGCGGAGAGCCTGGGTCACTTCGGCGGCTGAATCGAACGAGGAGCGCTGCCAGTGGTGCGCGGAAGAGAGGGTGGCGTGGGTCCAGATGGCGCCAACGAGACAGGCCGAAGAGAGAAGCAGGATGGCTGAGGACGAGTGCGGCTTCATGAGGTCAATCCTTTCTACCGGCCGAGTGAGCGCGCTGCACTGCACCTAGCGGCCAAGCCGGCGTAGTTGCGAGAGAACAATCGATGCGGAGAAGCCGAGCAGAATGCCCAGAATTCCGCCCGTGCAATAGAGGCTGGCGGCATCGACGGCGATGACGGACAGCCGATGGCTGGTCTGGCGAATTGGGCGATGGTCCAGGCTCGTGCGGGTGCCGGCGTCTGACGGCGGAGGAGTGTGATTGATACCGGTGTCCATCCTGCCCGTCCTTTCGACCGCGCGAAGCCATGCCGCCGCCTGTGAGTCGACGCGCGTCCAAATGCTGGTTGAGCGGAGGGCACCGGCGATGGCCGCAGTCCTGTGGCGGCCGGCGCCCTTCGCATCAGCCGATGTACCACTCGCTGCAGGCATGCCATCTGGCGACGGCATGGGGCGTCGGGTGCTCCGCAACCTCGCCCGCTCCACCAATAAGGTGAATGATGCGCGTGGTGCGCAGCACGTCGGCGGTGTGGCCGGAAGGGTTCAGCAACCTTAGCTCACCACCCGCCAGGGTAACGAGGGCGTAGCCAACCATGAGTTCTCCGATGTCCTCAAGGTCTAGCGACGGCACACCGGAAAGATCGAGCAGGATATGGGAGCGGCCACTCTCCAGCAGTTGGCGTAGCTGCTGGTGGAGAGAGCCGTGCTCTTCGGGCGAGGCGAGTTTCCCGTGCGCGTCGATGATTGTGAAGTCGCCGCGCTCGTGAACGGTCAGACGCGTGGCCATCAATTGGCCCCCGGGGTGATAGTGGACCGCAACTGCTCCTCTTCCTGCTGGACTTTTTCATACTTCAGATAGTTCTTGAGGGTCTTTGCGATTTGATCGGAGTCGCGTTTCACGTTCTCGGTGTAGGTCCGGTATTGGGGGCTCCAGAGGAAGTTGTGGTTGTTGTTGAAGAACTCGATGGCGCCTTCCGTGTTAGTGGCGGCCTCTTTAAGCAGGGGCACTACCTTATCTACGGCCTGCTGCTCCCAGGGCTGGAGTGTGTCGCGTTCGGCCTCAAGGGCCGAGATCTCCTTGCTCATCTGGTTGACGTCGTATTTGAGCGCCCACAGGGGGCTCAAGTGGGAATCGCTGGAGAGGGCGGAGTTAGCGGCGTACATCCTGAGGTGTTCGGCTTCAGTGGCGCTGTCTGAAGCGACGCTACGCATTTCTTCCAGCATTGTCCTGGGGTTTTGATTCGTGTTGACGATGGAGGCGGTCTCCCCAAAGGACTGCGGGGCAATCGCGACCAACGAACCGATCGCGGCCATCAAAGTGATGGAAAAGCTTCTCTTGGTCATGACTTGCTTCATCTCCTGGTTGCTGTTTTGCCGGTCCGGCTCATCCATCCCGGCTCACTAATGAAGACGAATTTCGGCGGCCATCGGCATCTCCCGTCCACACGGCATTCGCGGTCGAGTTGAGTTGGTAGAGGAGTGTTCATGCGAAACGCTGAGCCTGGCCGCCTCCCCTTGGCCGCGTAGTTGCCTGAACCGTGAAAGGCCTGCCGGTGTCTGCCGGAGCGCAAGCACTGCTGTCACCAACGTAACTGGAGGACCTGGCTTCGTGAGCGGTGGTGTAGACGGATGCACTATGGTTACGGCTATCTGTCACGAGCTGACGGCTCGCGCAAAGACGGCGAAAACAGAGTTGTCCGCACGCTGTATCCCTGGTCCCGTGAGCATCTTCTACTACTCAGAGGGTATGGGTTCTGCGGTGTGGGGGCCCCATGATGGAACTGCCCGAGAGAAGGCGGGCTGGCCGTGATCGCGAGTGACCGGTGGTTTCCCATGATGACCTCAGCGAGTAGAAGGATCGTGCCCGTGGAAAAGGTTGTTGAGCGGATCCGGGCGGTGGTCGACACGTTCCGAAGACGCGCACGGATTCGGAGAGCGCCCGCCACCATAGCGCGAAGCGCCGTACCGCGGGCCATGGCGATCGTGGCAGGAGGAGTGGACACGGCGGCACTACAATCGGCGTTCCAGGATGCCGGCTGGCCCCTGGCCGTGGCGGACAATACCACCGACGCACTGATGATGCAGATGGAGCAGAGGTTCTGTGTCATCCTTCTGCAGCGGGAGGCGGCCGGGCGCGACTGGCGTCCGGCGGTACGAGTACTGTCGCGGATGGCGCCGCGCCCCTGCGTGCTGCTGTTGTCGCAAACGCCGGACATGAACCTGTGGGAGGAACTGGTGCGCTGCGGGGGCTTTGATGTGGTGCGGGTGCCGCTGGATGGGGGCGCGATGATCAGGACCGTGCGTGCGGGCTGGTCGGTGTGGAAACAGCAGCCCGGCGCGGCAACCCGGCAGTGGAACCATTGACGGATATATTGACGGATATCAGGAGATGACGCCCTTGCGCACCGCGTAGAGGATGAGCTCGGGCACGCTGTGCAGATTGAGCTTCTCCATGAGATTGCCGCGGTGCGTCTCCACGGTATAGAGACTGAGATTTAGCATGTTCGCCACGTCCTTGTTGCTCTTGCCCTCGGCGACAAGCTGCAGAAGCTCGCGTTCCCGCTGAGTGAGCAGCTCGTAGCTGTCCTCGATGTCCTTGTCCTGCAACTGGCGCACGTAGTCCTCCACCAGCAGGCGGCTGACAGCGGGGCTGAAGAAGGCCTTGCCCTGGCTGACAGAGCGGATGGCGAGGATGAAGTCGGATTCCGGGGATTCCTTGAGCAGGTAGCCGCGAGCCCCGGCTTTGAGGGCACGCAGGACATAGCCTTCGTCGGAGTGCATGCTGAGCACGACAATAGCGACACCAGACTGTTTCTCGCTGATCTGCCTGGCGGCCTCGATTCCGTTCATGTTGGGCATGGTGATGTCGAGCACGACGAGGTCGGGCTTGAGCCCCTCGACCAGAGCCACGGCTTCGCGGCCGTCGCTGGCCTCTCCGATTACCTGAAAGTCCTTTTGCTCCTCCAGCACGAGGCGCAGACCGCGCCGCATCACGGCATGGTCATCAGCAAGAATGATTCGAATCATATGGTGTCCTTTGTAGGCTGACGGGCTGCGCCGTCGAGAGGCAGCAGAATGGAGAGGACGGCGCCGTGGCCGGACGCTGAGTCGATGGAGAAGCGGCCGCCGAGTTGGTCCACACGTTCCTCCATCCCGAGCAGTCCCATTCCTTTTTCGCGGCGCGGATCGAAGCCGATGCCATCGTCCTGCACGGTGACGGAAAGCCCCTGCTCGTCGCGGCGGACGACTACACGCACCTGAGTCGCCTGGGCATGGCGCGTGCAGTTGTTTAGTGCCTCCTGGACGACGCGGTAGACGCAGGTGCGGTGAGAATCGGGCAGGTCTTCCACGATCTCGTCGGCAACCATCTTGACCTTGAGGCCGGAGCGGCGCGTGACCTCACGCGCCTGCCAGCGGAGGGCGGCCACGAGGCCAAGGTCGTCTAGCATCGAAGGGCGCAGCAGCAGCGCCATGTTGCGCACCATACCGACGCTGGTTTCGGCAAGGCCTCGTACCGACTTCAGGCGCTCGCCCCGCGTCTCGGCGTCGGGCGAGGACTCCAGCCGCCCAAGTTCAACGAGCATGGCTGACATGGTCTGGCCAACCTCGTCATGCAGTTCGCGGGACAGGTTGCGGCGTTCCTCCTCCTGCGCGGTGACCAGGCGGCTGGAGAGGGTCTGCATTTCGCGTCGGGCCGCTTCCACCTCTTCGTAGCGGGCCTGGGCTTCCCGTTCGAGCCGCTGGACGCGGCGGATGCTCAAGGTGGCGAGGATGAGCCCAAGCAGCAGGGCCGACAGGGAGATGACGGCCACGCGGCGGCGGAAGCCGGACTGAACGGCGCGAATGCGCTCCTCGCCGGCGTCGAGATCCCGTTCATTCAATGCGGTGATGCGCCGTGTGAGCTGCAGCACTTCGGTGCGGAAGGGCAGAATGACGTCGAGAAGGAAGCTGCCGGCCTTGGCGCGGCGGAGTTTGGCGTCCCACTGGAGGGAGGGCTCGAGCGACCACCAGTAGGAGTCGACGTGGCTGCGGAGGTCGCGGAAGGTGTCGCGTTCAGACAGGGGCAGCTTGGCTTCGTATTGCAGCAGCGTCTGGCCGATACGGGCACGTAGGGCCTGCAATTCGGCTTTCTGACCGTCGGCGCGGGCCCCGTCGACGTCGAGCAGGTAGTCGCGGACAACGGTGGCGGTGCGGAATATGTCGGCGCGCAACTGATCGAGCAGTGCGTCGCGAGCGCGGGACTCGTTGCGCAGGGCAGCGGTAGCGAGTTCGACCCGGCGTAGGGATGTGGTGGCGTCGAAGGCCATGGCCGCCATGAGCAACAGGAGTCCGGCGAAGCCGATACCGAGGGCGCGGTCCCAGGTCGAGAGGAACTGACGCGTCGCCTTGCGGAGGGACCAGTGATGGGTGGAGAGATCCGCCATCGAACGGTTGAGGCCTTTCCTCATTGTTAGCACGGCGGACGGTGATCGTTAGATATCGGGAGCGGACGTGAGGGGCGAGAGACCCTGTGGAGTTTACCTAGCGTCCGTGTGGCGACGGCAATTCTCGGATCATCCCGATCATCAGAGTGGTGATTCTGAGGGGCGCGTGGGAAGATGATGGTAGATCGAGCCCATGCGTACGCTCTCGAAGAAAATCCAATACTCCCTGCGCGCCTTGTATGCGCTAAGCCGGGTGTACGACAAGCCACTCCTCATCGCGGACCTTGCAGAGAAGGAAGCGATTCCCAAGAAATTCCTGGAGCAGATCCTGCTTCAGTTGAAGGCCAAAGGCCTCGTTCAGAGCAAGAAGGGCAAAGGGGGCGGCTATCGACTGGCTCGACACCCCGAAACCGTCACGCTGGGGCAGGTGATCCGGCTGATTGACGGACCACTGGCCCCGCTGCCTTGTGCCAGCGAAACGGCCTACCGCAAATGCGACGAGTGCGTGGATGACCGCTACTGCGGCACCCGGCTGGTCATGCGGGATGTGCGCGACCAAATGGCACGCATTCTGGACGGCACAACTCTCGCCGGAGTTTGCCGGCGGGTCGACGAGGCACGTTCGGACGCCGATCAGTCAGACAACTTCATGTATTACATTTGACTTCGAACCAGCCCTGCTCGCGGACTCAGGAGGAGGCTTCCGGCATCAGAGTCCACGGCCCGGAGGACGAGCGGTCGAGCATGCCAGCAGGGCTGCCCTGATCTTTCTTGCCTGACAGGTGTCGAACTGCAGCGCGCCCTTTACCATCCATTCTCCGTCACACAGCCGCCAGTTGGGCCGCATGATGCCGGAGGACGAGTGAGACTCCGCGGACGCGCCGCGTTATGTGGAGGCGCTGCCGCCGAGAGGGTATCGGTCTACCGGTGCGGTGGAGCCCCCGGCGCCCGCTGAACGCGAGAGAGGGGGGTACATCTGGGTATCTGCAGCGAAGAAATGGCGGACGGACGCAACTGCGCGAGCGGAATTCCTGGAAGCGGCACGATCGGTCGAGTCGAGTTCGCGGAATGCAACTTCTCATGTTTGTGTGATTCTGTCCTCTCCTGGCGAGGATAGGGGTGGGCGTTATCATTTGAAATGGTGGAGAAGGGCTATCCGCTTGCCCAGAATCCTCTTCCGATGTCCTTCGATTGGTTTACCGGCGGAACCATGGATGCAATTGGTTGAGCATTCGGACGTTTTGGCTCGTGTCAGCGGCATTCTGGGTCTACAATGGGGACCAAACAACAAGGCCATTGGAAGGGCTATGCGGAACACTCGCGTTGGCCTCAATTCGCAAGACGTCTGCAAGTGTGTCTCGCCCGTTGCCTTGATTTCGGGAGGCTCGGCTGGCATAGGCGCGGCTTCTGTCCGCAGGTTCCTGGCAGCCGGATGGCGGGTGGCCGTGGTAGCGCTGCCTGACGCGCACCTTAACTGGCTGAGATCGCAGGATGTCGTTATCACAGCCGGCGATATCACTTCGGGTCAGACCCGCGAAACCACTGTGGATCGAACGCTCGCCGCATTCGGCCGAATCGACGTTCTGATCAACGGCGCTGGAGTTGGGCTGTATGGCTTGCCAACGGAGATCTCGCCGCCGCTCTTCTCGCGCATCCTGAACGTGAATGTCGTCGCCCCTTTGGCTCTGGCTCAACTGGTCGTGCCTGTGATGCTTGAACAAGGATTCGGGACCATTGTGACAATGGGATCCGTCGCGGCCCGCGTGGCACTGCCTTGGGCCGCCGCCTACTCGGCTTCAAAATCCGCGCTTTGCGCCCTTCACGATTCGCTGCGGCGGGAGTTGCGCGGCAGCCCTGTCCACTTGCTTAATGTCCATCCCGGCATTGTCGATACCAACTTCAGGAGCCACGTTCTGTCCGGACAGGCGCCTGACGCGGTTCGGAACATACGCTACGTGGTCTCCCCCGAGGCTGTTGCGGAGGCAATCTTCCGTGCGGTGAGAAGGCGCCGCAAGACCGTGTACGTGCCCGCGATTGGCTTCCTCTTCAACATGCTTGGGGCTCTCGCTCCTTCACTCATGGATTATTACCTAAGCCGCCTGTCCCCTCCATGTTGGAATCGAATCAGACTCCACACAGCGGCTGCATCCACAACCCGAGTCGAATGACGACCGAACCCGTGGAAGGGGACGCCTGCGATCAAGAGGCAGCGTCGCAAAGACAACGACACAAGCTGGCCGCGACTGGTGTGCTGGTCGTCATTGTTTTCACCGGGGCCTGGATCCGAGCGCTACACCTGGACGAGCGGCCACTGTGGGTGGATGAGGCCGAATCATCGATTAACGCGCTGACAATCCTGCAGCACGGATTTCCCACGGATGCTTATCTCGGCATCCCCATCTACGAGAACACGCACGTGTGGCCTTGGCCGGAGAACTCAGAATACGAGTTCCGCGACGTAAGCTACTCAGAGAATCACCTTGCGGTCTATCACGGTTGGCTTCCGCTGTACGCGATCGCCGCGTCCTTCGCACTTCACGGGATCCAGCCTGACCAGGACGATGGGAGCCGTTCGACCAAACACAGCCTGACGGAGCAGAAACACCGGACCGCGGCGGCCCGCATTCCCTCGGTACTTTTTGCCGCCGTGTTTCTAGGGCTCGCGTTTCTTGGAGGGAACGTGCTGTACGGCCGGGAAGCAGGATGGGCCGCTCTGATCACCGCAGCCTACTATCCCTTCCACACCTCCCTCTCCGATCAGGCCCGCTACTACTCCGCCCAAGTCACCTTGACGACAGCCTGCTGCATCCTGCTCTGGCTGCTAATCAGAGAGTGCCGATGGAAGCATGTATGGCTTGGAGGGATCGCCTTCGTCCTCCTGTTTCACACGCACCTGCTGAGCTTCTTCACGGCTGTGGTGATGACGGCATTCTGTATGCCGGTGATCATCCATCGCCATAAGGACTGGCTTAGAAAAATGCTCTTGTTCGCGTCGATCATAACCGCCGGCACGCTGCCGTGGATCATCCTCACGGGGTTCTATCAACACCAGAGCCGCATCCCTCGAGCGTGGTCATTGTTGCGTATTCCTGCTGATCTGCCGCACTATCCACCATTCAACATGTGGTATGCGATCCCGGGGCTCGTGATCGTAATCATCGCACTCCGGGCCTACTTGTCCCGAAGACGTCTAGTCCCGGACGCAAGCATTGCCGCGGTGCGTCTGTTTCCAGTACTGCTGTTTCTGGGCGGCTGGACTCTGGTTGGGTATGCAGCCTTTCTGTTGTTCATGCCCGCGGTGAGTTTTACCAAAGACCGACTCAGCCTAAGCTACTGGGGGCCCCTCTTCCTTCTCGCCTCCACCATGAGTGTCGTTCTTGTCCGGATATTCACCCCGCGTGTATCGACGCGCCTCTGCCCCATTCTGGCGTCGCTTCTGATGCTGTTGATCTTCCTGAGCACCGGACATTCATTGGCGATTGCACACACCCCCGGATCTGGAGAATGGAGGGTGTACACGGACATTTACCAGCAGCTCGATTCCATGCACCTGACGTCCACCACAAAACTCTATGCTGCGCCAAATAGCCACCTTGTTTTGAGCTTCTACTCCGGGGTGCCAATCCAGGACATTACTCCGGTGAGGAAGTCCTATCTGGATTCATACCGAGGTGAGATCGTCTACATCGAACCGGAGGTATCCGTGGAGACCGGCATTCTAGACCCGGCAAGGGTCCGGGAGGCAGCCCTGCGCGACGGGGTCGTTCTCTCGCAGGATGCCTTGGAACAGACCGCAATCAGGCTGCGCACCTACGCCTACCGTCAATCGATGATGGATGCCGTAGCGCCGGTGGGACCCGCTGGTCTCGAACCGCTGCCCGCATACGCGCGAGAACTACTGGCGGCTCAGCGAGCCCAGGTCTCGACCCATTTCGCGAACTTCGGGTATGAACTGGTAACTAGAGGTTTTGAAGTACGCGACTGGTCGGACTGGTGTGCCGTACTGAAGTACAGATTCGTTGATCCCCGGGCGCGGCGCGGCACTCATGCCAACTTCGCTGAGCGGCTCAGAGGCGCAGATGCGATGATTGTTGCGCGCTCAGGAACCGCGGCAATCTACCGCTCCCGATGGCATCCACCACATTCGACCGGGTCGCTCAGCTTCAGGTTTGTGCGGTGAGGGTTAGCGCCATTTGCGCGCCGTGCGACTTAAGCGGGAACATGGCCCGGCATTATGGCGCCAAAGAATCTTGCGTCCCGGTAACCAGCGGATAATCCTCCACTAAAATACCGAAAAATGATATTGTGGGGACGGAAATCGGATATGTCTATCCGCGCTTGTTCTGCCCTCGGACTCTTTGCCGGCCTTCTCGCGCAGCCTCCACCCACCAGTCCACCACTGCTTCGAGTCGACGTCGAATTGGTCCAGGTCGATGCGGTGGTCACCGATTCCCGCGGCCACCATGTACCCGACCTTCAGCGGGAGGACTTCGAGATCCGGCAGGATGGGAAACTCCAGAAGATCGGCCATCTGTCCTTTGTCGCGGGGAGTCCGGCAACCGTGGGATGGGATCGCCCGAAGGCCTCTTCAGTGGAGACGATCCCACCACCTGCGGCCAGCATTGATGCCAAGGACATTCAGCGAACGTATGCCCTGGTTGTGGACGACCTGGGACTCACGTTTGAGAACATCGTTCGAGTTCGCAGTGCACTGAAGACGTTTGTCGATGAGAACATGCACCCGAACGACCTGACTGCCGTGATAACTACCGGGCGCGGCGCTGCAGCATTCCAGCAGTTCACGCCGGACAAGCGAATCCTGCATGCCGCGATCGACCGGCTGCGGGTCAACCTGAACTCCAGGGCTGCCGGCGCCTCTGTTTTCGGATCATTCACACCGGTTGTGGACCAACACGATGAGGAATGGGCCCGTCAACACTTCACGAACGGCACTCTGGGTGCGTTGCAGTACATCGTCCAGGGACTGCGTGGGCTGCCGGGTCGAAAGTCCGTCATTCTCTTCTCGCAGCACATTCCCATGGACCGGGACCAGCCCGGCCAATGGATCGAGCACTTGCAGCGCCTGGCGAATGAAGCCAACCGGTCGGGAGTCGTCTTTTACGCAGTAGACGTCCGCCCTCTGGCCCCACCCTCAGGATTCTCGGCCACGAATGGACGTCCCGTCATGGTCGCCGAGACCCGCCCCATAGACAGACTCAAACAGAGACTGAACGACCACGCGGCATATCTGGAGGCACAGACCGGTCTGTATTACCTGGCGAAACAGACGGGCGGATTATTCCTCAAGGACGACAATGATCTGACGAAGCTAATCCGACAAGCGATCGAGGATCAGTCTGGGTATTATCTGATCGGCTACCGGCCCGAGGCCGGCACGTTCGACAAGAGTCGCGGCGTGACGCGCTACCATCACATCGACGTGAAAGTCCTGCGGCCCGGATTGCGCGTGCGAACACGAGCCGGATTCATGGGTGCTCCGGATGTTCCGGAGAGCGCCGCACCACGAACACGGGGTGAACGGATTGCCGCGGCCTTTGCATCGCCCTTCCGTGCCGCGGAGGTGCCGGTCCGCCTGACTTCCTGGTTTGACGATGAACCAGATGGCGGTCCCAGTGTCCTCTCGATGGTGCATATCGATGCGAGGAGTCTGTACTTCTCTCCGGAAGCCGATGGGTGGAAGAAGGCCATCGTGGATGTCGTTACCGTGGCAATGGGCGCCGAGGGCCGCTCAGTCAGCCGA
This sequence comes from uncultured Paludibaculum sp., assembly GCF_963665245.1. Classification (NCBI taxonomy): domain Bacteria; kingdom Pseudomonadati; phylum Acidobacteriota; class Terriglobia; order Bryobacterales; family Bryobacteraceae; genus Paludibaculum; species uncultured Paludibaculum sp. Next base: position 2,048,386 of record NZ_OY762267.1, read on the forward strand.
TTGGACCGGACGTACACAGTGCGCGCCAGAGGGCCTCTTTACGACAGCCTGCTGCGGGAGGGACTGGTTTACACGACCACCCATCCGCTCAAGGCACTGGGACCGTTCCAGTACAGAGCGGTGGTGCGCGATGCGATGTCGGGGCGGATCGGCTCAGCGAGCCAGTTCATTGAGGTCCCATCCGTGCGGAAGGGCCAACTGGCGGTATCGGGCGTCGTACTGCTCAATGCTACAAACGATGCCGTGCAGCAGTTGGGTGCCGGTGGCAGCGGGGATGATGAGCTCGCGAATCAAAGCGGCGGCCACCCGGCGCTGCGGCGCTTCCGCTATGGGCAGAAGGTCGCGTATTCATACCGGATCCTGAATGCCAGCAAGCGAATGGAGACGGAACTCCGGTTGTATCGGGATGGGGTTCTCGTGTTTCACACACCGGCGACGGAGATTGTGGCCGAGAGCGAGGGCCCGCCAGGACACAAGCAGCTTACGGGCGTCCTAACACTCGGTCCTCCCCTGCTGACGGGCGATTACGTGCTACAGGTTGTGGCGATGGACAAGACGGAGCGGAAGAAGCAGAACGTGGCTACGAACTGGATTGATTTCGAGTTGTTGCTCGCTCCGACCCTGGAGTGACCGTGGTCGTCGGTTGCATAGCGGACCCGAGCCGGACAAGCGGTGGCGCATCCTTCGGACATTGACCGCGTCGCAGACTGCGGTTGCTTCAGCCGGCCACGGATTCGATCTTGAACGTGGCGCCGTCCTTATCCGCCAGGGCCGGGTCGGCTTCCACAAGCCGGACAACTTCCCTCGTGATCCGGTCGTCGATCTCGGCGACCCGGCGAATCTCCACCGGGTAGCGAATGGTGATCTCCATACCTGCATCAATGAACCGGAGACGGCTCTCGGGCCGAGGAGATTCGGAGTGCAGCAGCAGGGAGGACTGAACATTGCCGTGTTGGCGCTCGACGATCTCGCGATACTCCGCCCAGATCGCTTCCACAGCACTGAGAAGTTGCCGCTCCAGTTGGCCATAGTCAACCCTGGCTGGGAACTTGATGGTGACCGCACGCCAGACATAGTCGAAGCCTGGAAGCTGCTTGAACATCGCCGAGGGTTGAAAGAACACGGCGTTGGGAAAGACGACGATTCGGCCGGTGGGCCGAAGAGCTGGTCCGGAACCGCCCAACTCCAGGAGGTACAGGCGGAACAGTCCGACGTCGGCCACTTCCCCGGTTACGCCCGACACCGTGACGCGGTCGCCAGCCCGCACACCCCAGCGCCCCACCAGGAAGAAATAGGCGACTACGGACACGAGGACGCTCTGCATGGCGACAGCGATCCCGGCCGCCGAGAATCCAGCAAAGGTCGCCAGCGATCCGAATTCCGTGACAAAGCTCATGGCAACCAGCAGCGCGACGGCACAGCCGGCCACCACGCGCCGCAAGACCAGGAATTGCCGGCGGCGACGCAAGTCCTGCACGTAACGCATGGTGGCCCGCCGGGCGACCTCAGAGAGCCCGAAGATCACAAGGAGGGATACCGCGAGCATGCCGATGCGCAGCAGGAGATACCGCAGCGAGGAGTTGTAGCGTTCACCGAGGACCCGGCGCCACTCCACGATCCGCCCGCGGCTGGCGTTGATCTGTGCCGATTGCTCGCTAAGCGGGACGGACGAGGCCGAGAGCTGCTTGAAGCGCGCCAGCAGTGCGTCGATTTCCTTGCGCTGCGCGTTCAATGCCTCCACGTTGGAGGACTCCGGCAATTGCGCAACGGCATCACCCCTCCGGATCACGTCTCGTAACGCGCTCCGCAGCGGTGCTCGAAGCTTCTCGGCGGTTTGACGGAGGGTATCCGTCTCCTCAGCCAGACGGGTGAGCCGGCTCATTCGCTGGGAGACGGAAAAGACCTCCGCCGTGAGTCCGACGATGCCCGAAGATTCCGGATGGAAATCCTGCGCGGCGGAGAGACGGGCACCGGGGGCCGGCTCGGCGGAAGTCTTCTGTGACGGACTGGCTTCCGGAATGGCGCGCTCCAACGCAGCGATCTTGGCGGCGAGGCCGCCTTCGTCGGGGACGCTGAGGAAACCGATAAGGGTACGTAGCGCGTCGCGCCGCGCCTTGGCGAAGTTCGCCTCACTGGTCACTTCGTCGCGGAGTGCCTGCAGTCGGATGCGAGTCGCGCCCGCGGCGGTCTGTAGTTGAAGATTGAGGCGATCCAGTTGCGCCTGGGCCTGCTCAACCCGCTGCGCAGCGGTGGCTGCGGACTGAGCAAGTGTGCGGCTTCGTGAGGCGTCCGGCGGAGGGCCATCGGTCGTGACCGCCTGAGGGATTGCGGCCTGGGCGCGGGCAAACTCGAACGCCAGCCGGACGGTCTCGATGGAGCTTTGCCGCAGTGGGCCGGCGAGAACCGACTCTGTCGAATCGGCGGGCGACCGGACGACTGTAGCCACATTTCGATACCAAGTCGAGGTCTGGCCTAGATACTGGAGAATATCCTGGTCAGGGAGAGGCCGCTGCGCACGCAACCCAGGGCCGGAGGCCGACAGAAGCAGCAGAAACGCCAGCGCTGCCCCGCTGAATGCGCGGCGCCGGGCGGCGACAAAAAGCGGAGCGCACCACATTAGGCTCCAATTCTAGCGCAGGCCACTCCGGCGGCGTCTTCGCCGTGCTTGCTCACCGCCAGTGGAGCGAGATGATCAGTAGAAGAAAAACCAGGACCATGTTTGCTACTACTGGACTCAGGAGCTACTTGCCATGAGATGGTCGCTGAATCCGAATGCACTGAGAGGGCAGATAGCGGTAGTCGCTGGGGCGACGCGAGGCGCCGGGCGTGGCATCGCGGCAGCCTTGGGCGAGGCTGGGGCTACGGTTGTCTGTACGGGCCGCAGCACACGCGGCAGCCGGTCTGAATACGACCGGCCCGAGACGATCGAAGAGACGGCCGAACTCGTTACACAGCTCGGGGGAACTGGCGTCGCCGTGGCGATGGATCATCTGGATCCCGCGCAGGTGGAGCAACTGGCCCGGCGGATCCGGCAGGACTATGGCCATATCGATGTGCTGGTGAATGATATCTGGGGCGCTGAGGTGCTGAAGGGCGGGCCGGCTGACTGGAACACGCCGATCTGGAAGCACGACCTGGCCAAGGGTCTTCGGATCCTTCATCTCGCCGTGGACACCCATCTGATCACGTCTCACTTCCTCCTGCCACTGCTGATCGATAGACCGGGCGGTCTGCTGGTGGAGGTCACGGATGGCACCAACGACTACAACGCCTCGCACTATCGAATCTCGGTCTACTATGATATGGCGAAGGTCGCGGTGAACCGTCTGGCATTCTCCCAAGGCTTTGAACTGACACCGCATGGGGGAACGGCGGTGGCCATCACTCCGGGCTGGCTGCGCTCGGAGATCATGCTGGAGCACTTTGGAGTCGCGGAAGACAATTGGCGGGAGTCGCTGAAGGCGGCCGGAGAGGGGTGCGAGCCGAGTGCTCCGGCGGACTTCGCGCTTTCCGAGTCGCCTCGATTTGTGGGGCGTGCTGTTGTCGCGTTGGCCTGCGATCCGCAACGGTCGAGATGGAATCAGCGATCGGTCAGCTCCGGAGAACTGGCGGCGGAGTACGGTTTTTTGGATCTGGATGGCTCGCGGCCAGATGTCTGGCGATTTCTCACGGAGATTCGCGAGGCCGGGCTGGAAGCGGCGTATGAGGACTACCGGTGACCGGCGTGGGGCTGGCTGAGAATGAAGAATCCGCTTGAAGCGGCCTCCGCTGCAGCAAGGGAAACGAGAGGCTCGCAACCGATGTCAGCAATGACTCAAAGGGTTCCGAGCAGACCGCTGGCTCAATCGGCCGGACGAATATCGCGGATGGTGGCGCTCCAGGGGGCGTAGCCGCGCTTCGCGCTGAAGGCGTCGGCTTCGACGGTCAACGCCACGTCCACTCGAGTGCCCGGCTGGAGTTCTCCGATACGGGCCGCGAATCGCCAGGCCTTGGCGAATAGCGATCGACCGCCTTGAAAGAGCCGGACGCGCAGGTGGTCGCGGTCCTTTCCGAAGACCTCGGGGGTCTGGCGAATCTCGACACCCCGAATCAGGAACAGAGGCGCGCGATTGCCCAGGCCGAAGGGGGCGAGGTGAAGGATCTCGTCGACGGCGGCGTCGTTCAGCTCTTCGATGGTGGCCTCAGCGTCCAACAGGCGTTCCGGCGCCAGGTCTTCGTCGGTGAGAGCTTGGCGCGCATAGTCATTGAAGCGCTGCTTGAGTTCCTCAACGCGGGCTTCCTCCAACGTGATGCCAACCGCCTGCCGGTGGCCGCCAAAACGAATGAAAACTTCCTCCATCGCGTTCAGCGCGTCGAGCAGATGGAAGCCGGGGATGGAGCGGCCTGAGCCCTGGGCCAAGCCGGTATTCTCATCACGGCCCAGCACGATCGCCGGGCGATGGAAGAGCTCGACCACGCGGTTAGCTACGATGCCGACGACACCTCGATGCCAATCGGGCGAGTAAAAGACGAGACCGGCGCGCTCCGGACCGGGGCCTTCCTCGCCGCACTCCTCGAGGATGGCTTTAACGATGGCTTCCCCTGTGCGTTGGCGTTCGAGGTTGAGACCATCCAGGCGCGTGGCAATGGCGCGGGCGCGTTCCTCGTCGCTGGTCAGAAACATCTCGACCACTTCCCGAGCGTTGTCCATGCGGCCGGCGGCGTTGATTCGAGGCGAGACGCGGAAGCCCACATCGGTGGCTGTCATGGCGGACCCGGGCTCGACGCCACTGGTCTCGAGCAATGCTCGGAGGCCTGGATTGCGGGTCTTCGACAGGCCGTCGAGACCGCGTTTGACGATGATGCGGTTCTCACCGGTGAGAGGAACAACATCGGCCACAGTGGCAATGGCCACCATCACCAGGAACGAATCGGAATAGCGAACGATGCGGTCGGGCGGCCAGTTGAGGCTCTCCATGAGGGCCTGAATCAGCTTCAGAGTCACCCCGGCGCCGCAGAGGTTCTTGTTCGGATAGGGACAGTCGGGCCGATTCGGATTCAGAATGGCGACGGCGGGAGGGAGCTCCTCTTCCGGCAGGTGATGATCGGTGATGATGACGTCGACGCCGGAGGCCACGGCGGCCTTGACGGCATCAAGAGCGCGAATGCCTGTATCGACACTGATGATGAGTTGCACGCCTTCACTGGCCGCCTGTTCGACGACCGAGACCTGCATACCATAGCCGTCCTTCAGGCGGTCCGGCACATGATAGGCGGGGGCGTGGCCCATGAACTCAAGCATCTTGCTGAGGATGACAACGCTGGAGACGCCATCGACGTCGTAGTCGCCATACACCAGCACCTTTTCCTTTCGATCGACAGCCAGGCGGATGCGGGCGACGGCCTCCCGCATGCCGGCCATCAAGAAAGGATCGGTAAGGTCAGTGAGGCGCGGATGGAGAAAATGATCGACACTCTGCTGCGTACGAAAGCCGCGATTCCAAAGGACGCGGGCCGCCGGCGGTTGGAGTCCGCAGCGGGCGGCCAGCAGGGCTACTTCCTTTTCAGATGTTTCGGCGAGGGACCATCGCGCCTGAATTTGCATCATTCTCAATTGTTCGAGTAGAAGCCGCCGTAGCCGCCGGATTCCTCGGAATCTTCAGGACCGGCGGCGTCCTCGAGCTGGTCGAGGATATCGTGCCACTCTTCATACCATTCGGTCTGGAGTTCGAAGAGATAGATGCGGTTCTCAAAATCGAAGCTAAGCTCAATCGCGCAGATGAAACCCTCATAGATGGAGAGTTCGCGGATGCGCCGTTCGAGATCGCGCTTGTCGTCGCGCGGCATGTCGGACTCTTCCAGCAACTCCAGCGCCTCTTCACGATGGTGGGAGCGAAACTCGCGAGTGTGAAAGTGCACGAGACGGACGCCCAGTTGCAGGGCACATTCCAGAAATCGGTGGTAGTCGGGCAGGCGGCCGGTATCCCAGTAGACAAAGCGTCCGTCGTCGGTGGCCCGGCTCATGGAGCGGTAGACGACGAAGTGCTCGGTCTCAAGATAATGCTGGATCTCTTCGGTCAACGAATCGAGGTTTGGTCTCACGGATGGGTTCTCCAGCGCGGTTAGCGCTCGGCCCTCACCAGGATCTCATCGGGCCCGGCCAGGTCTTTGGCCGATGGGGTGACGATAGTCTTGGGGCCGATGAATATCTTCTTCTTTTTCGCGATTGCCTCGCGGACGTCGGCTTCACAGACGAAGCTGACGATTTCGATTTTGGGCGCGGGAATGGTGGCCGGCACCGGCGCGGCAGCCGTACCGGGGTCAGCCGGTTTGATGCTGCAACCGCAGGATGGCGCGGCGGAAACGGGCGCGGCCTCAGGCTTGTTGGCGGCAAGGAATCGCTCGGCGGCACTAGCCACGGAACCGTGCACCGGCGGCCTTGGGATTGGAGCAGCGGCGGGCGCGTGGGCCGGAATGGCGGCCGCGACGGCGGCAGACAGCGTGGCTCCGCTGACGTTCACGCCACGCTGGGCAAGATAGCGTTCGACGGCTGCAACCAGCGCGGCTTTGTCGATGTTCAAGGCGGCAGGCTGGACGGGAGCAGGGTCGGCATCGCGAACAGCCCAAGCGATGCGTTTGATATTGATCAGGTGCTGCGGGCCGACATTGTCGCTGGTGATGTTACCTGCGATCGCTCCGCAGCCGAGCGTCATGGAGGGCTGCACATTGGTCGTGATGCCGACGGAGCCCTGCGGCGCGGCGGTGTTCACCAGAACACGGAACGCGGGCATGCGCAGACCGAACCGGCGCACCTTTGCTTCGTCTCCGGCATGGATGACGCAGGTGTGACCGAGGCCACCGAATTTGAGGATGGCCTCACAGGCGTCAAGTCCGGCTTCGAAGGAGTCAACGAAAAGCAGTGCCAGCACCGGCGAGAGCTTCTCGGCGGAGAGCGGATGTTCACGGCCGACCCCATCGATCTCCGCGACGAGGATGGTCGCATCTGCCGGCACGCTGATGCCGGCGAGTTGAGCAATGGTCTGCGGCGATTTGCCGACGCAGTCGGCGCGCACGGTGGTGCCGCTGCTGAAGAGCGTGCGTTCCACGGCGGCGCGCTCTTGCGGGTTGAGGATGTACGCCTTGCGGGCCCGGAATTCAGCCAGCATGCGCTCGCGGAGGACGCCTTCAGCGACAACGGTCTGTTCGCTGGAGCAGACGGTGCCGAAGTCGAAGCTCTTGCCGCTGACAACACGGGCGACAGCCTGGGCGAGGTTCGCGGAGGTATCGATGAGCACCGGCACGTTGCCGGGTCCGACACCGAAGGCTGGTTTACCAGATGAGTAAGCCGCACGCACCATGCCCGAACCGCCAGTGGCGAGAATCACCCCGGTTTTAGGATGTTTCATGAGCGCCTGAGTGCCTTCGAGCGTGGAATTGCTGGCGCACTGAACGATGCCTGCCGGCGCTCCTGCTTCTTCGGCCGCTTCGGCCAGCAACGCAGCCGCGGCGCAGGTGCATTCCTTGGCGCGGGGGTGTGGGCTGAGCACGATGGCATTACCCGCCTTCAGGGCGATGATGGTTTTGAAGAAGACCGTGGAAGTGGGGTTCGTGGTGGGGCAGATGGCGGCAATGACGCCCTGGGGCACACCCACCTCGGTGATCTGCTGCTCTGGAATCTCGCGCAGGACACCCACGGTCTTCATGCTGCGGATGGCGCGGATCAGGGTGTCGGAGCAAAGCATGTTCTTCGCATACTTGTCTTCGACATTACCCATGCCGGTCTCGCGCACGGCGAACTCGGCAAGACGGCGGGCATGGGCGCGGCCCTTGGCGGCCACTGCTTCCACTACAGCGTCGATCTGCTCCTGAGTGAAGTTTTTATAGGTCTGCCAGGCAGTGTAGGCCTTTTCAACTTTTTCCCGGACCTCCTGAACCGAAACCAGGTCCGTATCGTGCAGCATGCCATCCCCCCACGTAACCAGCCGTTATCGTAAGAACGCGCACTGGGGCGCATCTTCTATATATGGAGGCCGCCGACTTATTTGTCGTTCTTCTTGGCGCCAGGCAGGACCTTCTCTGTCTCCTCATGTGGGTTGGGAATGACGTGGACCGCGATGAGTTCACCTACGCGGCGGGCAGCAGCGGCGCCGGCGTCAGTGGCTGCTTTGACGGCACCCACATCGCCACGGACAGTGACGCAAACGTAAGCGGCACCGACATATTCCTTGCCGGTGAGCGTGACGTTGGCCGTTTTCACCATCGCATCGGCGGCTTCAATTGCGCCGATCAGGCCTTTCGTTTCGATCATTCCAAGGGCTTCCATTGAACCTCCCAACGGCACCACTGAGTGAACTTCCAGAAACTCCCACGGTATCACAACCGTGCCGCCCGCGATACCGGAATCAGGGCCTTGGAAAGTGGCGCTCAGAAGGAGAAAACCCGGGGTCCCCCGTCCGGCCAGATGCGGCAAATCCAATAAAATCAATAAGATAGAGAAGTAGACGAGAAGCCCTCCTATGGTATAATGGTCCTCATGTCCAGGACGCAAGGGAGCCGAAACCGGCCAGCCACTCCGCGATAGCCCAGGAAGCCGCGACGCGCGTTGTCCTACCTCGATTCGAAGGACTTCGCCTGTTGCCTTCGGCACGCGTGAGCCGTCCTTCACGCTTCGGACCAATCGGCCGAAGCAGACCACCGGCGGAGCCGCCGGGGCAGTGACCTGGCTTGTGAGCCAGGGACGAATTGCCGGACTTCCAAACCGGCACAATTGCACAGAATACGAGAGAACTTCGCAACTGGTGACTAGAACCCGAAGGAGAGTTTGTTTTTGATGACAAAGGCATTATCGAGAGGGTTGGTGGTGATTGCAGGGTTGTTGGCGGGCCAAACGGCCGCCGATCCGGATCCCCGTCCAGCCGATATCGCTGTCAGCAAAACCGACCCACGTCTGATCCGAGTCAAACAGTTCTTCCAGGACCGGGATTGCCCGGCTCAAGTGTATGCCGCTGATTTCATCACGGCCGCTGACCAGCACGATCTGGACTGGCGGCTGTTGCCCAGTTTGTCCTTCATCGAATCGGGCGGCGGCAAGGTTGCATACAACAACAACATGTTCGGCTGGGATAACTGTAAGTTGAAGTTCAGATCGACGAGGGAGGGGATTTACCGGGTGGCTACGAAGCTCGGCAAGTCCCGCATGTACCGGAAGAAGAATGTGGACCAAGTCCTGCGGCTTTACAATCCAAGGCTTGAGTACAGAAAGGCCGTGAAGGCCGTAATGAGCCAGATGGGCCCGGCCGAGCTGGCGCCCGAGGGCGTCTTCTAGCAAAAGCGGGCCCCTCAAGGGCCCGCTTCAGTGAATCTTAGTTGGTGTGTTTGCTCGTTCAGGAAGGCCTCTCTACCGCGCGCGGACTGTTATTCCAACAGCCGGACGCCCATATAAAGGCCTCCGAACAACAACACGGAGACTACGCCGACCAGCAGCCATTTGAGATATCTCTCTTTTGGCGTGGTAACCTCATCGTCGTCGTGTTTCATCTGCTCGTCGAGGGACTCGAACATGGAAGCGACCTCCCGTCTACGGACTAAGGTACAAACCGTATAGGACTTCGAGCAGACTCATTCTAACCCCGAAACCTCCAATTTTGGCAAACATATATTTTCTTTATTTTCATACAGTTATAAACGTGGCAGAGCACCGCGTCCCGGAGTTCGGCCTCTGAATTGCGCTCGGCGTCGGGAAGAGATGGTGGACGGTCTCGAGCAATAGCGTGTCTGTAGAGAAAGCCACCAACCGCGCTCTCAGGGGCCAATCGGCAAGGGTACGCCAAGCCGGAGTGTAACCGGCGTTACGCCAGTCCCATACGTTCCAATTTACGGTAGAGCGTCTTACGTTCGATGCCGAGGATTCGGGCAGCTCTGCTCTTGTTGCCACCCGTGGCGGCCAGAACTTTCCGAATCTGTTCCATCTCAGTGTCGGCGAGAGATTCGCCCGCCTGCTCCTTCGGACCCGAAGACCGGATGGCGTCGTCGACCGAATCCTCCGTGATGCGTCCGCCAGGCGAAAGGATAACCAGGCGCTCCACCATGTGCTGCAGTTGGCGGATGTTGCCCGGCCAGGTGTAGTCCGCCAGAGCCTTCATTCCGCTCTCGGTGAGCCTGGTGTCCAGGCCGTAGCGTTCGTTGTAGCGTTTGAGGAACGCACCGGCCAGCAGCGGCACGTCGCCATGGCGTTCCCGCAGGGGTGGCACGCCGATGCGGACTACGTCGAGACGGTACCAGAGATCTTCCCGGAACTTACCCTCATCCACCATCTTCCGCAGATTGCGGTTGGTGGCCGCGAGGATCCGCACGTCCACCTTGCGGGGTCGCGACGAGCCCAGCGGACGAATCTCTTTTTCCTGCAAAAATCGCAGGAGTTTCAACTGAAAATTAAGATCGATCTCGCCAATTTCGTCGAGGAAGACCGTGCCGCCGTGGGCGGTCTCAAAGACGCCCGCGCGGTCTCGGTCGGCTCCGGTATAGGCGCCTTTCATGGCGCCGAAGAGCTCGCTTTCCACGAGGGAGGGCGCCAGGGACGCGCAGTCGACCGGCAGGAACGGCATGGCGGACCGCTTCGAATTAGCGTGCAACAGGTGGGCGATTAATTCCTTGCCGGTGCCGGTTTCACCCTCAATGAGCACCAGCGCATCGGTGGGCGCCACACGCGAGATGGTCTTGTAGATCTCTACGAGCTTGGCCGAGCTCCCAATCATCTCCGTGGCCAGAGGCTCTTCCGCATCGAAATCCTCGTCTTCCAGCTCATCCGCGGCCGCGCCTTCCGCGCGCTTAACGATGGAGAGCAGGTCGTCGAGTTCGAATGGCTTGGCGAGGTAGTCGAAGGCGCCGCCGCGCGTGGCGGCCATTACTGTCTCCATGCTGCCGCGGGCCGACATGAGAATGACCGCGCAGGTGTCATTGGCCGTCCGGGCAGCGTTTAGAATATCTATGCCCGTGCGTTCATCGATGTAAATATCGGAGATGACAATGGGATAGCTAGCGTTGCTCAGGCGCGAGAAGGCTTCGCGCGTGGAGGACACAGCTTCCACGGCGTACCCTTCCAATTCGAGAAATGTGGAGATTGTCGACCGGACGGAGGGGTCGTCTTCCACCAGCAGGACCGAGGACATACCAGCTTTCAGTGTAGCGTGGAGGGCAGCACAACCGTAAATGTCGAACCCGCGCCGGGCGCGCTTTCCACCTCCACATGCCCGCCGTGAAGCACCACAATTTGCTGGACGACGGAGAGCCCAATGCCCGTGCCTACTTCGCCGGACTGTTCAGCGCGGCGGGTGCGATAGAACTTGCGAAACAGGTTCTTTACTTCACCTGCGTCCATACCCATGCCATGATCGCGCACCGAGATGGAGACCCCGCTTGAGTTCGGAGCAGCAGTAATGAGCACATCGGTCTCGGGAGCCGAGTACTTGACGGCGTTCGTCATCAGGTTATAGACGGCGTACTCGAGAAGCTCCCGGTCGGCATTGACGATCAAATCATCGGGCACCTCGGAAGTGATGCGGATCTGCTTGCGCTCCGCCAGCGGCATGGCGCGCTGGTAGCAGGTGTCGACGAGTTCCTGCAACGGGAACGTGGCGCGCCGCAGTTCGAGTTGGCCGGCCTCCAGCTTCTCCACATCAAGGAATGTTGTGATCATTTTGGCCAGACGTTTGGACTCGCTGTTGATCATCTGGCCCAGTTCCTTCCGCTTCAGCTCCGGCAAATTGTAGCGGGTCATCAACTCGCTGGAACCTTGAATGGCGGTGAGCGGGGTTCGCATCTCGTGGGCCACGAAGTGAAAAGCCTGCTGGTAGCGGGCCGTGGTAGCCTCACTCACCACCAGACGGCGGCGCACGTAGAAATACTGGAAGCCCGCGCAGCTCAATACGCCCAGCCACGACGCCGCCACCGGCGCGAAGGCGTCCAGGATGAGCCCTCGCGTGAAGAAGGCGTAGGGCACCAGATGAGCCAGCAGCAGCAGAACCGCGGCGCAGACAATGGCCACCCAACCACGCAGGAACGTGAAGATCACCGCCGCCAGGGCCACGGTCACCAACGCGAGCAGCATCGGGACAAACGGACCCAGTTCGTAGAGAAGATCGCCGGTGGCCATGGTCTCGAAGGCCTGCAGGTGAATCTCGACGCCGGGCATCGGCAGACCGCCCGAGAGAGGGGTGAACAGGCGGTCTCTCACGGCGGATTGCGCCGTGACTCCGACAAAGACGACCTTGCCGCGCAGACGTTCCAGATCGCGGCCAGCTATGACGTCGTCCATGGAAACACGGGCAACAGACGCCGCGTTGCGGTATCGGACCCAGAGAGGCCGGCCATCGTCCCAACGGGAAGCGATGGTCGTTGAGCCCACCGAGACGTCGGTCGGAGAACTCTCAATAAACTTCGCCTGCTTGTAGAGCCGCAGCGCCTCCAAGGACAAAGCCCATCGGCGAGTGTGGCCGCACACGCGCTCAAGCGTGATGCGCCGGTTGATCTCGTCCTGGGGCCCGGCCAGCGCATGGACATGACCCAAGGCCGCGTTGGTGCGGAAGAGATCGACGGGGTCCTGCCAGCCGGAACAGCCGCCCGCATCCGGCTCCATCTCACAACCCAGAACCAACCCGGGCGTCCTCCGAAACGCAGCTTCCAGTGCCGCGTCGGCCTCTCCACCGGGATCGGTAAGTGTCAAATCGATGGCCACCACCCGGGGCGGCGCCTTGGCCATCTGATCCAACGCCTGCGTGAGAGCAGGCCTCATGCCGGCTATCCCGCCATAACGATGCAGGGTGCGCTCGTCAAAGGCGAGCAGTACGGCTCCGGCGTCAGCCCGTTCGGTGGGCCGCACCCGAAAGATGAAGTCATAGACGTTGTTGTCGAACTGAGCGGCCAGCGCGGTCCACGACACCAGCATCGACACGGCCGCCGCCCCGACGGCCAGCAGGCCGTAGGCAACGCCCGGTGTGATGCGTCTCGTCATCCTGCGGCGATTCCTTCCAGTTCAGCCGGACTGTCGGGCGCGGCGTGGGCGCCCATCAATCACGGCGCAGCGACTTCAGCTTGCGCTCTTGAATCGCTTGCGGAGCCAGGCTCCGGTCAAAGCCATACAGAGTGTCTTCCCACGAACCGTAGGAGGAGTTAGGCAGGATGATCCAGCGCTCGCCCCACCAGGACTCGTATGGCTTCGCTTTGGTGGCGCGTTCCGCCACCGTGAGTCGGGCCGGGATGAAGTCGTTCAGATCGTCACCGCAGAGCAGGATGATGCGGTAGTATTTCGCGATGAGCGCTCGGCGGATGCCCTTGTCGGAGGTCCACTCCGGCTTTTCCCCAGCCATCATGACGGTATCGCCAATGTCGCCGAGAGCCGCGGCCTTCAGCGGAAAGCCCTCCGCTTCGAGATTGGCACGGGAGTTGGCCTCTTCCTTCGGGCCCCGGTTCGTCACGTAGAAGACCGTCACTCCCCTTGAGGCGGCTTCACGCAGAAACTCGGCCGCGCCGGGAATGGCCTTGGCTTTGCGTTCAGAGGTCCACTTCATCCAGGCATCCATCGTGTAACGGCCGTTGCCATCGAGAAGAAAACGCGCCTGCCCAGGCGAGTTGTCGAGCACGGTCTCGTCGATGTCGACGATGATGGCGGGCGGTAACTTCCTGAAGTTGCCGGTCTGTTCGACGGCGGCGGTCCACTTCTTATCCTTCAGCGCCCTGGGCAAGGAGAGGCGCGCTGACCGCCATGCCTGCAACGCGTTACCGCGGAACTCCACCGAGGTCTGGGTCCAGGCCACGCTGTTGAGGGCATCCGTTACCTGGGCGGGCAGCAGGGCCGGGTAGGTGAACAAGGCCAGGGCGAGGAGACGAAGGTTGAGATTCATGGTGAATAAGGAGGCCAAACGACGATTATGCGACTGGGGCGGGTGTCCGTGCCAGTCAGTGAACGGATGGAAAAAGGGAACGCCCCGCGCGGCTCATCACCGTGCGGGGCGTCTGGAGTTCAAACCGGATTGGCTTACAGGCCCTTTTTCGCAAGGAAGACGCAGAGGTCGACAACGCGGCAGCTATAGCCCCACTCGTTGTCGTACCAGGACACAACCTTGGCCAGGGTCCCACCGATGACCTTCGTAAGCCCACCGTCGACGATGGACGAATTCGGGTTCTTCAACATGTCGGTGGAGACCACCGGATCGTCGGTGTAGGCCAGGATGCCCTTCAGCGGGCCTTCCGCGGCGGCCTTCAGTTCGGCGTTGATGGCTTCGGCGGTGGTGGGCGTGTTCAGGATGACCACCAGGTCGACCACGGAGACGTCGGGCGTCGGCACGCGCATGGCGTAACCGTCGAGCTTACCCTTCAACTCGGGCATCACCAGGGAGATGGCCTTGGCGGCGCCGGTGGAGGTGGGGATCATGTTGATGGCGGCGGCACGGGCGCGGCGCAGATCCTTGTGCGGGAAGTCGAGAACGTTCTGGTCGTTCGTGTAGCTGTGGATGGTGGTCATCGAACCACGATCCACACCGAACTTCTCGTGCAGGACCTTCACGAAGGGCGCCAGGCAGTTCGTGGTGCAGCTCGCGTTGGAGATGATGTTGTGCTTGGAGGCGTCGTACTTGTCGTCGTTCACGCCGAGCACGAGGGTGATGTCTTCGTTCTTCGCGGGCGCGGAGATGATGACCTTCTTGACGGTACCCTTCAGGTGGGCCTTGGCCTGCTCCGCGTCGGTGAAGCGGCCGGTGGATTCGATCACGATTTCGGCGCCCAGGCTGGACCAGTCGATCGCGGCGGGATCCTTGCTGGAAAACACCTTGATAGCCTTGCCGTTGACGACGATGGAGTCCTCGGTGGCCTTGACTTCGGCGTGCAGGGGACCCAGCACCGAGTCGTACTTCAGCATGTGCGCCAGGGTCTTGGTATCGGTGAGATCGTTCGTGGCGACGAATTCGATGCCCGGATTGTTGATACCCGCGCGCAGGACATTGCGTCCGATGCGGCCGAACCCATTGATCGCGACTTTGACAGCCATTTAAGGAGTAACCTCTCTCTTAGTAGGAATGAAACGCTCAACCCCAGCATACCAGAACGGGACGTTTCAGTTCGATTTCCGAGGCAGTTGATATGTCAGAGGAGCTCAATGGAGGGTCAGAGGAGGGACAGACAGGAGTTGGCCGGCCCCGGCGCGTCACAACCGCCTGAGCGGCTGGAAGGTCGGAACCGGCCGGTGGTTCGCCTAGTCTTCAGGCACAATCAGGACGTCGCCGGGGTGGATGACCGACTTCTCATCCTTCAGCTTCCCCGGGTTGGCGGCGATGATCTTTGGATAGAGAGCCCCGTTGCCAAGATGATGCTGGGCAATCTTCCAAAGTGAGTCGCCGGCGACGACGGTGTAGGTACGCACCGGTTCCGGCAGACTGGCATCAATGGCGATCTCGCACTGCAGGTCGGCAAAGATAGGATCGACTGCCTTGATCTGATTCCAGACCTTATTGCGAATCTTCTCGGAAGGCGCCGCGCCCGTCATCACCAGCTTGTCGTTGGCCACGTGGAGGTGGTCCAGACGGACATTGTTCTTGGGAATGAGGTCGAGCACGGAAGCGTATTTCTTTTTGAAGTCGTCCAGTGTAGGCATGCAACCCTCCAGATTGGGAATGAGGCCATCGTAGCAAGCGGAAGCCGAACCTCGAAAGGTTGCGGAGTGGCGAGGGACAGACTACAATCAAAGGGTTGAGGGCGCCTCCCGAGCGCCTCATTCCTCTGTTCGTAGTCGGGGCGTGGCTCAGCCTGGTAGAGCGCCTGGTTCGGGACCAGGAGGCCGGTGGTTCGAATCCACTCGCCCCGACCAACCTTTTCAAACACTCACAGACACTCCTTCATTAGGAATCAGGGGCCAAACAGCGTCCGTCGTGGACCCTACTCTGCCCCGGGTTTTGCACTCTGTTGGTCGTTGCCCCGTGTTTTGATCGGCTTGCTGTCTGACGGCTTCTACGACCCCTTGGGCTCATACCAGGAGGTGTGGTGGTGCACCCGACGGATAGCCGCTTTGTTACCGGTGTGCTTCAAACCCGGATCAGCGCCCCACGACTATCTTGGCGCCGCAGTCTCACGAGGAATCCGAAGTAAAGCAGGCTGCAAATCAATGGCGGTCCGAACCAGATCCAGCGTTCAACTGCCAGCAGGAAGCTGCCCCTACCGTCGGAGCCTCTGAACGAGAATATATCCGCCAGACGGACCGGATGCCCGGCCTGACGATCCAGTTCCGCAATCGTGGCGAGGTCGAAATTCTTGCCAGTGCGGGTGTCCAAAACGAAGTAGCCTTCTTTATCGCTGTACGCCCCAAAAACGAACGGACCATCCACAGCTACCCTTGAAACCCATCCGTTCACGGAGTGTGGAACAGTTATCGAATCGTTCTGGATCATGCCGTAAGTCGGCATCTTCGCCATCGCCTTGAGCGTGTAGCCATTAGGTAAGCGCTCGTAGAGGTCGCCAAAGAAGATCCTGTCGCCCTCGCCGGGGATAGACAAAGCAAACACGACCGCGCATGCCACCATATATGCGGCGAAGATCGGCGGGAGGCACACAGCGGCCCATCGGAACTTTCGAAATTCTCTGCGCGACCGCAGGATCAGCCAGGCGATGCCACCGTACACGCAACCGATGAGAACGGACAGCGCGAAAAACAACACGCCTGCGATCAAGAGACCGATGAACTCCACGAACGTTATCTCAACCTCTTTCGCGCGGGCCGGGAGAACAGGGCCTCGCTCTTTTCACAAACAATTCTCTCAGAAGTTGTTCACGGTTGACCATGCACGCGGCTCGGTTGCGTAGCGGTAATACGCGTCGTGATCTTCAGAGGCTGTAGTAGTGCTGGCGTAGTGCTCCTATATGGCGATTCTGTAATCCTGTCTGAGCAACATATTTTGGACGAGGATTTCGGAACGTGGACGCGACCGCGCGTGCGCGCGAAGGCACTTGGATCACCAGCGTGGGAATCAGGGTCCAAACAGGGTCCAATGGCGGCCCGATTCGCCTCATATTCGCCTTTAGGGTCCAATATAGGATCCAAACAGAAGACGTACAACTTTTTTATTTTCAGTAAACTCTGCTTGTAAGTTGTTGATGTATCTTGGTTCGGGACCAGGAGGCTGGTGGTTCGAATCCACTCGCCCCGACCAAATACTCCTTTCCTTTGGCCCTTTCTCGACTCCTCAGCACAATCCGTCATCCGGCAACCTCCCATCGTGCACCGCGCCCCCGCCCAGCCAGCCGGACTTGGCTAGCCTTCTTCATCTCTGCCAGCACTTTCTTGATGAGTTGCGGACTGGCCGACGGCAGTTGCGCCGCCATGTCAGCCAACGTGAAAGGCTCCACTTGGCTAAGCACGGTCCGGCGCACAAGTTCGCTCTTGGCTGGCCGCGCCTCGACCGATTCAACCTGGTACTCCAACTCTTTGTAGGCGCGCCGCAACGTGCCGAGGAAATAGTTCCACCACGGGATGATCTCGTTCGTTCCCTCGTGCCAACTGTCTGAGCACAGCTTGAGAACGCGGTAGTACTCGTCTTTGCTTTCTTCGATGAGCCGTTCCAGGCTGATGTACCGAATTACTTGAAAACCGTGCGCCTCGAGTAGCAACGAAGTCGCAAGTCTGGAGACGCGGCCATTGCCGTCGCGGAAGGGGTGAATGCAAAGCAGATCAAAAATGAACGTCGCCACCATCAAGAGGGGAGGAATGCGCTCGTCATCCATGGCGGCACGATACCGGCGGCACAACGTCTCCACCGTCGCAGGCGTCTCCCTGGCAGAAACGGGAACGAAGCGAACGCTACGCTCGCCACTCGGCAGGATCTCGATAACCTCGTTGTCGCGTCTCTTCCACTCGCCCGCGTCTCCCGACGATCCGCCTTGGGCAAGGGCATGCAAGCGACGAATCACATCGGGAGTGACCCGGACGGGGTTCTTTCGCGAGTAGATCCAATTGAGGGCCGTTCGATACCCTGCAAGTTCCTCTTCGGAGCGGTCGCGCGGCCGGGCCCCTCCAATCACCAGAGGGCGCAACCGATTCGCCTCGACCGTGACGCCCTCAATCCGATTTGACGATTCGGCACTCTGAATGATTGCCTGCTCCCGTAGTACTTCGAGGACTTCAGGCTTCTGCCTGAGCCAGAGGTCCTGCCTTCCGCGTGCCTCCATGCACGCGCCGAGAAGCCACCCAGTCCCGATCGGGATCCGCAGGTCGGCCAGTCTGTTGGGGTCAAGTGTTAACATATCCAAAACAGCTTGGTAGCCTAATAATAGCCGATTACCGGACGGGTAGCCAATTCGGCTTTGTCCTTTCTTGCCCTTCTCTTACACCGATGTCGCGTCCACATTGAAACAGGGCATCGGGATCACCCTCGAAATCACCTCAGTTGCAGGTGTTCACGAAGCTGGTTGGTGTGATCTCGGCCCCCGCCGACAACGACCGCGGCATGCGGAGCTCACGCTCCTCGAGAGGGCGATCAATGGCGCAGAACTCCTAATACTGGTACTCGTTCATCGTCCACCCCTCCGCCAATAGCGGTAGGCCGCAACCCATTCGGCCCCTTCCGGAGGTGGCGCGGGGAGTGGCAGATCCAGAATCGAAAGGCGTTGCGTCTCTTTTCCGCGGCGACAGACCACGACGATCTCGTCCGCCTCGGTCATGTCGACCTTCGTGACGATGACTTCGACGCCAAGGACCGTCGTAGTGAAAGGAAGGTGGAGGTGTTCGTCGATCATCGTGAAGAAGCCGCCAACCTGTTCGGACTCTCCGTTGGCATCAATGGTCGCGTCTTCAACCATGCTTTCGAGCCTGCTCTTGCTGAGTTTCGGCGCTTGGCCCGCTGGCACCGTTCTCATGGATCGCTTTCGCGGCGGATTCATATTGACCTCAATGCCCTGATTATCAACCAGCCGCCTCGCGCGCGACACAGCGACGCGGCCTAGAGTAGTCGCCTGCACGGGGCACGGGCACACCATCGGGGTTGGTCCGCAACAGTTCACCTTGCCGCAGTCGGCCCCCCGCTGCCGCGTTCCCGTGCCACGCAAGCTCGTCGTGTCATGCTAGCAAGCGAACTCATGCTGAACCGCCGGGCCTTCTGCCTCTCTGCCCTGAGCGCCGCGTCCCCCGCGGCATCCCGCCACTACCACGTCTGCCTCTCCGTCGATGCTCTGGACAAGAACCCGGAACTCCTGGAGACGATCCGGACCGCCGGTGTCCAGACAGTCTGGTTGGCGGGCTTCCTGTACGGGCATTGGTACTACACACCAGAAAGAGTAGCCGCGTGGGCCGTGCGGATCCGCAAGATGGGCATGACCGCGGAGGTGGTGCATGTGCCGCTGGGGCATCCCGGCGATTCGCTCGGCGCTCAGATCGGCGAGCCCCCGCTTACGCCACCAGCGCATTGGCGGCAGGGAGTGAAGGCAGACGGTACCCGGCATTGGGGCACGTCGCTGCATGCGCCGGCCACTGAGGAAAACGTCGCCGCCATGCGCCGCTGGCAGGGCACCGGCATCCGGAGCGTCTTCCTCGACGACGACTTCCGGCTGGCGACAGGGCCGGGCACCATTGGAGGCTGCCATTGCGACAGCCATTGGGCGAGCTTCCGCCAGCGCGGCGGGTACGGCGAGAGTACGCGCAACGTCCTGCTGCAGGATCTGCAAACACGGTCCTTGACGCCTCTGGTGCGGGACTGGATCGATTTCCATTGCAGTGAGCTCACCAACTGCTTCAGGCAGTTGGCAGCCGCGCAACGAGGCGTCGAAGCAGGAGTCATGGTGATGTACCTCGGCGCGGAAAAGGCAGGCATCCGGTTGGCCGACTACCGGCGCACGCCATTCCGGGTGGGTGAACTGATGTTTGATGACCGGCATTTTGAGCCCGTGAAAGGCAAGGCCGACGAACTGTTCAGCGCTCTCTTCCACCGCCGTTTCGCGGCACCCGAACTCAGCTTCAGCGAAACAACAGCATTCCCGGCCGACCGATTGTCTTCCAGAAACATGGCGGCCAAGCTGGCTGTGTCAACGCTGAGCGATGTACGCCACACGATGTTCATGAGCGGACTGACGCCCTTCCCCGCGAGCCATTGGGGCACGCTGGCACCGGCCATGCACCGGCATGCGGAGTTGCATCGCCGCGTCGCGGGCTTGCGGCCAGAAGGGCCCCTAAAGCACTACTGGGGCGACTGGAGCCGGATGGTGGGTCGGGATGAGCCGTTCAGCCTGTTCCTCGCGCTCGGAGTGCCCTTTGAAGTCTGCGACGACGTGCCGCGCGAAGGCTGGACCTTCCTCTCCGACGACGACGCGAAGGGCGTCCAGAAGGCCGGCGGGACTCGCCTGATCACGCGGCGCGATGTCGCGGAGACGCTGCCCGAATTGTTCGCCTGGCGCCGCGCGATTCTGCGCGAGTTGGGCACAACGCCCTATGTGGTGGAAGAGGCGCCGGTGGTCTGCTCCTGGCTCAGAACGGCTCGACTGGCGCTGATCTGGAATCTGAGCGATGAAGCCAGGAGGCTGACGATCCGCCATGGTGATTGGCAACGGGCCGTGGAGACGGGACCGCTGGCCCTGGAACTGGTGGAATTAGGCGATCCAGGCAAGGCCGCCAGCAGAGGCTGAGCGCCCCGTGCATCCCGCTATGGCCTGACCCGCCCTTGACCCTGTGTACACCTTCCATCGCAACCCTCGGCGAAAATCCCTTCGCCTCCGCGTTCGTAATATGATGGGTCCACACTCAGGAGGACCATGCACGGGATGGCATGGGCAGCCGGATGGCTGCTACTACTGGGAGGCTCCACCGCAGTCTGGGGACAGGCCGCTCAGAAAGACAATACCGATCTGGACCGAAGGTTCGCGGAAACCGTCCGCCCCTTCGTGGCGACGTACTGCGTCACCTGCCACGGTGGCAAAGCCCCTGCCGCCCAACTGGATCTCCGTGCCTACTCCAGCGTGGGCGACGTCGTCCGCGACTTTCCACACTGGAGTGGCGTCCAGGCCAAGCTGACGGCTGGCCAGATGCCCCCGCCCGGCACGAAACAGCCGCCCGCGGAAGCACGCCAGTCCGTCATCGATTGGATCGGGACTCTCGGCACGCGAGAGGCCCGGAAGAATGCGGGCGACCCCGGAGTCGTCCTGGCCCGCCGCCTGAGTAACTCCGAGTACAACTACACCATCCGCGATCTCACGGGCGTCGATCTCCGGCCGGCGCGTGAGTTCCCCGTCGATCCGGCCAACACCGCCGGGTTCGACAACTCCGGCGAATCGCTCACCATGTCACCCGCGCTGCTGAACAAGTATCTGCAGGCGGCTCGCGAAACGGCGAATCACGTGGTGTTCACGCCCGATGGTTTGAGCTTCGCGCCCTTTCCGATGCTGGTCGAGACCGACCGTGAGAAGTACGCCATCCAGAGGATCGTCGACTTCTATCAGAAGCAGCCGACGGACTACGCCGACTACTTCGAGGCCGCGTGGCGCTTTCGTTACCGTTCCGCTCTCCGATCCCCCGGCGCCACCTTGGCCACCATTGCCGCGGAGAGGAACGTGAGCCCGAAGTACCTGTCGATGATCTGGCAACTGCTGGAGGAAGCGCCCGCCCAGGCACGCCAGGAAGTGGGGCCCATCGCCAGGTTGCAGGCCATGTGGCGCGCGTTGCCGCCGCCGTCCAAAGGCTCGTCCGAGCCCCTCACCCAACTGCGCAAGAAGTGCGAGGAGATGCGCGACTTCGTACAGCGGATCCGCAAAGAGACGGCAATGCAATACGTCGCGCCCAAAGTGAAGGGATTGCCGGAGGCATCACAGCCGTTGCTGAATTGGAAGCTCCGCGAGTTTGCGGCGCACCGCCGGGAGTTCGACCCCAAATCGCTCCGCAATGATACGGATGCCACCCCGGAGCCGCCAGTTATCCCGAAGTACCCGGGGCTCCACCAGGAGTCGGCCTATCGCTGGGCCGCGCTCATCCAGACACTGAGACTCAAGGATCCTGATCTGGTGGTGCCGGTAGCCGAACGCGCCCGCTATGAAGCTTCGTTCCGGCGCTTCGCCTCCGTCTTTCCGGACGCCTTCTACATTCGCGAACGCGGACGCTATTTCCCGGACGACTCCCAGGACAAGGGCCGGCTGTTGAGCGCGGGCTACCACAGCGTGCTGGGCTACTTCCGTGACGACACTCCGCTCATGGAATTGATCCTCGACGAACCGGCACGGAAGGAACTCGACCGGCTGTGGCGAGAGTTCGAATACGAGGCCGATTTCACGGCCCGCACCTGGGTTCAATTCTTCTTCAACCAGAGCGGCGAGGTGCTCGGCAAGGGCGCCGAATCGAGCTCTGAGCGCCCGGTGGGGCGGGCGATCACGGATGTTCCCGTGATCCAGGAGATGCGGGACCGGTATCTGGCCAAGGCGAAAGCCGACCCGGCCAACGACCCCGCTGCCGTGGACGCGATCCAGGATCACTTCCAACGCATCAATGAGACGCTCCGCTCCGTGGAACGGGTTCGAAAGGAGTCTGAGCCTCTCCACCTCGAAGGTTTGGCCAAATTCACGGCGCGCGCCTACCGCCGGCCACTCACTGGCCCGGAGCGGACGGATCTGATGGCCTTCTATCACTCTCTTCGGGAGAAGGGCGAACTGACGCACGAGGAAGCCATCCGCGATTCCATCGTGCGCGTGCTCATGTCGCCGAAATTCCTCTACCGCATCGACCTCGCCGAAGCGGCCGGTTCCGCGACGGCCCTGCGGACCTCTCCGCGTCTGACAACCGCCTCCACCACCAGCACGTCCGTGCCGGTCCAGCCGCTCTCCAGCTACGCGCTCGCCAGCCGCTTGAGCTACTTCCTCTGGTCCAGCATGCCGGATGAGGAGTTGCTCACCCACGCCGCCGCCGGCGACCTGCGGAAGCCGGAGGTGCTCATCCAGCAGGCGCACCGCATGCTGAAAGATGACCGCGCCCGCGGCCTGGCCGTGGAGTTCGGCGGCAACTGGCTGGCCTTTCGCCAGTTCGAAGACAGCAATACGGTCGATCGCGAACGCTTCCCCGCGTTCACGAATGACTTGCGCGAGGCCATGTTCCAGGAGCCGGTCCGGTTCCTCGAAGACGTCATCCGGAACAACCACTCCGTCCTCGATCTGCTGTATGGCGACTACACGTTCGTGAATCCGATCCTGGCGAAGCACTACGGCATGCCCGATATCCCCGGAGCCGGCGATCACTGGGTCCGCATGGACGATGCCAGGCGCTACGGGCGCGGGGGCGTGCTACCCATGGCCGTCTTCCTCACCATCAACGCGCCCGGCCTGCGCACCAGTCCGGTGAAGCGCGGCAACTGGCTGGTGAAACGCGTCCTGGGCGAAGTGATCCCTCCGCCACCGCCGGTTGTACCCGAACTGCCCGCCGACGAGTCGAAACTGGATTTGCCCCTGCGGCAGATGCTCGAACGGCATCGCGAGAACCCGCTCTGCGCGTCATGTCACGCTCGCTTCGATTCCTTCGGCCTGGTGTTTGAAGGATACGGCCCCACCGGTGAGAGGCGAGCCAAAGACCTCGCAGGCCATGCCGTCGATACCAGGGCCGAGTTCCCCGGCGGTGCGGAAGGCACCGGTTTCGAGGGCGTGAAGCAGTTTATCCGCGAACATCGCCAGAACGATTTCGTCAGCAACTTGAGCCGCGAACTGCTGGCCTATGCGCTCGGCCGTTCCCTGCTGCTTTCGGATGAGCCGCTCGTCGAAACGATGGGCGCAGCCCTGGCGGCGGATGGCTATCGATTCCGGCCGCTGGTGGACCTCATCGTTACCAGCCCGCAGTTTACAAACAAGAGAAGTTCAGCTCCCGCGCAACCGGGCGTTCCGGAACGGAAGGGTGCCCAGACAGGCAGACGGAAAGGTAACCAGCAAGGCGGTTAACATGCCCAATCAGAAGCCCGACTCTCCCAATCAGGTATCTCGCCGCGCCATCCTTCGCGGAGCTGGAGTCACCATGGCACTACCGTGGCTCCAATCCTTCTCGGCCCTGGCGGAGACCACCAATCCGGTGTTTCCGAAGCGGTTCGCCGTCCTGTTCATGGGCAACGGAGTCAATGAAGATCATTGGAGTTCCGATGGTTCGGGCGCCGGCATGACGCTGAGCAAGACGCTCTCGCCGCTTGAGCCGCTGAAGCACAAGATCAACGTGATCCACGGCCTCTTTCAGAAGCGTGCAACCGGTCACGGCATTCACCCTCCGCAGACGGGTAGCCTGCTTTCCGGCGCCGACATCCGCCGCGGAGCCATCATTCGCGCCGGCACCACCGTGGATCAGGTTGTCGCCAACCGCATGGGTCGCGACTGCGCGCAGCCCAGCATCGTCTTGGCGTGCGAGCAGCCCATGACCGGTTATCACGAGACGAACTATTCGATGGCCTACAGCTCGCACATCTCGTGGCAGTCGCCGGACTCGCCGGTCCCGAACGAGGTCTATCCGTCGCTGGCCTGGGATAACCTGTTCGAGAACCGCGGCAACCTCCGGAATATGAGCGTCCTCGATCGAGTGAAGGACGACGCGGCAGCGCTCGGTCGTCAAATCAGTTCCGACGACAAGACCAAGCTGGACGAATATCTCACCAGCGTGCGGGAAGTCGAAAAGCGCATCGACCGTCTGCGCGGGGCCAAAGACAAGGCGGAAGAGACCGCGAAGCAGCACAACCGGCCCGTCTTCTCCATGGATCGTCCGGCGAACGGTTTACCGGAGGATCTTCGCGATCACGCGCGCCTGATGTGCGACATCATCGCCATCGCGTTCCAGACCGACAAGACGCGCGTGGCCTCGCTGTTGCTGGCCAGAGACCTCTCCGCGATGTACTACCCGTTCCTGGAAGTTCGCGAAGGCCACCATGCCGCGTCGCACCACAACCTGTCAGACGGCTACGAGCGGATCGCGCGCTTTCACCTCAGCCAACTCGCTTACCTGGCCACCAAGCTCGACAGCATGCCGGAGGGCAATGGAACGGTGCTGGACAACTCCTGCCTGATGTGGCTCTCGAACATGTGGATCGGCCGCAAGCACGACAACACGCGGCTGCCTCTGGTGTTGGCCGGAGGCCTCGGCGGGACACTCAAAACCGGCCGTACGCTCAGCTATCTCGAAGACGGTGACGACAACCGCAAGCTCTGCAGCCTGTTCCTCTCCATCATGGATCGCATGGATGTGAAGCTGGATCAGTTCGGCGACGCCGAGACACGCCTGCAGCGGCTATGAGTGGTCCGCCGCCGCGTTACGAACCACGGCCGTGAGGGCGTGGTCCTCGCCGCGTAGCGAACCGCGCACGTCAGTAAGCGGGCACCGGCTCGTGGCGCGTCCTCAACGGCGTCCCGCATGGCCCTCCGCACCGCCAGTCGGCGGGAAGATCCAATCGGACCGAGCCGTGACCGTCAGGGAGCGGAAGCCGGTCGTGCCCCGGCACCTCCAACACAGTGGTCCTCCGCCGCGCTGCGAACCGCGCACGTCAGTAAGCGGGCACCGGCTCGTCGCGCGTCCTCAACGGCGTCCCGCATGGCCCTCCGCACCGCCAGTCGGCGGGAAGACCCAATCGGACCGAGCCGTGACCGTCAGGGAGCGGAAGCCGGTCGTGCCCCGGCACCTCCAACACAGTGGTCCTCCGCCGCGCTGCGAACCGCGCACGGCAGTAAGCGGGCACCGGCTCGTGGCGCGTCCTCAACGGCGTCCCGCATGGCCCTCCGCGCCGCCAGTCGGCGGGAAGACCCAATCGGACCGAGCCGTGACCGTCAGGGAGCGGAAGCCGGTCGTGCCCCGGCGCCTCCAACACAGTGGTCCTCCGCCGCGCTGCGAACCGCGCACGTCAGTAAGCGGGCACCGGCTCGTCGCGCGTCCTCAACGGCGTCCCGCATGGCCCTCCGCACCGCCAGTCGGCGGGAAGACCCAATCGGACCGAGCCGTGACCGTCAGGGAGTCAACCATGGCCCTGCGGGCCGCCAAAGCGGAGGAAGCCGCACCCCTTGTCCCAGTCTCCGAACGTGAGTGAGGGGCTACTCGCGCGTCTTCAACGGAGCGGAAGCCGGTCGTGCCCCGGCACCTCCAACACAGTGGTCCTCCGCCGCGTAGCGAACCGCGCACGTCAGTAAGCGGGCACCGGTTCCGGGAGCGTCTTCAACGGAGTCCCGCATGGCCCTCCGCACCGCCAGTCGGCGGGAAGACCCAATCGGACCGAGCCGTGACCGTCAGGGAGCGGAAGCCGGTCGTGCCCCGCCGCCTTAACGGGGCGGGATGTGCTGGCCCGCACGGTCCCGCCGCCTGATGCCGCCCCACACAGAAGCCATTTCAGATCAGTCGCTTACAAGACAGCACCACAAGCTATCCGGCATCACCGGAGCCATTCGTTGATCATCGGACACTTCAGTGCTATTATTTCCATGTGGAACATTTCACACTGGAGAAGCAATGAAAGAGTTCCTCGAAATCCCGATCATCTCGGCTACCATGCTCGACTCGGCGTTCAGCGCCGGGATTCCGGCAATCCGCAAGCATCGGCAAGCCATTCGCGAGAATCTGGATCCGGGCATTCGGTTTTCCATTGGCCGGGGCGGCACTGTTCAGCTCAGCAGCGTTCCCGCACTGGATTGCCTCGCCACGGCGGGCCGTTGGCGGACAGGCGACGCCGACCACCTGGCCAGCGCCTATAGAAGTGCGGGGCTGACCAAGTTGGTGCGGTCGGAAAAGTACGGCAAGGCCTTGAACATGACACGCGAGGCGGTGCAGGTGCAGGCCCGGCGCGCGGGCGCGTCATTCACCCAGTCGAATTCCGTCGAACTGATCACCCAATGCGTGGTGGGATTGGCGATGACGGAACCGGCGGTTCGCAGCGTAGCCAAGGCGATGGGTGTCATCATGCGGAAAGTCGACGCGCAACTGGAGCAGATGAAACGTCTGCCTGGACGCATTGTGCGGAGCGATGGACCGGAAACGCTGGTTGTCGTGGATACCGGCGAGCGGGAAGAACTCAGGAGCTTCCAGAGTGGATATCTCAAGTCACTCGGACTCCATGCGCCGGGCGCTCCCTTCGTGCTGCACGAACTCTCCTGGTCGCCCGACACCAAGATGTCTGTCTTCTTTCCAGCTCTCGACCTGAACCAGGCTGACGAGATGACATCAGAGCTCGAGGAGCAGTTGAAGGCGGCAGAGGAACCACTGCCGGAGCCCTCCGCCGCCTTGGCGTAAGGCCTGGACAATGGTCAGCACAGCGCGGGTTCAAGCACCGCCGCAGTAGCCAAAACGGCGGCGGCGCTCCCCGGGCTGGGACGATTGCTCCAGTTCGGCCGGGGCGGAACGGGGCACTCGAACTACGACGTCGCCAAAACAACTGCCTGGCTGCACCAGGGCCCGGTTCGCGCCTCTCGCCCGTCGCCCAAAATCCTTTGCACAGCACTGGGCATAGGAAGTGCAGAACAGACGGCTACCGTCCTCGATCCACGACCCGATCCGCTGCAGCACCTCGCCGGCGGGATGGTTGAGCGAGTCGGTCGGGGCAGACACCACGACAATGCCGCGAATCTCCTCCTCCAGCCAGTCCGGAAGATTCTGGCGCGAACCATGATGCGGAACCAGAAACATCTGGTTCTTCATTGCAAGTTCCGCGAAGCTGCTCGCCGTCTCCCGGGCAAACTCGAGAGTAGCCGGAGTGGCGTCACCAGGCAGCAGGGCCCGGCCCAGGCCGGTCGGACTGATCTGGTCGACAAACCGGAAGAGCACCACAAGGCTGGTCTCGTTGCCGGGCACGACGGATCGGCCCAGAGCACGCATCTCGGCAATCGCGGTCTCCGTCATGGACGGGCTCAGTACACGGACTTCCCAACTTCTGTCCTCAGCCCAAGCCAGGTACGGCGGCCTCCATTCGCCGGCCGGCGCCTGGAACGTATCGACAGCGACAGGCGACATCGGAATGCCACACTCCAGGGCCGCCACTCGAGCCTTGGTCAGGTCGGCTGACTCCTTGTTCAACGTGGAAGCGGGATAGACGAAGCGCTGCACCCGGATGCCGCGCCGATGGCAGGCCCGAATCAGCTTGGCCAGGCCCAGTGTGTGGTCGGCGTGCGCATGAGAGGCAGCCACAAATCGAAATCCGCCCTCCGACGCAATCGCAAGCGCCCGTTCCAGGGGCTCAGTCCGTTGCGTGCCCCAATCCAGGATTCCGCAGGTTCCATCCGGAAACTGGAGCAGGCAGGCGTTGCCGAGCCCTTCCTCCACGCGAAACACGTGGACGAGCAGCGCCGGCTCTTGGTCCGCAATCGTCGCGGCGGGCGCGCTCTCGATACCGGTAACCCCACTCATTGATCAAGAACAATCCAGGCCTCCATCTTACGTCAGGCACGGCAGAAAATGCGCGTCTCTTCCTGCGCCAGTTCACGACATTACCAATTTGGAATCAACCACTTGGCGAGATACGCTACCAGCCCCTCGCGAAAAATGGAATTGAGGGTGGCCCCAGCCGCCCTCGCGATGCTCGCCCCACAGGGAAAGGAACCCACATGGCCACCGCCGCTCAAGTCACCGCCAACCGCGCCAACGCGCAACACTCCACCGGCCCCCGCTCCGAACAGGGCGAAGCCCGCTCGGCCCAGAACAACCTCCGCTACGGATTCCGCTCGCAATCCGTCCTGCTCCCCGGCGACGACCCCGCCGAATACGAGGAACTCCTCGACGAACTGACCACCCACTTCGACGTCCAGGACCTCTCCGACCAACGCTACGTCCGGGAGATGGCCGATGCGGAATGGCGCCTCCGCCGGGTCCGGGCTCACCAGGAGGTCCTCCTCACCGCGAAGATCAACGAACTTGCCACCGCCCAGCCCACCCTCAGCCCTATCCATATCCAGGCCCTCGCCTTCGAATCGCTCCACCGCGAAACCACGTTCACCCAATTTCTGACATACGAAGCCAAATTCGAGCGCCAGTACGAACGCGCCTACAAAGGCTGGATGCAAACCCAGGAAAAGCTCAGCCGCCACCGAGCTCGCGAGATCCGCTCACAATTCGAGGCTTCGCTGGTGATACCAAAACGGACGGACGAACCCAATTCTCCCCGGGAAGCCACAGCCACGGCGCCGCGGGAGCCCAGAATCGAAGCCAAACCCCAGTCGCCTCGGCCCCAGCCACAACCCACGGCCATTCCTCGAAGCGCTCCTTGCCCATGTGGATCCGGCGAGAAATACAAGCGCTGCTGCGGCCGCAACGCCCCAGCCGTCCTCGCCCAGGCAGCCGGAGCTTCATCCATGCAGGACCGTCCACGACCGTTGCTGGAACGCGCGCCGTCGCCGCTAATCCCAGTCTCTTCAACACATGCGCCGATCTTTTGATCTAGGGCAAAGTTTGATTCGTGACTCGTCTGGTTACAAGTGTATACTCCAGCACATACGGGGGATCTGGACTCCCGGTTCTGTTGTCTGGGGAACGCTTATCCAACGGGGATCAATCACCATGAAGAATCTATGCGCTCGAGTTCTGCCCATTCTGGCAGTTGCGTCTGCGGCCGTAGCCATGGGCCAGCCGCCTGTGGAGAAAGGAGAACCACCGGCCATCCTGCACGGGAGGAACCCTCACGATGGAGAAGCTCCTACCGCTGGTGGCACGAACTCGCTGAGCCCAATAACCAATCACGGTGGGCCTGTGATGTCAGGCACAATCACCGCCTACGTGATCTGGTACGGCAACTGGAATCAGGGGAACGGGACCGACACGCCAGCCGGCCAGCAGATAGTGCGGGATTTCCTAAGCAACGTCGGAAACTCCCCGTATTTCAGCATCAACACTACCTATCCGGGTGTAAGCGGTCTTGTCCTTCGCGGTGCCGAGTATACGGATACCGGCTCTCAAGGTACGCGCCTCACTGATTCGAAGGTGAAGGCCGTGGTGAGCAACGCAATCACCAAGGGACTCTTGCCCAACGACACGAATGGCGTCTACTTTGTCTTGACGTCGTCCAATGTCTCGGAGAGTTCGGGGTTCTGCTCCCGCTACTGCGGCTGGCACACTTACGGCACCATCAGTTCATCGAACATCAAATACTCATTTGTCGGCAACGCCAGCCGCTGCCTGAACGGATGTGCCGCGCAGACGATCAGCCCGAACGGCAACGCGGGCGTGGACGGGATGATCTCCGTTATCGCCCACGAACTCGAGGAGGCCGCCACCGACCCCAACCTCAACGCCTGGTACGATTCCAGCGGAGC
Source organism: uncultured Paludibaculum sp. (assembly GCF_963665245.1). Classification (NCBI taxonomy): domain Bacteria; kingdom Pseudomonadati; phylum Acidobacteriota; class Terriglobia; order Bryobacterales; family Bryobacteraceae; genus Paludibaculum; species uncultured Paludibaculum sp. Next base: position 2,078,611 of record NZ_OY762267.1, read on the forward strand.
GGAGAACGCGGACAAGTGCGCCTGGACCTTCGGCTCCACCCTCACGCTGCTCCCCAGTGGTGCTTACTACAACATGACGCTGGGCAGCCGGAACTACCTCATCCAACGCAACCTGGATGCCACAAACAGCAAATGCTATGTGAGCCTGCACGGCCCACAATAGAGACCAGTTACCGGCTGGGGGCGCTCCATCGAGTGCCCCGGCCATTGATCACTTGCACCTGGCGGACACACCCAGCGAAACATCGGTGGCGATCCGCCGGCAACACGCACTCGGTCTTTCCGTCGAGAATTGCACCGCGACAACGCAACCATCTGCCGCCTGGCGGGCGCCCTTTCGGCTACGCTGAAATCGTGCTCCCGTCTCGGATCTTTCTGCTGCTTGCTGTGTACCTATTGTTGGCTGGATTCGCGTTTCCGGCCGAGCCATCGAACAAGGCTCTGATCGCAATCGGCATGGACGCGGATCGGGACGGCCTGGACGACCAACTGGAGCAGGCTCTGCTTGAGAGGTTTGTCCCGGCACTGCAACTCAGTACGCGTGAATGCGACGGCCAGCCATCCGAGTTCCGCCCGGGCCTTCCTCACCCTCAGGTCCTGGCGCGCAACGGCACTTTGTATGGGCAGGTCTTCCCGCGCACCTCGCCAGCCGAGCCAGGACGTCTGATCGAGATCCACTACTACCATCTCTGGAGCCGCGATTGCGGCCGGGCCGGACATTCGCTAGATGCTGAACATGTGTCCGTCCTCATCAAGGCCGGGAACCACGATCCCGAACCGGAGGACTGGAAAGCGCTGTACTGGTATGCGGCCGCCCACGAAGACACCGTCTGCGATTTCAGCAGCGCCGCGAAGGCGCGGGATTTGGGCGCGGAGGAGCATGGTCCGCCCATCTGGATATCGAGAGGAAAACATGCCTCGTTCCTCAACCACGGATCCTGCACCTGGGGTTGCGGCGGCGACGTCTGCGAAGGAACACGCACATTGCGGCCTGCGCGCATCATCAATGTCGGGGAACCGGGTGCGCTGGCGAATGGAACCGAATGGATCCTCTCCAATCGCTGGCCCATGGCCGCCAAGCTGGGCATCGACTTCACCGACGACCTCATCGCCTCTCTCGGCCGCCGCAAGGAGCAGGGCGTGATGACGCTCCACGTGCCCCTGCGCACTCCGCAGGCTGTACTGCTGGCCGGCGATTCCACCATGGATGCCCTGGCCGTCAGCAGCGGTAAAACCGGAGGCGCCCTGGCCTCGGCGGGCACCAGCACCGACGCCGCTCTGGCGAACAGCGCGGGGAAAACCGGCAGCGCCGTCGCCAGGAGCGCCAAGGGCACCGGTCACGCGTTGCGCGCCACCTTCCGCGAGACCGGGCGCTTTCTCGGAATCAAACGCAAGTAAGCCGGCGAACGGCCGCACCCCTCACGGCGGGAACACGCCTGTAACCGTCGGTAAACAATCCAACTAAATCGGCTCTGAATTCAAACCTTCATGGTAGATTCTCAGAGTTGAAACTCTAGCAGGGCATGATCAGATAGAAATTCTTCGTTTACGGGAGTATTGGGGTCTATGAAATTTCGATCGGTCCTACTTGCGTTTTCTCTTCTGATTCACCCCGCCTTGTGGGCGCAATTTGATTCGGCCGCCGTGGTCGGCGCCATTCGCGACGAGCAGGGCGCGCCCATCTCCGCCGCCGTCGTCACACTGCTGAACAAGGACACAGGCATCTCCATCTCGTCGACCACCGGCGAGTCCGGAGAGTTCGCCTTCCCAACAGTCCGCATCGGCACATATCAGGTCACGGCGGAAGCCAAGGGCTTCACCAAGGGCGTCGCGGAGAACGTGAGCGTCACAGTCAACGCCCGTCAGCGCGTCGACATGGCATTGAGAGTCGGCCAGGTGAATGAAGTCGTGAATGTCGACGCCACGGCTCCCCTGCTGGAGACCGACAACTCCTCCAAGGGCCAGGTCATCGCGACCAAACAGATGGTGGAGTTGCCACTGCAAGGCCGAACCTATTCGAGCCTTGCGCTTCTGGCCCCTGGCGTGCGTCAGTCACAGGTGGGCAATCAGGGCTCCATCGCATTCCGCCGCGAGGGCGCCTACAACGTCAACGGCCTGCGCAGTGTGTGGAACAACTTCCTGCTCGACGGCGTGGACAACAACTTCTACGGCACCACCAACCAGGGCTTCTCCAACCAGTCTGCGCAGCCATCACCCGACTCCGTAGCCGAGTTCCGCATGGTGGTGAACGCCTATTCCGCCGAGTTCGGCCGCAGCGGCGGCGCGGTAATGAACGTCGCGTCGAAGTCCGGCGGCAACCGGTTCCACGGCTCCGTATGGGAGTTCCTGCAGAACGAGAAACTGAACGCAACCGGCTTCTTCAAACCGGTGCTCAACCAGAAGCCGCTGAACAAGCGCAACCAGTTCGGAGCCACCTTTGGCGGCCCCATCATCAAAGACCGCACCTTCTTCTTCGCCGACTATGAAGGTTCGCGCTGGCGCCTGGCACCTTTCTCGCTCACCTCCCTGCCAACCACTGACCTGCGCAACGGCATCCTCCCCGTCGACGTTCGCATCCCCATCAACTTCACCGACGATCAGGGCCGCAGCTTCGCCGCCGGTACCATCATTCCCGCCGGACAAGCGGTACCCATGACAAAGTTCGCCCGCAAGGTCCTGGCGGAACTGCCGCAGCCCAACCGGGCCGGTGCAGGTGCGATTGGTATCACCAACAACTTCGGCGGCTTCGACCTCAATCAACTCGACGAGGACAAGGGCGCCGTTAAGGTCGATCACAAGTTCACCGACCAGTTAACGACCTTCTTCCGCTACACCCACCGCAAGCAGAACATCTTCGCGCCGGGCCTGATCACCGGCTTCTCCGGCGGCAACAATTTGGGCTTCCTGGATACCTTCAATCAGCAAGGCATTGCCGGCGTCACCTGGACTCGCAAGTCAAACGAAGTGTGGGAAGGCCGCTTCGCGGTGACACGTTTGGGCATGGACCGGTTGCCGGCCGCCATCGGCGGTCCTTCCATGCGCGAGTTGTTCGGCATCACCGGCCTGCCTGAGGGCCCACGCATTCAAGGGGGTATCACGCCGCAGGACATCACGGGCTTCCCTCGCCTCGGGCGGCAGTCGACGAACCCGCAGGCGCAGTTTCCCACCACGGTGAACGGCCGCCTGAACGTATCGAAGATCCTGAACCGCCACAACCTGAAGGCCGGCTACGAGAGTCTCTACCTGGCCATCACAGTGGACGACACGAATCCGCTCTACGGCATCGACGGCTTCGGCGGGCTGTACTCCAGGATCCCCGGCCAAAGCTTCGGTTCCTACGCCAGTGTCGCGAACACCATCAACTCATTGGCCGATTTCTACTTCGGAGCCCGTTCGTCCTATCAGCTCGCCACCCAGGTACAGGCTCGCTCCCGCCAACGGGGAAACTGGTTCTTCATTCAGGACGACTACCGCGTCAACAACAAGCTCACTCTCAACATGGGGCTTCGCTACGAACTGATGACGCCTGTTTACGATGCCGACAACAAGCTCGCTAACTTCGATCCCGCTCAGAACAAGCTGGTGCTCGCACAGGATGGGGGCGTCTCCGAGCGAGCGCTGCAGAACCCGAAGAAGACCAACTTCGCGCCGCGCCTGGGCGCCGCCTATCAGTTGACCTCCAAGACTGTCCTGCGCGGTGGCTACGGGTTCGGCTGGAACTACTGGAATCGCATGGCATCGGCGGAGTACCTGGACACCAACGCGCCATTCGTCACCCGCTTCTCTACCTTGAACAGCGCAGCCAATCTCGGCAGCCTCTGCAGCGACAACAACTACAGTGGCTGCTTCCGCACCCGCGAGATGGGCTACCCCACCAGCCTGCCCTCCAACGTGATTCTCTACATGGATCCCAGCACGCCGTGGGGCTATGTGCAGAACTGGCACTTCACCATCCAGCGCACACTGTTCAAGGACACCCTGCTCGACATGGCCTACGTCGGCAATCGTGCCGATCACCTGCCAGTGCTGGGCGACTTCAACCAGGCCCGGCCCATCACCGCGCAGGAACTCGCTTCGGGCCTGACGACGGGCGGAACCCTTCTCGCTCGCCGCCCCTACCAGGGGTTCAACAACATCACCGGGGTTGTGCCAACCGCATTCTCGAACTACCACTCTCTACAACTGAAGTTCGAACATCGCTCCGATTGGGTCACCGTGCTCAGCTCGTTCACTTACTCCAAGGCCATCGATACGGTCGGCCAGGTACTGGAATCGACCAACGGCGGCAGCCCGAATCCTCAGGACATTCACAACGTGGATAACGACAAGGGCGCATCCAGCTTCGATCAGCGCTTCAACTCCGTAACGAGCTTCGTATTCGACGTCCCCTACGGCAAGGGACGCCGCTGGGGCAAGAGCATGCCGTATGCTCTCGACACCATCGCCGGCGGATGGCAGGTCTCATCCATCATCAACCTGCAAAGCGGACAACCTTTGAACATCCGCTACCCCGACACGGCCGGCATCCTCTCTGACGGCCAGGCGGACTTCCTGGGCAACGTGGCGCTGCGGCCCAACGTAATCGATGGCACCGCCGGCGTACGCGCCGCCGGTAGCGACTACACCAACTACTTCAACAAGGCGAACCTCGCGATTCCTTCCGTGACGTCGCCATTCGGGAACCTGGGCCGCAACGTTGCCTACGGCTTCCCGCTCTACCAGACCGACATGGTTCTCGCCAAGAACTTCGCGCTGCCCATGATCAACGAGGGCGCGCGACTCCAGTTCCGCAGCGAGTTCTACAATCTGTTCAACAAGACGAACTTCACGGCGCCGACCGTGGATCTCTCCAGCGCCTCATTCGGGCGTTCAAGCTCCACGTTCGATCCCCGCTATATCCAGTTCGCCTTGAAGCTGATTTTCTAAGCGCCACAGTTCCAACAACCAACAAATGGGCGGCCGCCTTGGCCGCCCGTTTTGCGTTAGGGATGCAGATACTTCACCAGGTACTCGGTGATGGGCGTCCAATCGCTGGGAATCGTCCCATGTCCCCCGGCATGCATGTGGTACCCGATGTCGTGGAAGATGGGCTCACCGGCCTTGGGCATCTGGCCGGTGCCGAGGTCCTGCTTACCAAGCAGCTTGTAGACCGGCCCCGCGGCAACAGCGGCCAGGAACTCACCTTTAGGATCGGACCATAGATCCGCATCACCGGTCTGGAGGAACACCGGCCTCGGAGCCATCAGGGCGACCAGCATATGAGCGTCCACCGGACACTGTTCGGGATGTTCGGCGTACTTGGCGCGATTGGCGGCGAACTGGTAGCCATACCGCGACGGCGCGGTCATGTGCGCAATAGTCTCACCGAAGTTGCGGCGGCTCAATGCGGCTCCACCCTCACCGGAGCAACTGGCCACCACCAGCGCGAAGCGAGTGTCGTGGACGCCCGCCCACAGCACGGTCTTGCCGAGGCGCGACACGCCATAGAGCGCAACTCGCTTTGCGTCCACTGACTGCTCCGTTTCCAGATAGTCCATCGCGCGGCTCAGGCCCCAGGCCCAGGCGCTGATTGTTCCCCATTCGTCGGCCGCCGGTTCCGTCTGACCGGGCTTCAGGTAGAGTGCACGGACTCCAAAGGGCAGGCCACCCAGAAAGTCGGGATCGATATCGCCGTAGTAGATGCCGGCCACGCCAATGCCCTTCTCCAGCAGGCCGTCGATATTCATGCGGCCCAGGCCGGCGCCGCGCTGGGCCGGCACCTTCTTCTTGTCGCGATTCCACATCTCGCCCAGTTTGATGCCGGGGTCGTTGAAGATGGAGGCGTTCGGGGAGAAGTTGATGCACAGCAGCAGCGGTACGGGTTTGGTGGCCTTGGCCGGCACGTAGATGACGATGTCTTCCTTCGGACCGTTCTTGTCCGCCGAGAAGTAGACGGTCACCTGTTTGCGCAGCGCTTTACCATCCATGGCCGGCGTGCCCTTGTCGAAGACGTCGAAGCTCATGGCTGTGGGGCGGCCGGGCATCTTGCCGAACTGCTGCTCTTCATAGAGCTTCACGAGCTCCGGACGGCGCTTGGTATTCCAGTCCTTGGCGTTCCTCACCGGCTTTCCGTTGGCCAGCTTCAGCACGTCGGGCAGAGTGTAGTTGCCCGCCAGCGCCTCATCATAGTTGACCGGAAATCCGGCCACGACCGAAGGAGGCTTCGCCGCCGCCGGAGCCGTGGGAGGAGGGGTCTGCGCACCCGCTTCAATGGTGAACAAGGCGAAGACGGTAAGGGTAGTGGCGAGCCGGGGCTGGAATCGCATGCAGACATCTTATCCCCAATGGCGATCAATGCCGGGCGCCGCTCTTCTATAATTCAGACAGCCCAGACCTATTCGTAAGGAGCACGCCATGTCTCAGGAACGCCTCAGCCGCAGGGAGTTCGGCTTGTTCGCGGCAGCCACCGCAACCGCGCAGCCCGCCGGCCTGACCGCACAACAAGTGGTGGAGCGCATCCAGAAGAACGTCGGAGTCCCCTGGCGCTCGGCGACCATCGACACGTTCAAGGCGGGCGGTCCCGAGACCGTGGTGAAGGGCATTGCCACGACCTTCATGACGACCTTTGAGGTTCTGCAGCGAGCCTCGGCAGCCGGGAAGAACCTGATCATTACCCACGAGCCGACGTTCTATTCGCATACCGACGTCGTGACGCAATTGACCGAGGATCCGGTGTACCAGCGCAAACGCGAGTTCATTGAGAAGAACCAGCTTGTGGTCTGGCGCTTCCACGACCACTGGCACATGCGCAAGCCGGACCCGGTCACCACCGGCCTGATCCAGGATCTGGGCTGGACGAAGTACCTGTCCGAGAAGGATCCACGGATGTGCGTGCTGCCCGAGTTGACGCTGGGCCAACTGGCGCAGCAGATGCAGAAGAGCATGAAGTCGCGGACCATGCGAGTCGTCGGTGATCCAAAGACCAAGGTGAGCCGAGTCGTCTTATATCCAGGCGCCAGCAATCCGATGTTCGCGGTGAAGCTGAACCCTGAATCGGAAGTCTTTGTCGGAGGCGAGTCGACCGAGTGGGAAGGCGGAGCTTATGCCCGCGATGTCATTACCGCCGGCCTCCGCAAAGGCGTCATCTTCCTGGGACACGAAGTGTCCGAAGAGCCGGGCATGCGGCTATGCGCGGACTGGCTGAAGACGTTTGTCCCGGAGGTTCCGGTGGAGTGGATCTCTGCCGGCGAACCGTTCTGGCGCCCTGCTGCCTGAGCGTGCGCGTGTCTGTGCAGACACGGCGTGTCTGAGCGGACACGTGGCCATCCACAGACAACTATCTTATTTTCAATTACATAGCATTTGGTCTCCGGCCTGCATTCTTTGTGTGCATGGAACACAAGGAATACGGACACGGACAGTTCAGCCGCCTGTTGGCGGTGGTGATGCTGGCAGCGGCGCAGTCGCGCGCCGCCGAGAATGCGGGCACGGCTCAGCGGATTGTGGTCAGTATCCCGGACCGCAAGCTGGCCCTGGTGGAAGACGGCGTGGTGGTGAAGATCTACGATGTCGCGGTTGGCAAGACCACGACGCCCAGCCCCACCGGCACGTTTGAGGTCGTCAATCGCATTCCGAATCCCACCTGGTACGGGCCGGCGAAGGTCGTGGGTCCGGGCAAGACCAATCCGGTGGGCACCCGCTGGATGGGCCTGAGCGCCAAGGGTTACGGCATCCACGGCACCAACCGGCCCGACTCCATCGGCAAGGCTGCTTCCAAAGGCTGCATCCGTATGCGCAACGAAGACGTGGAAGAGCTGTTTGAGCTCGTGCGCGTCGGCGCCACGGTCGAACTGTCCGTCGAGACTTCCGAGTTGTTCCAACCCAAAGGAGACCACCTCAATGTTGTTGCTCAAGTACCTCTTGATGGCGACCGGAGCATCGTTGCTGCTGGCGGCGGCGATCATCCTCGTCCATGACCTTTATCTGCTGCTCAAAGTCCGCCGCGAGGAACCCGCGGAAGGTGAAGTAGAAACGGCGGGGGCATTGGAACCCGCTCGCCCTATCCGGTGGCGGCTCGGCCTGCGCCTGGCTATCCTGGCCGTCCCGCCGGTGTTGATCGCGCTGAGTATCCTCGTGATCCCCAGCGGCTCCGCCGGCATCCGCGTCAGCCAGATCTCCGGGCCGCTGCCCGGTACACTATATCCCGGCGTCCACGCCGTAACACCCATGATCGATAGCGTCGTGCTCTACAACATCCGCGAGAGCGTGTTCACCGCCGCCGCCTCTGACGATCCGAAGAAGAAGCCGGAGGGGCTGCGCTCGCAGAGCAAGGAGGGACTGAACGTGAGCCTGGCCGTGACAGTGCGCTACCGCCTGGACCCAAACCAACTCTACAAAATCCATACCTCGCTACCAGAATTGGTGGGCGAAGACGTAGTCGCACCAGTCGTTACCAGCGCGTTCCGCGAGCTCACTACCAACTACTCGATACGCGACCTCTTCGCCGGCAAACGCGACGAAGTCCGCCAGATCGCAGCCGGCCGCATCGCCAAGCGCCTTTCGGCGGATGGCATCGTGGTGAAGGAAGTGATCCTGCGCGACGTGCAGTTACCCGCCGAATATGCTCGCGGCCTGGAAGCCATGCTTTTGAAGGAGCAGGAGAACGAAAGGCTCACCGTGGAGTTGGAGGCCAAGGAGAAAGAGGTAAAGGTCGCACAGATGGAAGCATCCAGCCAGCGCGACATCGCCATCAAGGAAGCCGAGGGGCAGGCGCAAGCGAAACTGCTGGACAGCCGAGCCGAATCGGAGCGCCAGAAACTGCTGGCCGAAGCCGAAGAGGTGCGCATTCGGCGCGTAGCCTCGGCCAATTCGGAGAAAATGCGATTGGAAGCCGTGGTGCTGAAGGAGAATCCCATGTTGATTCAGAAGATCATCGCCGAACGGCTGTCTGACAAGGTGCAGATCATGATGATCCCCGCCGATGTGAAGAACTTCTTCGCCACCGATGTACTGCGGAGCGCCATGACAGGGCATTCCGCGCAATGAGGAGCGTCACGGGGACGGGCCGGAAATAGCCCGTCCTCGTGTGTATTCTGCTATGATCCGGGCGTTGATCCAAAAAGCCATTGCGGTGCTGTTTTTCGTCTCGCAAATCGTGTGCGCGCAGACTCTGGACGAGACCGCGCAGGCGTTGGGCCGCAGGGTGGCGGCCCGCATTCCGGCCGGCACGGCAGTGCACCTGACGGGGCGAAATCTCTCCAGCCTGAGCAACGCCGAACTGGCTGTCGCGCAGCGGGCGATCGACCGCGCCCTGCGGCGCCGCACTCCACGGCAGGCTCCGGTGGCGGAAGTGCGATTGACGCTTTCTGAAAGTCCGCGGGAATTCCTGCTGATTGTCGAAGTCCGGCGGGAAGGCGAGCGGGCCGTGGAGATGGCATCGTACCGGCCGCCGGCCGTGGTCACCGCCAATCTCCCCATCCTGGAGCGCCGCCTGCTTTGGGAGCAGGATCGACCCATCCTCGACGCGCTGCCGGCGCAGGATCGCCTGCTGGTGCTGGATCCGGAGAAGGTGACCGTGTACCTGCGCCGGTCCGGCATCTGGGAACCTGCCTCGACCCGTGATCTCGATCTGCCTCCGGTGCGCGATCCGCGCGGGCGCCTGCTGTTGGACGCAGAGAGCCTTCGAGTGTTGGCTCCGGGCTTGAGCTGCCGCGGAGCCTGGCAGCCGGCGCTCGACCTGAACTGCGAGAACCAGCCGGGCGAGTTCGAAGGCGGCCCGGGTGCGTCGCACTTCACCCCGGCGCGCAACAGCCTGGAAACCGAGGGCTGGCCGGTCTTTTACTCCTATGCGCGGCTGGGCACAGCGGCGAGGCCATTGCATCTGCTCTCCGGCCTGGACGGCCGCGTCCATCTCTACAACCAAGATCAACGGCCGCTGGCAGTGATCGACGAATGGAACAGTGATTTCGCGCCAGCCTGCGGCGGGCAGGTGCTGGCGGCCAAGACCGGTCCGCGGGCCGGCCTGGACGTCGTGACGTTGTACCGCATTGTAGACGGTCGGGCAGTGGAGACCTCGGAACCTATGGAGTTCCCCGGCACTGTGACGGCGATTTGGCCCATGCCAGGCGGCGCGCTGGTCGTCTGCCGCACGGCCTCTTCAGGAAGATATGCAGCGTATAGCCTTACTCTGGATTGCAGCCGCTAGCCTGCTGGCCGCGGGGCAGCGGCCACATTACGGCGGAACCCTGCGGATCGAAATCCGCGCCGTGGTGCGCAATCTCGACCCTACCGACATCGCCGTGGAACCCACAGAGGCTGCCGCCAAGGAACAGTTGACAGGCCAGATGTATGAGACCCTCGTGCGGCTGGACGATCGGGGCGAACCTCAGCCATGGCTAGCCACTTCCTGGATCCACGACACGGCGCGGAAGAAGTGGGTATTCACGGCGCGGCCGAAAGTCCAGTTTCAGAATGGAGTGGTGTGGGCGCCTCCGGGAGGCGTCATCAGCATTGCCGACGACCGGCCGATTGAGCAGCTCCTTCGGGATCTGGCCCGGCCGAAGAATGCAGTGGTGATCCGCGGATCAGACGGAGCGCTGGTGGGCACCGGCCCGTTCAAGCTGGGCCAGTTTGAGCCCAACGCAAGCATCGTGCTTGCGGCGCACGAGAACTATTGGGGCGGCCGTCCCTTTCTCGATTCCATAGAGATCCGCATGGGCCGGCCGCTGCGCGAACAGGCGCTCGACTTCGAGATGGGCCGCGCCGATATCACGGAGATCCCCATCACCGAGGTGCGGAGGGCCCGCCAGCGAAGCAGCATCGTGCTGCAGTCGCCGCTGGTGGAGACGCTTGCCATCGTATTTGACAATGCCGCCACACCCGCGCAGTGGGAGGCGGTGGCCTTGTCCCTGGATCGGGGCGCCATTCAAGGAGTCCTCCTTCAGAAATGGGGCGAGGCGAGCGGCGCCCTGGCTCCGCAATGGCTGAGCGGCTATGCATTTGTCTTTCCGACAGAACGGGATGTCGTCAAAGCCAAACAACTGGCGACGGGCTCGGGTCCGCTGTCGTTCACTTACGATCGTCAGGATCCTGTCCTGCAGAGTGTGGCGGAGCGAATCGCGTTGAATGCGGCGGAGGCGGGACTCACGCTGCGGAACACTCCGGGCGGCCCCGGACTGCGCCTGATCCGCCTGCGCGTCACCCAGCCCGATCTCGAGTGGACACTCGACCAGTTCGCCCTGGCCCTGCCGCCGGCACAACGGACCGGCAGCGGATGGGAGCGGGAGCAGGCTCTGCTGGAGGGCTTCCGGGTGATTCCAATCGTGCATCTGCCGGCCTCTTATCTGGTAAGCCCGCGTGTGAGGCAATGGAACCCGGCCGTACGCTGGACGCTGGCTGACGTGTGGCTGCCCGAGGCGCGTCCATGACTTTCCGCACAAAGCTCCTGCTCATCACTTCGCTCACCGTCACGGGTAGTGTTGCGCTGGCGACAGGCGCGATCTCCCTGTGGACCCGGTTGACGTTTGAGCGGATGGACCTGGACCGGCGCCAGACCGCCCTGCGCCAGTTCGAGAAAGACCTTTCAACCCGTGGCCAGGAAGTGGCGGCACGGGTCCAGAAGGCAGCCGCATCGGAGACGGCACTGCGTGTCGCCATTGAAGCAAACCGGCCGTCGCCCGACCTGTCGCTGCTGCTGAACGACGCGCGCACGCTGGCCGAGACACAGAGCCTCGACTTCCTGGATCTGGTTCAGCCCGACCTCTCCATCCTCTCGTCCGCGCACTGGCCCGCCCGCTTCGGCTACAAGAACGACTGGGCCGGCGCCGAGAGCGGCCGGACTTCACCGGATCCGTTCCTCACTAGAGTGCCTACGCAGGAAGGCAGCGCGGCCGCACTGGCCGCGGTCCGAACGGTGAATGCGGGCGAGAAGAAGATCTTTGTCCTGGGCGCCGAGCGATTGAACCCCTCGTTCCTGGCCTCCATCGGCGCGAGTCCCGGCACCCGCGCCGTGCTGTGGCTCTCGGCCCAGGAGGTGTTCGACGCGAGCGGGCCGCTGGCCCATGGAGACCGGCTGGCCCAACTGGCGGCCGAGGTTGAGCGCACCGGCAAGCCCGCCAACGCCACCATCCAATGGGAGGCGTCCAATGAGAGCACCGAAGCCCTGCAGGCGATGCCCTTCCTGAGCGGAGGCAAGGTGGTGGGCGTCCTCTTTATCGGCACTTCCCTGCGGGAGCAGATCCGCCTGCAGCGCTCGATCCTGTGGACCGGCCTGCTGGTGGGCGCCTCGGGCATTCTGCTGGGGCTGCTCACAGGACTCTGGACCACGGAACGAGTGACGCGCCCCGTGAAGTTGCTTGCCGCTGGCGCCAAAGCGGTGGCCGGTGGGGACCTGAACGCCCAGGTGACCATCACGCCTGGAGACGAGATCGGCGACCTGGCCGAGTCATTCAACGCCATGACCGTGCAACTCTCGGAACAGCGGGCGCGTGCCATCCAGGCAGAACGCGTGGCAGCCTGGCGCGAGTTGGCCCGGCGCCTGGCCCACGAGTTGAAGAACCCGCTCTTCCCCCTGCAAATCACGGTGGAGAATCTGCGCAAGGCGCGTGCCCAGCATCCGCAGCAGTTCGAAGAGGTCTTTGAGCAGTGTACATCGACGCTGCTCGCCGAGCTCGGCAATCTGCGCGGCATCGTCGACCGCTTCAGCGACTTCGCCAAGATGCCCCAGCCCACAAAGGGACCGGCTGAGTTGAACGACGTAGTGCGCGGGGTCGTGCGGTTGTTCGAGGCCCAGTTTGCCGCAAGAACCACGGCTCCGATCGAACTCGCCCTGCAGCTCTCCACTGAGCCCCTGCCGGTGCAACTCGACCAGGAGCAGATGGGCCGTGCGTTGAAGAACCTGGTGCTGAACGCGATGGACGCGATGCCGGCAGGCGGGACACTCCGGATCCGCACGGCGCAGGCCGGAGACAGCGTGTCCCTGGAAGTAGCGGATAGCGGCCAGGGCCTGACGCAGGAGGAGTGCGAGCGCCTGTTCACGCCTTACTACACGACGAAACGCCACGGCACGGGGCTTGGGCTGGCCATCGTGCAAAGCGTCGTCAGCGACCATCAGGGTAAGATCAGCGTGACCAGCGAGCCGGGCAAGGGAGCCTGCTTCCTGATCACACTACCCGCCGGGAGGGTCGAGTGAGCCACCTGCTGATTGTCGACGACGAAGCCAACACCCTGGCTTCGCTCTCCCTCGCCTTCCGCCTGGCCGGCCACCAGACGACACTCGCAGACAGTGCGCAGCGCGCGCTGGAGTGTGTCCGCACCCAGGTCTTCGACCTGATCCTCTCGGATGTCGTGATGCCGGACAAGGACGGCATTGCCCTGCTGGAGGAGATCCGGGGCCTGGGCATCTCGACACCGGTGATCATGGTCTCCGGCCAGGCGACGGTCGACATGGCGGTCAGAGCCACGAAACTGGGCGCGCTCGACTTCCTGGAAAAGCCGCTCTCCACGGACCGCCTGCTGCTGGCGCTCGACAACGCGATGAAGCTGACCCGGCTGGAAGCCGAGAACCGTGAATTGCGGCAGCGCGTGGGCCGGCACGAGATTGTGTGGAAGAGCGATGCGATGCGGCGAGTGATGACCCAGGTGGAACGGGTGGCCACCGGCGAGTCGCGTGTCTGCATTCTGGGCGAAACCGGAACCGGCAAGGAGCTCATCGCCCGCGCCGTCCACGAGAAGAGCCACCGCCGCGGCGGCCCCTTCATTACCCTGAACTGTGCGGCCGTGCCCCAGGAGTTGATCGAGTCGGAACTGTTCGGCCACGAGAAGGGCTCATTCACTGGGGCCACCTCGCGCCAGTTGGGCAAGTTCGAACAGGCTCACGGGGGCACCCTGTTCCTCGACGAGATCGGCGACATGCCGGCCGTCATGCAGGCGAAGTTCCTGCGGGTGCTGGAAGAGGGAGAGATTGAGCGCATCGGCTCCAGCAGCACCGTGCGCGTGGACGTGCGGGTGGTCGTGGCCACGCATCGCAATCTGGAGGAGCAGGTGCGGGCGGGGAGTTTCCGCCAGGATCTCTTCCACCGAATCTACGTCATCCCCGTTCAACTGCCGCCGCTACGCGACCGCAAGGGCGACATCCCTGTGCTGGTGGAGCATCTGGCGGCGCAGATCAGCCAGCAGAATGGGTGGCGCGTGCGAGGCTTTACCAGCGGGGCTCTGCAGGCGCTGGAGGGCTACTCCTGGCCAGGCAACGTACGCGAGCTGCGCAATGCCGTGGAACGGGCTCTGCTCCTGGCCGAGGGTGAGGTGGATGAGGAGGCCGTACGCCTCTGCCTGCCGCATTCGAGAGAAGCCGGTGCGGCGACGGGTACACTGGCCGCCCGCATGGACGCTTTCGAGAAGGAGACCATCCTGCAGGAGTTGAAGCGCCAGCAATACAACATGACCGAAACGGCGCGGGCCCTGGGCCTGGAACGAAGCCATCTCTACAAGAAGTGCGCGCAGGCGGGCATCGAGGTGGAGTCGCTGCGCAAGGGGCAGTAGCGAGCCCGCGTCAGGTGTATTGGGGCGAGGGAACGGCAGCCGTCGGATGGACCCGCCCAGCCGTCGAACAGCGAACGGTGCGGCAAGCCAGATCGAGCCGTCGTCAGCACTCTGGAAATGGGGAATCGCACCGAAAATCCAAGGCGCCGCCGCGTCGATCTGAAGGGAAAACCTGTATAATTTACGAATGCAGAGAACACCCTGGGGCACAATTGCGCTCAGCACGCTATTGATCTCCCAGTGTGTGTAAGAGGAGGACAGGAAGTGACATCTTCGCAGCCTGAAGAATCGAAGCAGCCGGCCAAGGTGGAGCAACGCGGGCGCATATTGGGAATCGGCGGTGTTTTCCTCAAATCCGCCAATCGCGATCAGATGCGGGAATGGTATTCGAAGCATCTCGGGCTCGCGGACACAGGCCACGGCGTAATGCTGCCGTGGCGCGAACACGAGGACCCGCAAAAGGAACAGGTCACAGTCTGGACTCTTTTCCCCGCCTCCTCTGACTATTTCGGTCCCGCACCGGTCATGATCAACTACATCGTGGACGA
Organism: uncultured Paludibaculum sp.; assembly: GCF_963665245.1. Classification (NCBI taxonomy): domain Bacteria; kingdom Pseudomonadati; phylum Acidobacteriota; class Terriglobia; order Bryobacterales; family Bryobacteraceae; genus Paludibaculum; species uncultured Paludibaculum sp. The sequence continues at coordinate 2,093,676 of NZ_OY762267.1, forward strand.
CATGGACGCCTTGCTCGACCGCTTAAAACAAGAGGGAGTGAAGATAGACCCGAAACGGATGGATGAATCCTACGGCCGCTTTGCCTGGATCTATGACCTGGATGGAAACAAGATCGAGCTCTGGCAGCCGTCCCCCACACCGTAGGCGGCTTCCCCTGCAACCTGAGTGGCTCGCGGGCCTGGCCTCGTGTGCGCCGGATTAGCGGCCAGCGCGGGATTCGACGGACGGTTGTTTCCACCAAGTCACAAAGAACGGGCCCGGCAGTGACGCCGGGCCCATTCATTGAGGGAGCGCTTAGCTCAGACGCCCCATCCTGCCGGCGTTGAAGTCCTCAATCGCCTGCATGATCTGCTCGCGGGTGTTCATCACGAAGGGGCCGTAGCTGGCCACGGGCTCGTTGATGGGCTCGCCGCCCAGGATCAGCAAGGTCGTGTCCTCCAGGGCCTCCACCGCAATCAGTCCGCCACGCGTGGAGAAGGTCGCGATCTGCGCCTCACCCTTGACGGTCTTCTCTCCGTTCAAAGTCACGCCACCGCGCAACAGCACGACCGCGGCGTTGTGGCCCTCAGGCACGGGGATTTCGACCTTGGCGCCCGCCTTCAGCCGCAGATCGAACAGCTCCACCGGAGTGACCGTCCGGGCCGCACCCTTCGCATCCGCCCATGATCCGGCGATGATGCGGGCGACGGAACCTTCGCCGAGCTCGACCACCGGGATCTGTGCGCTCTCGATGCCCTGGTAGCGCGGTTTCGACATCTTCTCCTTGGCCGGCAGATTCACCCAAAGCTGCACCATCTCAAAGATGCCGCCTTTCTTCGTGAACTCAGCCTCGTGCATCTCCTCGTGGACCACACCGGAAGCAGCGGTCATCCACTGGACGTCGCCCGGTCCAATCACGCCCGAGTTGCCAGCGGAATCGCGGTGCTCCACCGAACCCTGGTAGGCAATCGTCACCGTCTCGAAGCCCCGGTGGGGATGCTCGCCCACTCCTCTCGGCTTCGTGGAAGGTTCAAACCTCCTCGGGCCGGCGTAGTCCAGCATCAGGAACGGGCTCACTTCGCCGTTCAGGCCGTTCGAAGGAAATAGATTGCGTACCGGGAAACCATCGCCGACCCAGTGGGTGGACCCGGAGCCATGGACACCAGTCAGTTTTTTGAAGTCGCTCATATTCATCCTCATTTCTTTTGCCACTCTGTTGCTCTCAGGGGATGCGCACTCCGCCACTCTCTAAGAGGGCGGGCGCAGCAACGCCCCGGCTCCCAGCCCCAGCTTGCGCAGCAGTTGGATCAGCGTCTCCTGCTCTTCTTCGGAAATCACCGCGGCCGCGCATTCCATATCCTCGGCGTGCGCGGCGAAGAGTTTCTCCGCGAGCTCCGAGCCAGCCTGCGTCAGCGAGACGATGCGAGCCCGGCGGTCCTTCGCGTCGTTGCAGCGCTGGACGTAGCCGCGCTCCTCCAGGCGGTCCACCGCCGTGGTGATGGAGCCGCTGGTCAGCAGCACCTTCCTGCCCAGAAGATTCACCGGCAGCGGACCCTTGTGCAGCAGCGCCTCAAGCACCGCGAAATCGCTCTTTCCGACGCCCATCGACTCAATGCTTCTCACCGCGTGCATCTCAATGACATGCGACGCCCGCGAGAGGACCAGCCAGAGATGAACCGCCAGGGCCTTTGATTCGGTCGGGTTGCTGTTCTGCATCTTATTCTCTTGAAGTAAAGATGCTTGATATCAAGAAAAGATTCAGACGCTTCAGCACCACCGCCGGGTGTGTGCTACATTCGACCCCTATGAACCCCTATGCTTCCTTCACAAGCGGGGGCGATCCCCAGCAGATTATTGCCGGGACGCCTGCGCGGCTACAGGAGTTGTTCACCAAACTGGGACCGGATCGCGCGAACCTCGCACCGGCTGAGGGCAAATGGAGCGCTCGGGAGATCCTGTGTCATCTGGCAGACACCGAGATCGTCTTCGCCTTTCGTTTGCGACAATCCGTTTCGGACGACCATCACGTGATCCAGCCCTTCGACCAGGATCGCTGGGCCGCGTCCTACACTCCTTATTCAATCGAAGGCGCGCTAGCGACCTTCACCGCGGTCCGGCAATGGAATGTAGCCTTTATCGCGTCTGTGCCGGCCGCTGACTTCTCGAAGCTGCTGACGCACCCGGAGCGAGGCACGATGTCATTCGGGGTTCTTGTAGAAACGATGGCGGGGCACGACGTCAATCACATCCAGCAGATTGAGGCGATCGCGGCGCGCTGACGCGGCGCCCTGCGCTGCCAAGTCCAGACGGAAGACAATCGGAGGCGGAGGCTCCCTATGGAGGAACCACCGCCTCCGGCGGGCACCGGTCATGGGGTCAAACGCCGGCACCCTGCGGGCCTTGCATTTTCAGAGAGACAGCCTGCGCCTAGGCCGAGAGAGTCAGGGTCTCCCCGTTCGCAAGTTCCAGCGGTTCGGCAAAGACGAAGCGAACCCGCTTGCCTTCCCGCTTCACTTCATGGGCCAGTTTGCGGCTACCGATGCTGGCGGCAGAGGCACCGCCGGCCGCCGCGCCACCCGACACTTCCACCGTCCGGCACGACAGCTTGCCTTCGGTCACGGAGACCATCAGTTGGGTCCGCCCGCCCTTCAAGGAGTGCGAGAACACACCCCACCCGCCGCCGGTCGACCAGAACGAGGTGAAGTTCTCCGGCCGGATGCGCGGAGCGACGGCGAGGCTGCCCTCCCCGCCGTGATACTGGAATCCCGTGAGCGCCAGCACCCCTGACCAGGCCGACATGGCTCGCGCGTAGTGGTGGCCGCACTCGATTTCGTCCCAAGGATTGCGCTTCTCGCCGTCGTAACGCCTGCGGACATCCTCAAAGCACTGCGTGCCTTCGCGCACCATCCCGGCCGCGATGAGCTGAGTCCCAAAGAGGTACTCGATGCCGGTCCATGCCTCTGAGGCATAGGGAAACGGGATGCGCGGCCGCTTGCCCGCGGCGTAGTCGCAAATCAGCACCGCGGCTTCGTCGTTGAGGGCATAGATCCGCTCCACCGAATCGTGATTGGTGAGGGTGGAGCGATGGTTGTAGCGGTAGATGCTTTCCAGGGTCTTGCGGATGTGCGCCGGGTCGAGCAGCGGACCGAGGCCGGCCAGATCCGCCAGATACTGGCCGATCAACTGGTCTGTGAGGCAGCCCTCGCCCAACTGGAAGTCCGGGTGTTCCGGATCCTCGGCGCCGCCGGTGGAACGCAGTGGTTTGGCGATCTTCGCCGTCGGGATCCCCTGGATCTTCTGAATGTAGTGCTGGCCGTTGAAGAGATTGGCATCGATCCAGCGGCTGCCGCTCTTGAACAGGCCCGCGCACTGCTGGGCGAACGCCGTGTCGCCGGCAGCGCGAGCCATCTCCTCGCAGGCGCGCAGGCCGCCGAGGTAATACGCTCCGCACATCGGGTTCGGCCCGTAGAATTCGACGTCGTAGGTATTGTGCTGGACCCCTTCGGCCACGCCATCGCGATCGCCGTCCCAGCCGCCATCCACCCAGGCGAATTCCATGGCCCGCTTGATATTCGGCCACATGGTTTGCAGCCAGGCGTTGTCGCCCGAGAGCCGCCAGTCCAGGTAGGCCTTGATGATCTGCCCCATGGTGCCGTCGGCCGCCGTCGTGCCCGAATGCTGCTTCTTCTCAGGAATCATCAGCCGGATGGGGATCACGCCCTCCATCGCGGCGCCCAACTCAAAGGCGGACTCCCGCATGGAGCGCGCCAGCGACGGGAACAGGTGCTGCGTCGCTACCTCGTAGTTCCACACGTGGGTACAGTTGCCGAAGCAGCAGCCGCGTTCATCGTCGATGCCCTCGAAGCCGCGAAACTTCCCGTCGGCGGTGCGGAAGCAGGTGTTTGTCACCATGGTGGAGAGATTGGCCGTGGCGGCATCCTTGACTGCGGCCGGCAGTGTGGACGCGCGGATGGCCGCCGTGAACGCGCGGGTCCGTTTCTCCAGCGGTTCCAGATGGGCGGCCGTATACTCGGCTACCTTCCAGGCATCGGCGAACCTCTGCGCGTAGTAGTTGCCCATCACCACGTTCTCATCGCCCTGCGGAGCCACCCAGCCGCACCAGGCCGGAGTCCGGTTGGGAAAATGCCAGGCCAGCAGGAAGGTGAAATCGGCCTCTGCGCCGGGGGCGATAGTCCGCTGCAGGCAGAGCGAACCGACCGTATTGCGCGACTCCGGTTCCGGCCCCAGTTGCCCGTCGTCCGAGAAGTCGTCCCAGAACAGCAGCGGGCTGGCCCACCACTTCGCTTTCTGCCAGCCGCGCAGATGCGTGACCTTGCCGTCACCCGCATTCAGGATGCAGAGAGCCAGGGAACCCGTCATGGGAGCACCGGCCGCGGCTTTGGCATCGGTCATCATGAGGCCGTGCAGGCCGTCACCTGTGCGGAACTCATTCGTACGCGCCTGCTCCGGAGCCCGCCCCCGCTCAGGGCGCACTCGTGGATTCAAACCGACAGGATTATCGAGGGAGTACGCGATGGAGACCTTTGCCGCGACCTTGCCCGGGTTCGTCACCTTGTAGCGCAGGACGGCCACGGGCAGTCCCGAATCATCGGGCTCCAGCGGGATGAAGGGCGTGAACGCTTCCAGCTTCACCTTCACGGGCAGCGTCCTGTCCCGAAACTCGATGCCCGCCATGGGAAACTCGCCCGTGAACTTGGCGTCCTCGAGTCGCGTCAGGCCCGAGACCTGCGCCGGATCCAGCCCGCGGCCCACCTGGTAGGGCGAGAGCAGCCGGGCTTCCAGTACGCGCGCCACCGGCTTACCCGACCCAGCCTGGGCCCAGATGCTGGGGAACGTGTAGTTGAGCAGACGTCCCTTCTCGGGCCGGTTGAAGATCTCCCAATCGCGCAGTTGACCCCGGCCGCCCAGGCTCACGCTGCCGGCGCCCACACCGCCGAGGGGAAAGGCGATGGTGGCCAGTTGCCTGCCGCGGAACGAGCGCGGGTATTCGAACGCGCTCGCCGCGGCAGCCGCTGGAGGAGCCGCCGGGGCAGCAGGCGAGGGCGCCGGAGCCTGCCCGGCCGCCGGCTGTCCCACCGCCGGTACCGCTGCCGCCCCCAGGGCCACTGTCTTCAGAAAGCCCCTACGGCCGGAATCGGATCCATTCTGTTTTCGACTCATGAAACTTCGCTCCTTGGCGGGCGGCCGCGCCACCGGACGCCCGCACATCTCAATCATTCTCTGACTTCCTCAGAACAGAAACTTCAACGCCAGTTGGATGTCCCTGGGCGAGTTCTGTTGACCGCTGATGCGCCCAAACGCGTTGGACGTGATGGTTGTGTTGGGATTGCTGAACTGCACCCGGTTGAAGGCGTTGAACGCCTCGGCCCGGAACTGCAGCCGCTTGCCTTCCGTGATGGTCGTGTTCTTGAAAACCGAGAGGTCGAAGTTGGCGGTACCCGGCCCGTAGAGATTCGGCATGATACGAGGAGCATTGCCAAACGTGTACGGGTTGTTCAGCGTGAATACGCTGGTATCGAAGTAGGACGCGAGGCGGCCCTGAACAGCGCCGTCCTTGGTCGCATTCTTGCCGTTCCAATTGGGCCGTGTCGTGCCCGAGAAAGCTCCGGTCGTGTTGCCGCCGACCACCTGCAGCGGAGGTCCGCTGAGGAAGGTGGAGATGCCGTTCACTTCCCAGCCACCCACAATGCGCCCCAGCAGCCCGCCGTGATTCAGTAGCGCCTTGCCCTGGCCGAACGGCAGTTCATACACGAAACTGGTGACCAGCATCTGCGGAGTATTCCACGACGCCAGCGCGCGTTCTCCGCGCCGGTTGTAGTAGTCCTGCAGGCCACCGCCCGCGAACGATTCGCCGGGGAAGCCGTTGACGCTGGGAATCATGTCGTCGATCAGCTTCGAGAACGTGTAGGAAGCGAGGACGCTGAAGCCCTTGGACATTCTCCGCTCCGCCTTCACGAACAGCGCGTGATAAGTGGACGCGCCGTAGGTCGCATTGCGGCTGGAGACGCCCGTGTACTGGGGGTAAGGCCGCAGCGATTGCGCCAGCGTCATGGTGGGCGTCGACAGCGTTCCGGTCGAGATCACCCCGTAATAGGGATTCGGCACCTGGCTGTTCAACTGCGCCCCGAGGCTCATATATTCGGGAGCCATCTGGTTGTACTCCGTGATGGCCATCAGATGGATGCCGCGCGAGCCGGAGTATGCAATCTCGAACAAGGCATCGCCGGGCAACTTGCGCTGGATATTCAGATTCCAGGTCTGCATGTACGGCAGTTTGAGGTTCCGGTCGATCATGTTGATGGTCTGGCCGAGATTCGTCGCCAGTCCGGCGGAGCTGCCGGTAGCGGCGCAGAAGCCCGATGGGAACGGATTCGACAGGTAGGAGTACGGGGTCAACCCGCCGTCCAGGCTGTTGATCACCGAGGTGCTGCAGTAAAAGCCCGTCTGCGGAATGGCATTGTTGTTCCGCCCATTGCCCCACGTGTTCGCATAAAAGATGCCGTAGCCGCCGCGAATGACGGTGGCGTCCTTGATGCTGTAGGAGAAGCCGAAGCGCGGAGCGAAGTTCGTCTTCGACGTGTTCCAGTGCCCGCGGGCCACTCCGTTCACGCCGGGAAACAGTGTGCCGCCGTGCACCACCACGCCATTCGAGAGCGTGGCCGCGCTGGTGTAGTCGAAGTTCGTCACCTGGTTCTTCTCTTCCGTCCTGGGTGCCTCGTAGTCCCACCGCAGTCCCAGGTTCAGGCTGAAGTGAGGAGTCAGCTTGAAGTCGTCCTGTACGTAAAGGCCGTAGTAGGGCTGCTTGAAGGCTCCGTCGACGACGCTCGGATTGTGCGTGCCGCCGCTGAGCGTCCCCAGCAGGAAACTGGCATAGCCGAAGCCGCCCGCCGGGGAGCTGACCAGTGGATTCGGACCTTGGGTGAACGACTTGTCGAATGAGTAAGTGCCGTCGCTGTTGTTGTTCAGACGGGACGTGTAGAGACCGAGTCCGTACAACCCTCCGAACTTGATGGTGTGACGGCCGCTGATCTTTGAGAGATTCGCCTTGAACTCGTAGCGGTCGGAAACGTCGTGCTCGTTGTAATAGGTGCCGAGGCTCGACATCTCGCCCGGAGCGATGGACGGGAATCCCAGGGTTTTGCTGTTCGCCGCCAGATAGGCCGGGAAGCCCAGTTTCGTCGGATCGAACCCGTTGGACAGTGCGAAGCTTTCGTAATACCAGCGCGCCCAGGAGACCAGAAACTCGCCGAACAGCGTGGGGGTGAAGGCCTTGGTGAGCTTGCCTGTTGTGTTGGGATGGTGCTGTGGTTTGGTGACATAGCCCGGGCTGGCGATGTTGCTTTCGCCGAAGGTGGCGGGGTTGGTCCAGGGGCTCAGGTTGAAGCGGGACACACGCACCATCACGTTGGTGCTCTGGTTCAACTGATGGTCGAACCGGCCCGAGAAGTCGTTGGTGCTGCGCTGCTGCGGCCCGCTGAAGAAGAAGTTGTTGAGGCCGGTGAACGGGTCGCCAGCCTGGTTCGCCGCCGGGTAATAGGTTTGAACGTTGGCCGAGACCGCGTCGATCCGGTCAGCGGGGATCCGGTTTCCGGCAAAGGGCGCCCGTACATAGGCTGCGGAGTTGTTCGGGTCGATCCGCGTTGTGAGAGGATCGTAAATCGCGACGACCTGCCCTGTACTGGTCAGGGTGCTCGAGAAGTCACCCGCCTTCTGCGCCGCGGTCGGCACGCTGGTGGTGATGACGCTCGGCAGCTTCATCCGCAGGCCTTCATAGCCGAAGAAGAAGAACGAGCGGTTCTTGATCACAGGCCCACCCACGGTACCGCCGAACTGGTTGTAGCGCAGCACCGGCCGCTTCTTGCCGGCGGCGTTCGAGAAGAAGTCGTTGGCGGCCAGCGAGTCGTTCCGGAAGTATTCAAAGGCGCTGCCGTGAAATTCGTTCGTGCCGCTTTTAGTCACGACATTGATGATGCCGCCAGCCGAGTTCGCATACTCCGCGCTGAAGTTGCTGGTCTGCACACGGAATTCCTGCACCGAATCGACCTGCGCGCTGTACTCCGGACCATTGAAGGTCAGGTTGGTATTGTTCCCGCCGTCGAGGGTGAACTGGCTCTGATTGGGCCTCGATCCATTCACCGAGAAGAACTGGTAGTGGCTCTCCAGCACCGGATTGCTGGTAGTGGCCCGCGTCGAGCGGATGCCCGGTACCAGCATGAGCAGGGAGTTGGAGTTTCTACCCTTCATCGGCATGTTCTCGATCTTTTCCGGGGAGACCAGGCCTCCGATGGAGCTGCTGCCGGTGTCGAGGATCGGGGTCGTGTCTTTGACCTCAATGGATTCCACCAGCGCGCCGACTTCGAGAGCGAAGTTGATGGTCGCGGTCTGGGCAACGTCCAGCCGTACGCCCGTGCGGCTCACCGGCTTGAAGCCCTGCGCCTGCACGTTGATCCTGTACTGGCCCGGCTGCAGCAGCGGCACGAGATAGGCGCCGGACTGGTTCGTTTTGACCTCCCACCGGATGCCGGTGTTCTCGTTGACCACGGTGACCGCCACTTCCGGCATCATGGCGCCGGTACCGTCCGTAATAGTCCCGTTGATCTGCGAAGTCAGCTGTCCATACGTGACACTCGACACCCCAATGACTAACATGACAGTGAGGGTGATCGAGCGTAAGAGATAGAGAAAGTTGTTCATGGCATTCTCCTGTCACTGCTCGGTTGCCTTTGATGGAGCGGCGGTGGTGCGCCGCTCCATGCTAATTCCGCCTACGTGCGGCGGTGGTGCGCCGCTCCATGCTAATTCCGCCTACGTGCGGCGGTGGTGCGCCGCTCCATTTCTATTTCGTCAATGCGCGGTGGTGGTGCACCGCCATAAACCAGCCGCGCCCTCCCGGCGCGCATCCAATTGACCCGCTCGCCTACCGCGCGCCGTTGGTTGCCTGCACCAACGGAAGAATCAACTTGTCCAGCGCAGCGTCGGTCTTGGCGTCCAAACGCACGTTCTTGTGCAGGCTCCAGCTCTCGATGTGCTCAACGGTCTGCCCGGGCTGCAATTTGGTCAGCGGGCCTACCGTCTCCACCTCCAGAAACTCATCGTTCGTGAAGGTCTCAAACGAACAGCCGAAGTCGGGATAGGTCTTGCCGGGGTCCGCCTTCACCCGTTTCACGAAGGCTTCCCCGTTCAGCACGTACACCGCCCAGGTATCCACGTTGAATGTCCCCAACTTCTGCGGCTCGGTGTTCGCCGGATCCTGGCGCAGCATCAGGTACTTCTTGGTGAACGTCCAGCGCTTGTCGGTCAGGTCTGTGTAGGCCCACATCACCAGCGGATTCGTGGCCTCAAGATTCACCGGGTGCTTGCCGCGCGGCGGGAAGCCGGTGACGGCCGTGCCGCCCTGGGCCATCTGGGTCAGCGCCCAGGCCGAGAACTCCAGCGGGAACAGCGAACCGTTGGTGATGCGATGGATCACCGTAACACCGCTGCCGCTGGCAGCCAGCCGGATCTCGATCTCCTTCTGGAGCCCGGTCAGTGGTTCCTTCGGCTCGCGCGCGATCACGCCCTGGGCTGTCTGCCTGATTTCCACGGGCACGTTATCTGGAGCCCAGGTCGCGACAGGATCCTCGGGCGCCTTCCACACCCGGTGGCCGCCGCGCGCCTGGAACTGCGCCTCACCACTCTTGCCCAGTTGTTCCTTGTACTCCTTGAACAGGTTTTGCCCGCCCACAAAGCCGAAGCGGATCACGCGCGGGCCGACGTCGCCGGTCACCACGAGTTCCACCTCGCCATTGCTGATGCGGTAGCTGTTGGGCCACCCCTGATAGTTC